>NZOF01000072.1 GCA_002695185.1 Erythrobacter sp.
AGCCGGTCGGTGGATCATGTCGGGCGCTATGCCGATGCGGTCGGCTACTGGGACGGCGAGACATGACCGGGCAGCTTGCCACCGCCTCCGGCGAGTGCATCGCCACGCCGCCCGCCCTGCTCCTGCCGCCGGGCAAGCTGGTTGATCCTGGCAGCTCCGAATGGGCCGCGTTCGCGCGGAGTTGGGATGATCTGCCGCACGACACGTGGATGGCCGACGGCGGCACCTATCGCCGCAGACGTTATGCCGCCTTTGATGTGGCAGACGGGAAATGCATGCGCCTGCCGCATCGCGCGCATTACCAGGAGCGCGATCACAATCCATTGAATGGCGGCATCGAACGCTGGTTCGCGCCGATGGCCGAGGCTCGAACCGGATCGCCGCTGTTTCAGGCGCTGGTGCTGGGCACCGCCTCCCTTATCGCGGATGCGAGCCCACAAGGTCCGAACTCCTGGGCGGTCGAAGCGCATCAATTTCGCATCGAAGCGCTGCCGGGACAGCCGGGCCTCCCAACGCCGGAGGGCATGCATCATGACGGGCGCGACTGGGTGCTGATCCTGCTTGTCGGCGGCCGCGATTATGCAGGCGGCGAGAGCCGCGTCGAGGATGCATTTGGCGCTTGCATCCTCGAGCACCGGCTTACCCGTCCCGGCGAAGCCCTGCTGCTGAATGACCGGGATGTCCGCCACGGCACAACGCCCATCGTTTCCGCGATACGGGGCTCCCCCGCATGGCGGGACACGCTGGTCCTTACCTTCGCGCAGGCGCGGGAAAGTTGAGGGACGGGATGGATCGCTTCTTCGTCGTAACCGGCGGACCGGGATCAGGCAAAAGCACGCTCCTTGCGGCGCTGGCCGAACAAGGCTTGCCGCATATGCCCGAGGCCGGACGAGCGGTGATCCGCGACGAGGTGGCCGCCGGCGGAACCGCTCTACCATGGGATGACCGCGACGCCTTTGCCCAGCGGATGCTTACGCATGACCTCAGCTCCTATGAGGAGGCACGGACGAAAGACGGCGTCTTGTTCTTCGACCGAGGCATTCCCGACATCATCGGCTACCGCATATTGTGCGGGCTGAGCATACCCGGCGACCTCACACGCGCGGCGGAGAGCAACCGGTACAACCGACATGTCTTCATCGCCCCGCCCTGGGCCGAGATCTACGCCAACGACGCCGAGCGTAAGCAGGACTGGGACGAGGCGGTGGCGACCTATGACGTGATGGCGCTTGTCTATCAGGAACTGGGATACGGTCTTGTTCCCCTCACTCTCGTGTCGCCCGATGAGCGCGCTGCTTTCGTGCAGCACTGGATAACGAAGCTGGAGACGTGATGACAGCTAAGCCTCAGTACGAACCCTTCGGCCAAAAGCCGGCAGCCATATCGCCGGTCGGAGAAAGATATGGTCAATCCGGTTCTGCCTGAAGATGCGATGGCAAGAGCTATTGCCCTGTCCCAAGAGGCAATCTCGCAGGGCTCGGGACCGCCTTTTGGTGCGGTGATAGTGAAAGATGGAGCCATCGTCGGGGAAGGCTTCAATCACGTTCATGCTCACAACGATCCGACCGCTCACGCCGAAATCGTCGCAATTCGAAGCGCCTGCAAGACGCTCGAAGCGCCGTTCCTCGATGGCTGCATTCTATATTCAAGCTCTGAACCATGCCCAATGTGCATGTCAGCTATTTACTGGTCGCGGATCTCAGCTGTCCGGTTCGCAACGGACCGAAACGCCGCGGCGCGCGCGGGGTTCGATGATCGGGCGCTTTACGCGGAACTTCAGCGGCCCCTTGCAGAACGTGAAATCTCCATGATCCAGACGATGGCTGAGGAAGGTCAGTCGACGTTTGACATCTGGACGCAGGGTGGGCGATCGGCTGTGCAAACGAAACTCAATGAAGAGTAGCTCGGATTACCTGGCTGGCACCGGGTAGCTTGCCGGCCATCCTTCGCACTTGGCTTCAGATCTCCAAGTCTGCTTCATAAACCGATCTAATCCAGTCGGGTAGGCGCGGCAACGCAAAGGCCAGCCGCCCGGTCGCGAATGTCAGGCAATGGCTCGGCGGTTCGTTGAGACGCGAATTGTCGAAGACCATGCCGCGATCCGCTTTAAGGACTGCGGCGCGGATCAATGACGCGCCACGCTCGTAACGGGCGCGGATCTTGTCCTCGGGTACGATATGTCCGCCTTCCTCGACACGCGTACCGACACGCGCAACAGAGAGATCTGGCGTGTCGACGCCAACATGCATCACTATGACGGTGAAACCTTTGGTTCGTGCTTCGTCGATCAGTTCAAGTTTGGAGGGATGCGAGAAGACCGTTTCGGTCACGAAATCGCGACCTCGAGAAAGATAGTCAGCCCGGCGCGAAGACGCGATCCTGGCTGCTTCGTAAGACGCGGCTGGAGAAGGATCGCGCAGTTCGTCGCGCTGGATGATGTCGGCGTTGATGAATGGTCCTGCGAAGCTTGGTGCTACACGGGTCTGGTAGAGAGTCGACTTGCCGGCGCCGTTCGGCCCGGCAAGCACGATCATCGTCGGCGTCATGCCTTATGCGCGGCCTTCTCACGCACGAGATTGCCGCCCTCATCGAGACCGACACCTAGTCCAAGCTGCCGCCGCCGGGCAAAGAAAGCGTCTTCATCGGTCCCAGGCTGCCCCATCTTCTCGACAAAACTGTCGAGCCAGACATCCTTTTCCTCATCAGTGAGGACGGTTGTCTCGATGTCGCCAGCGAGCGCAGCGGTGATGCGGGCATGATCGAAATTGCCCGATTTCTCGATGGCGCGGCCTATGCGCACCCAATGCGCGATCTGGCCAGCAATCGAGCGGCTCTGTAACTCGGACTCGCGGCGGACGATCTTCATGATATCGTCAGCAAGTTTGATGGACTGGGCCATAGGTCACCTCCAGCCTATGAGGTGGCATTTTGCCACCTCCTTTTCAAGAACATCTTGCGAAGTTGAATCTCGGCGCTGCGCGGCCAATTCGAGATGATGCTCGCTCGAATTTTCATCGTCTCGCGAAGCAGTTGCGCGTGACACCGCACCATGTAGCTCCTGGCGCTAAGGAACTGCGTTAAACTCGACGACAGTTACGTCGGGCCTAACACCTTCATTGTCGCATTTTGCCAGTCTTTCTACATGGATAGGCTCTTTGTTCTCTGGTAAAGAGCGCGATTGAGCCGACAGTCCGATTTGATTGTTGGTGCCATCTACACAAAGAGCCATGCAACCGGCCCCAATTTTTCTGGTGTCCCTGATGCCGTTTCTCCGCACAGATCCAGCGCTAGCGCCTGCGCTTGGGAGAAGTCGTCGGCAAAGAAAATCCCGTCGGAATTGCCGTCGAGATGGACGCGCCGCAGCATGGCCATGGGCTGGGGTTGGGCGCCGGATAGTATTACCGTGGCGCCTGCGATCCTTGCTTGTGCAACAAATTCCTCCAACGCCTGCGCTCCGCTGGCATCGAGCAGCGGCACCAACCGCATACGCAGGATGATGACCTTGGGCGATTGCCCCATGCGGCGTAGCGTATCGAGTAGCTCTCCGGCGACGCCGAAGAAGAAGGGGCCGGTAATGCGAAAGACTTCCACGCCTGCGGGTAGGTCGTCGCGCTGGTGGATGTCTTCGGAATCCAGTTCTGTATCGCGCTTGCCGCTGGCATCCACTTCGACCGTCTCGGCCATCCGCGCCATGAACAGCAGCGATGCCAGCGTCACGCCGACGCCGATCGCTACTGTCAGATCGACAAGCACGGTCAGTCCGAACGTGAGCAGCAATACGGCGCGGTCGCTGTTTGGCATACGCAGCAGGGCCAGAAAGCGTTCATATTCGCTCATCCCCCAGGCGACCATGAACAGGATCGCTGCCAGCGCCGCCATCGGCACGAAGGCCATCAGATCGGTGGCGAAGAGGACGAACAGCAGCACGAACACCGCATGCAAGATCCCCGCCACGGGGGTGCGCGCGCCGGCACGGATATTGGTGGCCGTGCGGGCAATCGCACCGGTGGCGGGCAGGCCGCCGAACAGGGCCGAGCCCAGATTGGCTACACCCTGACCAATCAGTTCCTGATCGGAACGGTGACGGGTGCCCGCCATGCCATCGGCAACGACGGCGGATAGCAAGGCCTCGATTCCGGCCAGGAATGCGATCGTGAACGCAGAGGGCAGAACTTCACCGACCTTGGCGAGCGAAATCTCGGGCAGCGAAGGCGAGGGCAGCCCGACGGGAATATCGGGAAAACGCGAACCAATCGTATCGACGGGAAGCTTGAAGATCGCGACGAGAAGGGATGCTGCGATAACGGCGATGAGAAAGCCGGGAAGCCGCGGGTCGAGGCGGCGCAGGCCGATGATGAGCGCCAGCGCGCCAGCCCCCACGGCAACGGTCGCGCCATCGATCGATTGCACCGCGCCGAAATAGGCCTGCCATTTGGGCAAAAAATCGGCCGGCACGTTTTCAACCGAGAGACCGAAAAAGTCCTTCACCTGGCTCGATGCGATGATCACCGCGATCCCTGCCGTGAAGCCGGTAACGACCGGGTGCGGGATATATTTGATCATCTGGCCCAAGCGGGCCGCGCCTGCCTCGATGAGGATCAGCCCGGCAAGCAGCGTGGCGATCAGCAACCCGTCATAGCCGTGCTGGGCGATGACATTGAAGACGACGACGACGAATGCGCCGGTCGGTCCGCCCACCTGCACGCGTGATCCGCCCAGTGCGGAGATCAGCAAACCGGCAACGACGGCCGTGATCAGCCCCTTGTCGGGCGAAGCCCCACTGGCAATGGCAAGTGCCATCGACAAGGGCAGCGCAACGACGGCCACCGTCAGTCCGGCAATGGCATCGGCGCGGAAAGCGGAGGCAGAGTATCCCTCCCTCAGCGTCGTGATGAGCTTCGGCGTAAAGGCCGCAGTCATCACCTGACGGATGCCCCTGGTGCCGCCTTGTCGTAGAGCACCGACTCGCCTCCGCCCTGCGGCTTTCCATTGGTGTTTTCGCGCAGTCGCACACCGCGTCCGATGCCGGTGCTTGGAGCATTCTCGCCCAGGAGTTCGACACCGGCGCGTTCGATGGCCGTTATGACCTTGACCAGCGTATCGACAACACCGCGCACCTGGCCGTCGGAAGCCTCCATCCGCTGGATCGTCGGAAGCGAAAGCCCTGCCAGTTCGGCAAGTTGGCGCTGATCGAGTCCGAGAAGGGCGCGAGCGGCCCGCATCTGTTGCGATGTGATCATGCGTGCTCCCTTGATGTACTAAACATCAAATATCAGTCTTAACCATTTAAGGGCAAGTTTTCTATATTCATTATGCCATACAAGAAGGTAGTTCTGATAGTCCAGAGTCGCACATTCGCCTGGACGCAGTGAACGGGAACAGGTGGGAATCGCCGGGGAGAGTGGCCAGGCAGAAACTGGATCGGACCGACCGCGCTGAAGCAAAAACACTCCAAGTCGAATTCGGCAGCCAAGCCCCTCTGGTGGCCGCACCCGCGAAGCCGGTTGACCGCTCGGAACACATATGACGAGCGGCTTATGCAGACCCGTACCGGTCCGCGACAATTGACTTCCGGATGAGGCCAAGCCTTGCTCTCATCGTCGCCAGTCGACCAAGTGGATCGCCTGTCACCAAAACTCATAGGGTATTCGTGGATACAAATGTTTCCAGGCGACATCGCAAGTGAGCCCTTGTATCGAGGGTAACATGTTCCGGTTCTTCTCGACGTCACGACAAAACAGACCCGATATCGCAATAGATTTTGGGACCGCAAACACCCGCACCGTTCTTCGCGACGGGGGAATCGTCTTTGAACAACCCACTGCATCGTGCTTTTCAAACAAGGGAGGCAAGGAGCTTTTTCTGACGGCCGGCACCGACGCATACGACATGCTTGATCGCGCTTCCGGTGGACTACATATCAGGCGCCCTCTGGCACGGGGCGTCGTGCAGGATCTGGACGCCGCCAGCGCATATCTGCAGTATGTCCTGAAAAGCGTTATGGGGCGTTTGCGGCTCAGCCGTCCAAGCGCGATGGTCGGCATTCCGGCAGATGCTACGAAAGCAGAAGCTTCTGCCCTGCGCACGGTGCTCAGCGATGCGGGCTTTGGCAGGATCAGTCTTGTGAAAGAGACATATGCCGCCGCGATCGGTGCCGGTTTGGACATCGGCGCTGCACGAGCATCGATGATCATTGAATGCGGCGCTGGGACTACCGAAATTGCCGTGTTCTCGATCGATGGCGAATGTCTTATTCGCTCCGTGCGCGGAGGAGGTCAGTCGCTCGACGAGGCACTGATCGAACATATGCGCGCCAGACATCATTTCCTGATCGGCCTGCGGACCGCTGAACGGCTTAAACACACCGTCGGCCGAGAAGTATCTCTGCAAGAAATTACTTCTTCCGGAACTGGTGCCAAGTCTTCTAATCATATGGTGGAAATCAAAGGAAGGGATCTGCGGACGGGTTTACCCGCCACGCGGCTGCTACCAGCTTCAGAGTTCCAGCTGGTATTCAAAAAGCATCTGGTTCCGATTGTCGAAGCAACCCGAGGCGTCCTCGCCACAATCAAGCCTGATCTCGCTGCGGACCTTCTATCCGGCAGCATCATTGCTACGGGCGGCTGCGCCTCAATCTCACTGCTGTCCGAAATGATTACAAACGATACCGGGCTTCCGATAGAGGCGGTCAACGATGAAGCTCTGTGCGTATCGAGAGGCCTCGAAACCCTGATGGCAGGTTAATCACTGCCGGCTGCCTCTAACTATCTCGCCCCTATCCCTTCCGGGAAGCGCGTCGAGAACGGACCCTCTCGGACGGCTACAAACTACTTTTCGCTTCGCAAAGGCTGCTGGATGAACGTCTAGTTGCTATCGCGTTCATTCGGCCACAATTGACTTCTTGGGAGGGCTATCCCATCTTTGCGGCAATGCAGTTCAAGGCTTCCTCTTTGCGTTTTCGTCATCTCGGCGGACAGCTTCTCACGGGCATTTAGCCCCGGGTTCCGGCGCGGTACGCCCTGAACTCGGGGCAGGACTCGCCAGAACCTTGCATTGGACACGCAGTTCAGTGCGCCCATTCCGGGAAAGCCATCACCATGACACGCAAAACGGCGCCAAAGCGGCCGCCCATTCACATGATCGACACACAAGCCGATATCCTGACCGACCTAGCCATCGGCGCGCAGGACCGTCTGCCGCAGGTCAGCGAACTTCTACTTGAGGAAATCGCGCGCGCGAAAGTTCACAGCGCCGGGCGGATATCCAAGGACGTCGTCACCATGAATGCCCAAGTGGAATTCGTCGACGAAGCGAGCGGTGCAACACGGATCGTGCAGCTGGTCTATCCCAGACATGCCGATATCGCGGCAAATCGGATATCCATTCTGACGCCGATCGGCGCCGGACTGATCGGCCTGCGTGAGGGCCAGTCCATTCTCTGGCCGGACCGTGTGGGACATGAGCGCAAGCTCACCATCGTAAAGGTACATCAGAGCGCTTGCGACGAAGAGGTGGCGCACTGATGCGCTTGCCAGCAGGTCGAGCCGCGGCCCCGATGCTGGTCAGAACAGGCCGTGGCTTCCCGCAGCGGCGCCCAGCACCGTCACTACCCCCAGCAGCAGCAGAATACGATGCAGTCGCTCCATGCGCCTGAAATCCCTTCCCAGGTCAGGCGAATTCTGCATGCGCCGGTGTAGAAACAGCGGCTCGACCAGGAACAGCATCGCGAAGAAGATCGCCCAGAGCGCGGCCATTGCGTGCATCCACCAGAATTGCGGGTAGGCGAAACGGTCCCACATCTGCGCGCGATGGATCATCCAGAAGCCGCTGACGCCGGCGAGCACAACCCAGACCCGGGCTTGCGGCGCAAAGCGCCCCTCGATCCGGTGGCATGCCGCAAGCCTGTCATCCGGGGCAGTCGAGCCGCGAATGGACGGCATCACCACAAGCGTGACGAACGCCACTCCACCGATCCAGAAGAGGACCGAAAGGATGTGTATGGCGCGCGCTATGATGATGTCGCCCATTTGTCACTCCGTCAGGCGGCGAGCAGTTCGTCAGCAGGTCCGAAGAACTCATAGTGGATGCGATCGGATGGGATGCCCGCCAGCGACAGGGTGGAAACCGCATGGCGCAGGAACGGCCGCGGTCCGCAGATATAGTAATCGGCCTCGGCAACAGGCGTATTGGCGACAAGCCATTCATCGGTGATGATCCCAGCTTCGTCGTAATCCAGGCCCTTCACCTCGTCGCCCAGCGGCGTCTGGTGGAAGTCGGTCACCTGAACCGCTCTGCCTTTTGTCGCCAGGTCGCGAACATGATTGCGCATCGCATGCGTATCGCAGTTATGCGTGCCATGGATATAGTGGACCGGCACATCTGTATCGGCTTCGACCAACGCCTCCAGCATCGCCACCATCGGCGTCAGGCCGACACCGCCTGACAGCAGCACAACGGGTCGTTCGGTGTGTTCGGCAAGGAAGAACTCACCCGCAGGAGCGGCAACTTTTAAGTTCGTTCCTGCTTTGGCCTCGTCATGCAGCCATCCTGAGGCCAGTCCATGTGGCTCGCGCTTGACCGAGATGCGGTAGGCCTCGCCATTGGGTGCCGAAGAGATTGAGTAGTTGCGCTTGACCGGAGGATGTCCCGGTATCTCGAACCAGAAGGTCAGATACTGGCCAGGCTTGTGATCCATGACCGGCTCACCATCGGCGGGGCGCAGGACGAAGGAACTGATGACACTGCTTTCCCGGATGACCTTATCCACGCGGAAGTCACGCCAACCGTTCCAGCCTCCGGTCGTCTCCTTCTGCTCGGTATAGATGCGGTCTTCACGGGCGATCAGAATATTGGCGAGGAACCAATAGGCTTCGCCCCAGGCTTCGAGAATTTCCTCCGTCGCTGCGTCGCCCAGCACCGCCTTGATAGCGCCCAGCAGGGCTTCGCCGACATAGGGATAATGTTCGGGGAGAATTTGCAGCCCCACATGCTTCTGCGCGATCCGCTCCACGGCAGGCGCCAGCGCGCCGAGATTTTCGATATTGCTGGCATAGGCCAGAATGGCACCGGTCAGCGCGCGCGGCTGCGAACCGGCATCGCCGTGGTGTGACTGGTTGAACAGATCGCGGATTTCCGGGTTCTGGAACATGCGCGAATACATCTCATGCACAATGTCGAGGCCGTGGGCTTCGAGGGCTGGAACGGTCGCCTTGACGAGCGCAATGGTCTGATCGCTGAGAGGCTGCGACATCACAATCTCCTATGATGTAATGGGGAGTAGTGGAAAACCGGATGTCAGCCGTCAGGCGGCGGCTGATCGTAGAAATCGACCTGCATCTTCATGGGGCCAAGCGGCGTCACGAAATGCGGCTGTTGCGGAAGGATCAGGCCGGGGTTCCCGGGCGTCAGGACGACTTCGGAATGCGGATCGAGGTAGGTGAGTTGAAGCTCGCCTTCGATGACGCGGACCAGTCCCCACACGCCTGCTTTAGTATCGTGGCGGGCGCGCAGGGCGGCGGGAAGCGTGTCCTGATCGAACACCGGCGTGGACCGATAGGGACGGATGTCAGCCATGGTCATGCAACTTTGCGGTCATCGTCAGCATGCTCCCGCCGCCGATCCAGTCGGAAGAACATGGCGAGTTGCAGGCTTTCCGCGATGCGAGCAGCCTTGGCTTGGAGGGCGATGGCCGCGTCCGGCTCCATCAGCTCATCGGTGGTTTGCTTCCACAGGCCAAGCCAGCGGTCGAACAGTTCGGGCGTGATCCTGTCTCTGTGCTTCATATGCGCGGGAACGGGCTGACCCTTGTAACGGCCGCTGGTGAGCATGACCGACGACCAGAAGGCAATCAGCTTCTCCAGATGGTGGGGCCAGTCATCGATCGCGTCATTAAAGATCGGGCCAAGTTCGGAGTCCGCCCGCACCCGGTCGTAGAAGGCTTCTACCAGCGCTTCCAATCCCGCATCGTCCAGTTCCAATCTGGTCATTGCCGCGACTCCAAATCATGCACTTGTGATACATCTATACCGAGGCAACAAATCATGCAACAATAATGCATCTTTTGGAGATTAGACGATGCGCCTTACGCGCTACACCGATTATGCGATGCGTGTGCTGCTATATCTGGGGCGGCAGCCCGACCGGCTATGCTCGATTTCCGAGATCGCTCAGGCTTATGTCATTTCGCAAAACCATCTGATGAAGATCGTCAACGATCTGGTAAATGCTGGCTATCTGGAAAGCGTGCGGGGGCGTAACGGTGGCATTCGGCTCGCGCGCTCCGCAGAAGACATCAATGTCGGCGCGCTGATCCGTCACACCGAGGACGATTTCGATCTCGTCGAATGCGGCTCATGCCTGATCGCGCCCGCCTGCGGCCTGACCAGTGTGCTGGACGAGGCGTTACGGGCTTTCCTCAACATCCTCGATGGCTATTCGCTCGCCGATGTGTTGGCAAGACGCGGAGATTTTGCGCATCTTCTCAATCCCATATCTGACCATTCCAAGCCAGCCCGCCCTACAAACTAAGGATAGAGCGAGGCTGATCAAAAAACTGCCCCAAAACGCTAGATCTAACAGTTTGTTCGCAACGGATTAGCCAAAGGCAGCTAGGCGACGCTGCCTTTGGCGATTAAATGACAACGCTATGCGACTGATCCCGGTGAGAGACAGCCAAGGAACTCGCTGACGCAACTGGCTCACCATCTGGCGACTAAGATCATGGCAGCCGAGACCGCCATGATCTTCATTTAGAGTCAGAATTGATGGCGCATTCCGAACGCAACACTGCGCCCGCGCAGCGGCGATTGGTCCTTCACGAATGACGTGTGCGCGAACGCCAGTTCATTGAGCAGATTGGTGCCCCGCACGTAAAACTCGACGCCCCTGTCGTCGCCAATGTCCAAGCGATAACTGAGCGTCGCGTTGAGCATGTCGTACCCTCCGGTCCGTGTTTCGTAGGAGGCGACCTTGTCCTGTGCGAAGGTGTGATAATATTCCAGATCGCCCGTCAGCGGTCCCGCGCTGTGTTCATAGCGGGCGCCAAGACGGCCCGGCGGAATGCGCGGGAGATTGTCATCTTCATTCTTGAGCTTGGTACCGACATAATCGCCGAACACCGTTAGCCGCGATTGCGGCGCGACCTGGTAGCTGACCTGCCCATCGATGCCGGTAAAGCTCGCATCCGCTGCCGTGTAGAGCAAGTAGTTGTGCGCTACGCCGGTTTCGACTTCGGTTTCGATCAGGCGTGCGAAGATGTAATCGTCGATGTCCTGGTGGAACAGGCCGACCTCAAACTCGAGCGGACCGCCGGTCTTACGGAAGGTCAGATTGATCGACTTTGCCGTCTCCATCACATCGGTTCGCGCTTCAGGAAAGGTCGAGGAAGCACGCTGTGTCTGCGAAAGGCCAACTTCGTAGCTGTTCGAGGCGAGGTTATTGCCATAGGCATAGAGCTCACGCACATTCGGGGCCCGTTCGGTGCGCGCAAGGGATAGCGCTGCCGAATAGCCGTTGCCGATCTGCCACGTCATCGCGAGCGACGCCGAAAAGGGATCGTGCGAGGCGGTGGGATTGGCGGTGCGGAACGATTCCTCGCGCATCCTGCGGAAGGCGCCTTCACCGTTTCGGGCATCGTAGGAATCGATCGCGCTCTGAAGATGAGGCGAGATGACATAATCGGTGAAAGGAACGTCGATGTCTCGCCAGTCCTTGCGCGCAGCGATCTCGACATCGACCGCCCCGAACGAGCGCCTCTCGCTCAGGAACACCCCGATATTCTCGGTTACATAGTGAGGATTACCCACAAAGCCCGCGAATGCGCTGGGAGGCGGCTCGTGCAAATCGTTCACATTGATGCCGCCAAAGGTGCCATCGGTATATTGCACGCCCAGTGTCCCGGTGAAACCCAGCAACGGCTCGTGGGTCAGTTCGACACGTCCGTCCCAGACCTCGTTGGTGTAATGGCTGAACAGCGCCGGGCCGTCGATCTCATCATGTTTGTAGTCGGTATATGACCCGCGCAAACGAACATGTTCGAAGCCGGGGAGCAAGTCGTCATAATCGGCACGAACATCAACGCGCTCGCTGCGCAGCTTGATATAGGCGGTGTGGTCGTCGGATGAACCGAACGGATCGTCGAACTCGTCATGCGCTGCGCAATGCAGGTCGGCGCCGTGGGTGTGGCAAACCCCGTTGATATGGGAATGGCCCGGCAGGCCATATTCACTGTCCTGCCGTGTATAGGCGGCCCCGATATAGCCCTTTTCCGTGATCCACGATGCGCCAAAGCTGTAGCTGGAGCTTTCCGCGAAAGAATCCTTGAGTTCATCGCTACCGAACGCATCCGGCACGTTGTAATCATCGGCCTTGCGGCGCGATCCTTCCGCGTGGATGGCGAACTGACCTAGCCCGGCTGTCACCCGCCCGGCGATGGTTTTTTCCTCGTCTCCTGTCCCGTACCGGACTTCGGTTGCGCCCGACAGGCCGTCTTCGGGCACCGCCTTGGGCACCTTGCTGTCGATCAGGTTGATCGCGCCATTCATCGCATTGCCGCCATAGCGAGCGGCAGCAGGGCCGCGCAGAACCTCGATACCGTCGAGCAACAATGGTTCAGTCGTAATGGCGTGATCGGGCGACACTGATGACACGTCGAACAGATTGGCGCCGTCCGTCAGTATCTCGATACGCGGCACGGTTTGGCCCCGGATTACCGGGCGGGATGCTCCGCCACCAAAGTTATCGAGATGGACACCGGGCAGTCCTGCCAGCGTTTCGCCAAGGCCGCCCTGGCGGCGGTGCGCTAACTCGTCGCCCGACAGAACCTGTACCGGGATGGCTGTCGGCAGATCAGGCTGACTGAGCGAACGACTGGCCGTGACAATGATTGCGTCAGCGCGCCTATTTCGTTCCTGCTCGCTGCCCTCACCAGCGGCATCCTCCGCCAGCGCACTGACAGGAAGCATTGTTATGGCAGCGGCCAGAGATAGAAGGCTGGCACGCCCTTGAATTTGATTAGCGCTCATTTTCCTCACGAAATTCGGTCTCCTGAAACACAATCCTGTTGTGTGACGATATAACGTATCATTACATGATTTAAAGCCCTGTTCCTCGCTCTCGTGGAAATATCCGGTTGGACTGTTGGAGCATTGCAGTCAGCCTGGATCTGCTGCTGCGTGGCACTGCTCCATCCGACCGCTCGGGGGCTGCTCGTCCCTATCCCAGCCAAATACTCCGACCGGCCAACCGCGGCGGCGTTCGGGTGCTATGTCCGATCAGGGCCGCACCCGATGAAGGCGCGCTATCGACTATTTGTGTATGGCTCGCGCGACCAACAAGGATGCGACCGCGTGATTTGGGTCGCTACGCTGTCGCAATCCAACCGCGAAAGCTAAACCCGGCATAAAAGAGGGAGACATCAGAAAAGCCGCCCTCACGAAGCAATGCCTCGTCTTCGTCGGAAGAAAGGACGTGCAGCCGCTCGCTCATGAACTCGGCCAACGCGGCGGCTGCTGGAAAATCGGGCTGGCCGGCGGCGGCAAATGCAACGGATCGCCGCAGCCAGGATCGAGCGTCGCCCCCGGAAGGACAACTATGATGTGCGACTACCAGCGGCGCGCCCGGTTTCAGGCGCGCATGCAGGGCGCGCAATATGTGCAGCCGCTCCTCGACGCCAAGAAAGTGCAGGGTCAGTAGACACAGTGCGGCATCATAGGGGCCGGGGGGCGCCGCATCGATATAGCCCTCTTTCAGGTCCACCCGGCTTTCGAGCGTTCCGAGAACGGTGCGCGCCAGATCCAGCATCTCGGAAGAAGGGTCGATCCCGGTAAAGCGCCAATTCGCTTGCGCTTCGGCAAGGGCTTTCAACTCCAGACCTCCGCCAGCGCCAAGCACCAGTATATCGGCGGCACTTCCCAGGCGTTCGAAGAGTAGCAGCATCGCCATCCGGTGAAGATCGGCATAGCCCGGCACCTTGCGCGGCGTATCCTCCGCATATCGAGCAACCATGGCCGGATCGGAAAACGGAAAACTGTTGTCCATGGCGTCAACCGAACACCAGCGCTCGATGGGCCGAGGTGCCCGCCGTCACGCCGTCTGCGACCGCCCAGCTTACGCTGTGAGGGGCACGGGCGATATCGCCGGCGGCATAGAGACCCGGAACAGATGTCATCTTGTCGCCATCGGTGCGAATGATCGGCCCGACCGGACTCTCGCCGATGTCTGCGCCCAATTGCTCCGCCAAGGGGCTGCCGAGACAGGACCGCGGTGCGATGTAAAGCGCGGCCAGCGCGCGCCGTTCGCCGGTTTCCAGCTCGATGGCGGAAAGAGCCGGGCCTTCGCCGATCAGCGCAGCGACGGGAGCCGCTTCTATCGACACGCCATGCGCAGCAAGCCTGTCGGCATCGCCTTCCTCCAGTTTCGCGCCATTGAGATAAAGCGTGGTCGGACCCCATTCGGCGATGAGACAGGCCTGATGAACCGACATGGGCATGCGGTAGAGCACCCCAAGCGGCTGATCGCTGAACTCGATTCCATGGCAATAGGGACAATGCAGCACCGCCTTGCCCCAACGCTCTTCGAGTCCGGGAAGCACCGGCAGTTCGTCCCGCAATCCGAACGCAAGGATAAGCTTGCGCGCTTCAAGCTCATCCCCATTGGCGAGCGACACCGCGAAGCCATCCCCGGCCAGACGAGCCTCGGTGGCTTCCGCCTCGATCAATTCGACCGTGGGATAGGCAAGAAGCTGGTTGCGCGCGGTAGCCAGTATCTGTCCGGGATCGCTGCCATCCTGCCCCAGAAAGCCATGCGATGCGGATGCGAACCTGTTGCGGGGCTTGCCCGTATCCAGCAAGCGCACGGTGCGGCGCGCCCGCGCGAGATAGGTGGCCGCAGCCAATCCGGCGAAGCCGCCGCCAACGATTACAGCATCAGCTTTCATGAGCATTCTCCAGAGTGAAGGAACCGCCGCGCTGGGACAGGCTGGCGTGAAAATCGGCGCTTAGCTGGGCCAGCGTTACTTCGCCGAAGCGTTGGAGGAGCAGCGCTTCGGCTTCGTCGAAGGCTTGTCCCAGCGCGGCATTGACGGCCTGCTCCACAAGGCAGCCCGGCGCGTCGGTGCGATTGCCCATGGCGAGAATTTCCGGTTCGCCCAGCGCATCGTAAATGTCCCGCAAGGTGACAGTCTCCAGATCGCAGGCGATCCGCCAGCCACCGCCATGCCCCTTTTCGGAGTTGACGAACCCGCGCTGCCGCAGGCCCGCCATGGTGCGACGGAGCACCACGGGGTTGGTGTTCATGGCGCGGGCGAGCGCTTCCGACGTCTGCGGTTCAGGCGGTTCGGCCATGTGAAGTAGCACGTGGAGCACGCCCGACAATCGGCTGTCTCGTCTCATGTAACTTCATATGATGCGTGATGCGATGAGTGTCAATGGTCTGAGGCAGCCGTTGCCCGCCAGGGAAGTCCCAAATCTCAGAAGCGATTGGTGAGCATCAAGCCGATGGTGCGAGGGTTGGGCGGTGTATTGTAGGGATCATATCCCAGAACGCTGTCGACAATCCGCGGTGGACGCGCATCGAACAGGTTGGCGACAACCAGTTGCACCTCACTGTCCTGCAGCCCTGCACTGCCGGTCAATCGGCCAACGTCGAAACCGAAAAACAGCGACGCGGTGGTGTAAGAACCGATCTTGCGCGCCGGTTCACCCGGCCGGTTGTCGGTAAAGCCATCGACATAATTGACCACCGTGCCAACTGAGAAGCCATCCCGCCCCCAGATGAAGGTGCCGTTGAGGCGCAAGTCGGAAGGCTGGGCATAGCCGTCGAGGCGGGAAACCGACTGTCCATTGCTGGCCGTCAGATCGAGATTGAGAATATACTGGCCGGTGAGATGCAGACTGGTCTGCCCACCCAGCAGCGGTGCCTGATAGGACAACTCGAAATCGAGACCATCCGTCTTCTCGACCGCGAAGTTCTGCGGACGGATATCCGCGACGAGCTGGACCTGCGAGAACAGTTCAGCGGGAATGTCACCGGCGTTGTTATAGATCACCGTGCCGCCGTCGTTCACAAAGGGAATGCCGGTAGCAAACCAGCGGAACACGGTGGGATTGTGGACGATACTCTGGATCAGCTCGGCACTCGGATTGGCAACATTGAACGCCTGGAGGTCAGACACCGACACGCTGTCATTCTGTGAGGGCGTGACCACACGTCCGGAAATCTTGATCCGGTAATAGCCTGCCTTGAGCGAGAGGCCGGGCGCAAATTCAGGCGTCAGATCGATCCCAACGGTGAAGGTATCCGCGTTCCGGGTCTTCAGTTCCGGGTTTGCACCGGCGCGATACATCACCAGCGCGTTTCCGTCCGGCAAGGCCGAATTCTGATCGGCCGGATGGAGAAAGGCGTAAGGATAGTTCCAGAAGGATACCTGCTCGGCAATGCCGATCGTATCGCGGAAGCGCGGCACCAGGAAGGAGCGCGCATAGGTGCCGCGTAGAGCGACGCTCTCATTGATCTGCCAGCGTGCACCGATTTTGGGCGCGAGGGCATCGTCGAAACCCAGATCTTCATAGCGCAGCGCGCCAGTGACGTTGAGCGAGCGCACGAAGCCAATATCCTGATGGGGGCCTACCAGCGGCAGGTTGATTTCACCGAACAGGGATTTGACCTCGCGCTCACCGCCATCGAGATGGAAGAAGATTGCCGCGTCGGTGCGCATCTTCTCCTTGCGATATTGCGCCCCGCCCGCCGCCATCGCCGTACCGCCCGGAAGCATGAAGAGCGGTGTCTGGCCTCTCAGTTCGACGGCAAACAGGCTGTTCTTGTGCTCATAATCCGTCCACGGATCATCGAAGGGCGGCAGACCATAATAGAGCTTGCTGCTCGTCGTGTTGTGACCGTAGTCGATATTCAGGTCGAGCGACGTCGCTCCGGGTCCTTGCCAATGCAGGTTACCGTAAATCGAATAGCCGGTCGTGCGCGTGTCATAGAAGCGGTTGTCTTCAGGTTCATCGATATAGCGGATTACCGCATCGCGATCTCTCCTGAAGCGGGAAGCATCTACGGAGAAGGTGAAGTCACCAAAGTCCTGCTCAAGCCCGCCATAAAAGCCCGTAACGGTCTCATTGGGAAGCTGGGTGATCTGCAGCGGCACGTTCGATACCACGATGGGATCCTCGATGAACGCTTCCCGGCGCTGATACATCGCCATGCTGTAGACATGGCCGCTGTCCCAGGAATGCCCGGCAAGGCCGCTGGCTTCCCGAGCCTGTCTCCGTCGCCGTTGACCCGCGCAGGCGCACTTCCAGGCCGTCCTTGGGCTTGCGCGTTACGATATTTACGACGCCGGCCACGGCATCGGCGCCGTAGGTCGCGGATGCTCCATCCGAGATGATATCGATGCGCTCGATCAGTGCCGATGGAATGACCGAAACCGTCGAAGCCTCGATCATGCCGACCGAAGCCATGCGTCTGCCATTGAGCAATGTCAGCGTTGCATCCGATCCAAGGCCGCGTAACGCGAAACCGGCAAAAGCATCATATTGATTATAGGTAGTTCCTCGTCCCAGGGTCGAACCGACCTGCGCTGCCGTTGTCCCGAAATCACTAAGGTCGCCGGTAAAGTTCTGTGGGATTGTGAGCATGTATTCCGACAGCGAACCGGCACCGGATTGCACGATGTCTGCCTTGCCATAGGTGAAGACCGGGCTGGCGACATACTCCTTCGGCAATCCCCGGATGAGCGAGCCGGTCACGACAATCGCATCGGTCTCATCATGGGCATCCTTCGCCTCAGCGTCTTCAACGGGAATATCAGACGGCTCTCCCCCCACGCCCTCCTGGGCATAGGCCGGAAGCGCCAAGACGCTGGCCAAAGGGACGATAGCGGTGAGTCGTGAAACGGAACGCAACAATAGATCACCCCCAATTCATGTGATGTGATAACGTATCCTAAAATGGGAGAAGCAGGAAATGTCAATGCGCAATGATTCTTTACTGCCCGGACATTCCAAGCTGAGGAGCGAAGGTCCGCGAAAGGTCGCCTTGAAGTCGACATTTTTGTTGCATTTCCCTGCGCTAACCGGGCGATCCGCCTCTCTACGTAAGAGAGGTCAATGATAATGCAGGCATTTGGGTGGCAGCGTGGATGTTCGATCGAGCGTACGCATGGTGCGCCAGCACAGAAATCCATGGGCTGCGGAGACCGAACGCGGACACAGCGCCGGTGAAGCCATGGTATTCGAGATTCGTCAGCTACGCTATGCTGTCGCTGCAGGGGAATGCGGAAGCTTTTCCAAGGCTGCAGGTAAGCTCAATGTCAAACAATCCACGCTCAGTCGTCGCATCATGCTCCTGGAACAAGATATCGGCCTGACCATCTTCGAACGCTCGACACGGGGTGCTGCACCGACCCGAGAGGGCAGCGCATTTCTTGCAGTTGCGCGACAGATCGTCGAGGAAGCGGAGGGTTTGCGATCGAATGCGCAAGCGATCTCGCGCGGCGAAGCCGGAACGCTTGTGATCGGTTTCAGCACTTCGCTGTCGGCCGGCAATTTACGGACCGCTTTGTTGAGATTCCGCCAATGCTACCCCGACGTAGAAATTCGTGGTGTTGAAGCTGGTTGGGACAGCCTGGCCCGTGGACTCGCTGCTCGAACGATTGATGTGGCGATTGTCCCAGGCGAACTGAACGGACCAACTTTTGCAAAGCTGCATCTCTGGCCGGAAAGGCTACTGGTCGCTTTGCCGCAGTCGCATCATGCTGCCCAATTGGACGTACTTTTTTGGACCGACCTTCGAGATTCAATATTCGTGCTGCCCACCCTTGATCCAGGGCCGGATGCAGCGGAATTGATACGGGCAAGGCTTCAAGGATGCGGCGTTATACCGAGCATCGTGATGCAAGAGATCACTCGTGAGAACATTCTGAACCTTGTGGCAGTCGGGGACTTCGTGACGATAGTATCCGAAACGGCGTCGGGTACGCAGCATCCTGGCGTAGTACTGCGTGAGGTGCGCGATAGCGCAGGTCTTGCCCATGTGGATTTCTGGGCATGGTGGCATAAGCGGAACGACAATGCAGCGCTTGAACGTTTCCTGCGTCTTGTAAAGGACCGCCACGAACCGGTGCCGGTGCGCTCCTGACCGAAAGGGAAAGGAGAATTGCGCTGTTCTTCCTAACGACAATCCATGAGGCCCTCACAGCCCGCCGCAATCTCACAATCTTTCACCGCATGGGCCTTCGGTGCGTCCGATTTCAGTCATGCGCGGATGCTAGCTAAAGCCGCAAACACACTGCGAAAGGAGAGGCATATGCTGTGTAACACTCTGGATGATCTTGAACGCCGGGCCAATGAAGAAAGCAAATTGGCAAAGGCAGCCCAGAACCCTGTAATGGCATCGGCCCATCGATTGCTTGCGATCCAATATGAAGAAGATCTGCGGCAATTGCAGCATGCGCCAGGCAGCACGCCAGCTAAGGAATAGAGTTTGCGGCAGGCAATCGGACAGTTCGAATATCAGATGACGCCGCTTCGGTGGCATTTTTCCTTCGACAACACGGACAAGCTTCCTATACTACAGAACCTCGTCGCCATGTCGAATGCTAGGGTTGAGACTCAATCAGAGCCAGAACGCGAGCGCGGTTACGAGCGCCACGCCTGACAAGAAGTTGGCGGCGAGCTTGTCGTAGCGGGTTGCGACGCGGCGGAAATCCTTGATGCGGCAGAAGGCGTTCTCGATGAGGTGTCGGCTGCGGTACCGCTGCAGGTCGTAGCGGATGGCACGCTTGCGGTTGCGCCTGCCAGGGATGACGGGGGTGGTGCCGTTGTCTCGCAGAACCTTGCGCAAGCTGTTGGCATTGTAGCCCTTATCACCAAGCAGGTAGCGCATGCGGCCCGCGCGTTCGAGCAGCGCCGGGGCGGCCTTCACGTCGCTGACATTGCCTGCGGTCAGCATCAAGGCATAGGGTCGACCGAGCACATCGGTCAGGGCATGGACCTTGGTTGTCCAGCCGCCGCGAGAACGGCCGATCGCCTGCGTCTGGCGCCCCCTTTTCCACCAAACGCGGAGCGCTGGGCTTTGATGTAGGTGCTGTCGATCGCAGTACTCTTCGTGACTGCGCCCGCTTCAGCCAGCGTGTCGAGCAACTTCGTCCAGAAGCCCCGCCGCGACCAGCGATTGAAGCGGTTGTAGATCGTGGTCGAAGGCCCGTAGTCCGCCGGGCAGTCGCACCAGCGGCAACCGGACTTCAGCACGTGGAAGATGCCCGAGATTACCCGCCGATCATCGACGCGCCGCGCTCCGGGCTGGTTCTTTGGCAAGTGCGGCTCGATCGCCAGCCAGGCTTCATCCGACAACCAAAACAGCGAACGCGACATCGACAGGGCCTCCATCCATCGTGAAAACCCATTGAATCAACCTATGCATGTACTTTCAAGAGCCTGATTGGGTTTTAACCCTAGGCCCCATCGGATGCATTCATATGCGCACGGTGACGGCGAAACGCGCGATCGGTTTTCATGAACTGAACGAGCATGGGCGCAATCAATCGTTCGGGTTTGACAGCGTCACCGCCGCTTTCTGCGGCGAGGGCTGTAGCATATGCGACGAGGTCGCGATGGACTGGCGAAGGCAACTCAACAGTCAGCTTGACCGGCTTCTCGTCAACTAGTGGTCCCAATCTCAGTTTGGTCATCATGCTCCTCCACCAGGTTCCAGTATCAAATCGCGTGTGACAATCACGCGCACCGGCATGCCAGGGCGAATAGTGAGCGTCGGCTGCACATTGAGCTGACGCCGGATAATCTGCTGGCCGGCCTGGTTGAGCGTGTCCTGCGTGCCGCGCTGAAGCGCGCGAACAAGATCACCGTCATCGTCACTCACCAGTTCGGTACCCACGCCGAGCAAGGTCGAGATGGCCGCCGCGCGGAGCATCATGCTCCAATGATAATCGGTGCGATCCTGTAATCCCGCCTGCCCTGCCGCATCAGCGCCAGGCTCGCGTTCGAGCACAAGCGAGTGCCCATCGGGTAGAATGAGCCTTGTCCAGGCGAGCAACAGCCGATTCTGCCCGAAGGAGATTTGGCTATCATACTCGCCGATCAGCCGCGCGCCTTGGGGAATCAGGAGGTGATGCCCGGTCAGGCTGTCATAGACATGCGCGGTGACCTGCGCCGTGACCTGACCCGGCAGATCCGAACGAAGGCCGGTAATAAGCGCGGCGGGAATAACGCTCCCGGCCTGGACCACAAACGGCGAGGCGGGCGGTACCAAGCGCTCGCCGCTGACCATCCGCCGCTCGGTCTCCCGGCCAAGAAAGGCGCGCTTCTCAACCTGTCCGTTCTGGATTCTATCCTCGCTGCGCTGCCCTTCGCGCGAGGGCTGCGCGCCCGACATATCGGGGAACGCAAGTCTTGCGCCGCCCGGCATAGCCCCGTCGCCTGTGCCTCGTGTGCCCAGGAACAGACCACTGATGCGCGCAGCGTCCTGTTCCTGGGCGGCCCGCTCGCGTGCCTGGGCGCGCGGGTCAGGTGGTGAGGGCGGTGTGCCTATCGGCGGGACCGGTACGGCTTCGCCGCGCTCTTGCGC
>NZOF01000073.1 GCA_002695185.1 Erythrobacter sp.
GTGGGTGAGTGGCTGAAACCAGCTCCCTGCTAAGGAGCCATACCTGGTAACGGGTATCGAGGGTTCGAATCCCTCCGTCTCCGCCACCGGCTTTAACTGACAGCGTTTAAGCCACAGGCGTAGTCAGAAAGCCGAACTTTTCAGAGTTGTGCGACCTTTGGGTACGCACAATTCGCCCCTTCCAAAGATCTTTTCTTCGCCTCCTCCGCACGCAGTTGGAAAGAACGTTTATCTCCGCTCGAATGTAGCGTAGAGGCTAATAACCAAACGAAATATCCGATCCAGCACCTAGGAGCTCGGCCGACACTGGCTACCACTGCAAAAGGGATGCGTGCTGCCGGGGCCCCCGAAGGAAGACGCTGGATGGTTTACGACACGCAAGGAAGATACGGACTTACCTGGAATGTAACGCCAGATATGCTTGGGGTCCTGTGTGAAAACGGTCGCTTCGAAGCGACCAATCCGGCTTGGGAGAAGACCATTGGCTGGACCTCCAAGGAAATTGAGGACCGGCCTTTTTTCGATTTCGTTCATCCGGACGATATGGAAATTACCGAAAATGCGTTCGTGAAAATCAAGACCGGCGAGCCGATCTTGCAATTCGTCAATCGCTATCGCCATAAGGAGGGCAGTTACCGCTGGCTTTCGTGGAACTGTGTTCCGGAAGGTGGCAAATATTACTGCAGCGCCCGCGACATCACTCAGAATGTCGAAAATAAGAGCGCGCTTGCCGATAGCGAGGAAGAGGCGAGACTGCGGGAGCAGTTCATCGCTGTTCTTGGTCACGATTTGCGGAATCCGCTCGCCTCGCTGAAGGCCGGTTTTCAGATCCTTTCGCGCGAGGGGGGGCTCAGCGCCCGCGGCGAAACGGTGATTGATGCCAGCACCCGGACCATTTCGCGCATGGCGCGTCTGATCGACGATCTGATGGACTTTGCGCGCACGCGACTAGGTAGCGGCCTATCCCTTGACATAACCGACGGTGCCGATCTGGCACCAGCGCTTGAGGCCATTGTCGAGGAAATTCGATCCGTCCATAGCGAGAGCAAGATCGTAAGCCGGATTGACTTGGAGCGGGATGTACCGTGCGACGTCTATCGCATTTGCCAACTCGCTTCCAATCTTGTCGCCAACGCAGTCACTCATGGGAACAGCGACGGCGCCGTCACATTATCGGCGCGCACTTCGGAAAATGGTCTGGCGATCGATGTGACGAACCATGGCGAGACAATCCCTCAACGGATAATCGATCACCTTTTCGAACCCTTCGTGCGTGAAGAAGTGTCACCCTCTCAAGAAGGTTTGGGGTTGGGGCTGTTCATCTGTTCTCAGATCGCCCAAGCCCATGGTGCAGATCTTAACGTTAACTCAGTCGACGGAGTTACCACTTTCAGTTTTCGGCTGCCTGCCCAGAATTGGTAGGGCAGTCTTCTTCAATCTCCACCAAGATGGGTCCGATCTGATAGGGCTTCGGCTAAACTAGGCCATCCCGCAGCAGCCAACTGGATTCTTCCTGCCTTAAACGATCCCGTGATTTCAGTCAGGCTACAAGCAATCAGAGCGAGCGTCCAACTGGGGCTGAAACAAGCTCTTCCCCACATTCTGCAGATGCGGAACGATAATGAACTATGGGTTCGGCTAAGGGCGGAGCAAGCCATTGATCATTTTGACCCCAGTTTGCTCGCAGCCTCGGTAGAGGAGCTACGATGACCTGGGCTGAGTTTACGGAAGTCTCCGCGAATGTAATCCTTTGGATTGCTTACTTCTGCTTCATCGTTGTCGCACTGCGCAATATCATTGCCCTCAGTCAATTAGCATTGGCAGGATGGGTTTTCGCAACGCGCGTACGTCCTGGGAAGGGCGCGCGCGATCTGTGGCATCGCTATGCCGACCTTGCATTGCCCATCTCGGTCATTGCGCCAGCCTACAATGAAGAACTCTCGATCGTTCAGAGCGTTCGTGCCCTACTGGCGCTCGAATATCCGGATCATGAGGTCATCGTTGTCAATGATGGGTCGAAAGATCGAACGCTGGCAACGCTTATCGCTGCGTTCGGAATGCAAAAAACACAAAGAACGCAGATCGCTCACCTGCAGCACACGCGAATTCTCGGGGTGTACCGGTCCAAACGATATCCCAACCTGCTGGTCGTAGACAAAGAGAACGGACGAAAAGCGGATGCGGCAAATGCAGGGATCGGGTTTGCCCGGACCCCTTTGGTATGCGTAATCGATGCAGATTCGATCATCGAACCCGATGGATTGCTGCGTGCTGCGGAGCCGTTCATGTATGATGATGACAAGCTGGTTGCGGTCGGCGGCGCTATCAGAATTGTCAATGGATGCGTCGTCAAAGGCGGTTCACTTCATCGGATGGGCATCGCCCGTGAGATGATCCCGCGTATTCAAATCGTGGAGTATCTACGCGCGTTCCTAATGAACCGCGTAGCCAATGCACACCTCAATACGCTGATGCTAATTTCGGGGGCTTTCGGGCTCTTCCGCCGCTCAACAATTGTTGAGATGGGCGGATATCGGTACGACACTGTCGGCGAAGACTTGGAATTGGTCGTACGGATGCACCGCTTCCTGCGCGATAATCGGCGGGACTATCGCATCGCATTCGTGCCCGATATCGTCTGCTGGACGGAAGCTCCCGCCGCTTTGAAAGGGCTCGATAACCAACGGGCCCGTTGGCAGCAGGGAGCTATGGAGACTTTACAGCGCCATCGAGGGATGATCTTCAATCCGAGATACGGTCGCATCGGTCTCGTGGCAATGCCGCAAATCGTGCTGGAAGACATTCTGGGCCCTCCCGCTGAATTGTTAGGCTACCTCGTATTGCCTGCAGCAGCTCTATTCGGTTTGCTTGACCCAATAATGGCTGTGGCGTTCTTTTTCGTTTCAATCGTCTTTGGCTGTGCGTTGAGTGTCGGCACGTTGGCATTGGAGGAACAGCAGCTTCGCCGTACCCCAAGCGCGCGCGACCTTTTCCGCATCGGCGTAGCCGCAGTCGTAGAGAATTTCGGATATCGGCAGATCAATCTTTGGTACCGCCTTTACGGCATCGTCCGTTTTTTCAGGAAGGATAGCAGCTGGGCGGCCGTCCCGCGTGTTGGCTTTACCGAAGGCTAGTTTCAAAGCGGCTTGGGCTCTGGGTGATACTATAGGAAAGAGGTGCCTTTGCTTGGGCAGACGGATCGGATAGGCGCGGCCGCGACAAGGGAAGATGATCGTGGCAATATACCGTTTTATTCAGGTGCACCTTTTTGCCGGAGCGTGCCTGCTTTGCCTTTCTGCTACGCCAACTGCTGCGCAGAATAGCAACGACAAGCAACCCGCAGCTGAGCCTCCTATCATTGTCGTAACTGGGGAAGGCCTACCCCCTCCGCAATCGAGCGTTGCCTACGCCGCCGAAACAATTAGTCGCAAAAAGTTGGTCACGACCGCGTCCGGACGCCTTGAGGACGCACTCGCATCCGTTGCCGGTTTCCAGCAGTTCCGTCGCTCGGACAGCCGCTCCTCCAACCCAAGCGCTCAGGGCGTTACACTTCGCGCACTCGGTGGCAATGCAACCAGCCGTGCATTGGTATTGCTCGACGGCGTACCAATGGCAGATCCCTTTTTCGGCTTTATTCCCCTCAGCGCAATCGCTCCCGAACGCTTGAGCGACGCGAGGGTTACCCGTGGTGGCGGCTCGGGGCCATTCGGTGCAGGTGCTCTTGCGGGGACTATCGAATTGACCAGCGCGGGACCTGGCCACCTTTCTCCCATCGGGGGGCATATCTATTTGAACGATCGCGGAGAAACCGAAAGCGCCGCCCATCTCTCCGGTAAGCTTGGTTCTGGCTTCGCGGTAGTATCGGGGCGGTGGGATCGTGGAAAAGGCTTCTATACGGCACCGGCAGAAGATCGCGTTGCCGCTTCCGCCAGAGCTGCCTTCGACAGCTATTCGGTTCAGGCTCGCACTACTGCATCCTTGACGAATACGGTCGAACTTCAGGCGCGCGCGCTGGTCTACGAGGACCGCCGTACTTTGCGCTTCAATGGGGCTGATAGTTCGAGCACAGGACAAGATGCCAGCTTACGAGTGGTAGGTCGCGGCGCCCTCCCCTTCGATGCTCTTGGCTATGTGCAGTCGCGAAACTTCACTAACATTGTCGTCAGCTCGACGCGCTTTGTGCCGGTTCTCGATCAACGCAATACGCCATCGACCGGAGTTGGTGGCAAATTCGAAATCCGTCCTGAGCTTGGTGAAACCGTCAAATTTCGGCTGGGTACCGACTACCGTCTGAGCGATGGTCAATTGGCGGAAGTCTCTCTGAGCGCATTCAGCGGGTCAGTTAACGAACGCCGCGCTGCGGGTGGTCGGACGAGCGACCTCGGTGTTTTTGCCGAGAGCGATGTCTCAATCGGAAAGGTCATTCTTACCGCTGGAGCACGAGTGGATCGCACCACCATAAGCGATGGGTTCTACATCGCGCGTGACACCTCCGGACAGGCATTGCAGACGTCATTCTATCCGGACCGCAGTGATTGGGAGTATTCTTTCCGCAGCGGCGCGATTTACGATATTGGTAACGATGTCCGCCTGAGAGGCGCAGCATATTCCGGCCTGCGCCTTCCCACCTTGAACGAGCTCTACCGCCCATTCACGGTCTTCCCCGTTACCACCGAAGCTAATGCAAGTCTCAGCAGTGAGCGGCTCGTCGGGTTCGAAGCCGGATTGGACCTGACCCCGAACGATGCCTTTCGTTTTTCTCTTACAGCGTTCGACAATCGCGTCGAAGATGCAATCGCGAATGTAACCCTTGGCCCGGTTACCCGGCAGCGGCGGAATATCGAGCAGATTTCGGCCCGCGGTCTCGAAGCGAGTGCCGACTTAAGTTTTGGCGCGCTGAGCTTCGATGGCTCGGTAGCCTACACAGACTCAGTAGCCCGCCAAACAGGTGCAACGTTCGATGGAAAGAAACCCGCACAAGTTCCCTCATGGGCTGGCAGTGGCAGTGTGCGCTACGATCTTGGTAACGGAAATATCCTCAGTGCAACGATCCGTCATGTCGGTAAGCAATTCGAAGACGATCTTGAGACCGATGTCTTGCCTGCCGCCACCACGCTGGACGCTTATGGTGAATTTTCCCTCGACGAGACCCTCTCGCTAGTCGTGCGTGGAGAGAACCTCACGGACGAAACGGTAGTAACCCGGAATCAGGGTGGTTCGGTCGACTTAGGCGTGCCGCGCACTCTCTGGGTCGGCTTGAAGCTGAAGAGTTAGTGGGGAAGCACAAGGTGCAACGCACTTTACTTGCATGCGACTATCCTTACTAACCGGTGAAGCGGAGAGAAAAGGATATCCTGCATGGCGGTTCGCAGTCTGTTTGGCGACGAGAGTTTGGAAAGAAATCTCGGCCTGTGGGTTCCGCTGCTTCTCACGATTGCAACCTGCGTCCTCGGAGCGACGGTGGCGACTGGATTGTTCTGGGCGCTGGTGATCTTCGGACCGCTGTTGGCCTTAGCTGTGTGGGACCTGTTCCAAACTCGGCATTCGCTCCGCCGTAACTATCCGCTCACCGCCCGCTTCCGCTGGCTGTTCGAGGACTTGCGCCCGTTTCTGCGCAGCTACATCGTAGAGGGCCCGCTGGAGGGGCGGCCATTCGACCGCGTCTCCCGCTCACTGGTTTACGCTCGCGCGAAGAAACAGGAAGATGCCCATCCGTTCGGCACAGAACTGGACGTCTATTCCGAGGAATACGAAGCTCTCTGCCACTCGATCAATCCCAACTCCAATGCGCCGAAGCGAACCCGCGTGAAGGTAGGCACCGATCAGTGCAGCAAGCCCTATGAAGCAGCGCGCCTCAACATCAGTGCGATGAGCTTCGGGGCGCTGGGTAACCACGCAATCGAAGCGCTCAACCTCGGAGCGAAGATAGGCGATTTTTATCACGACACAGGCGAAGGCGGCCTGTCTCCCTATCACCTCAAACACGGTGGAGACGTCGTGTGGGAATTGGGTTCCGGCTACTTCGGCGCACGGGACGACGATGGAAATTTCGATCAGGAAAGCTTCCGCGACAAGGCGCAACACGATCAGGTGAAGATGACCGAGATCAAGCTGAGCCAAGGTGCAAAACCTGGGCATGGAGGCTTGTTACCAGCTGCGAAGGTCACAAAGGAAATAGCCGACACCCGGCAGGTTCCAGCTCACGAAGACTGCCTTTCACCTCCAGGACATTCGGCCTTCTCGACGCCACGAGAAATGCTGGAATTTGCGGCGAAGATGCGTGAGCTTTCCGGTGGCAAGCCGGTGGGCATCAAGCTTTGTGTCGGGATGCCGCACGAAGTCTTCGCTATCTGCAAAGCGATGCTTGATAGCGGAATAACACTCGATTTCATCGTAGTGGATGGTGGTGGGGGCGGCACGGGTGCTGCGCCACTCGAACTGTCCGATCATGTGGGCCTGCCGCTGCGAATCGGGCTTTATTACGTTAATAACGCGCTGATCGGCACGGGTTTGAAAGACAAGATCAAGCTGGCTGCATCGGAAAAGGTATTTTCCGGTTCTTCCATCGCCATGAACGCAGCATTGGGGGCCAACTGGTGCAATGCAGCACGCGCGTTCATGTTCTCCCTTGGGTGTGTCCAGTCGCTGCGCTGTCATACAGGCACCTGCCCAACCGGTGTGGCGACCAGTTCACCGGCTCGTCAGCGCGGCCTCGTTATTCCGGAGAAAGCGCAGCGCGTTGCAAATTTCCAGTCGAAGACGCTCGACAGCCTTCATGATATCGTAGTCGCCTGCGGCCTTGATAGTCCGGACGATTTCACGCCTCGGCATCTTCGCCAATGGAAGAACAACGCAGAAATGGTCCCTTGGTCGCAGATCGTCCATGAGGTTCAGCCTGGCGAACTCCTGCACGACCCTGACGATACACCATTCGCCGAGTATTGGCACATGGCGAACCCGGACACCTTCAAACCAACGGTATGATGAGGCGACCTGATGTCAGTCTCCTTGTCAGTCAGATCATGAGGGTTTGGTGACAAGAGCGGCCTCTACCCACCGCATGAGGGAAACTCGGACAGGGGCATGGCTGATGACGGCAGCCTGTTTGCTGGTAATGCTCGCAGCGGCCCCGGCGACCGCTTCTTCAGCGCTTGAACAGAGCTTCTTGCAACCCATGGGACCAGTTGCCGAAGAACAATACAACCACCTTTGGCGGGTGGTGGCAATCACGATGGTTGTCATCCTTCCCGTACTGATCGGCGTGCCTCTGATCCTCTGGCGCTATCGTTATTCTAAACCGCACGGTGATTATTCACCCCAGTGGGAGTTTTCGAAAAAACTCGAATTTGCCTTGTGGGGTGTGCCGATATTGGTTGTCGCCATATTGGCGAGCTGGCTCTGGTATTCGACGCAGAAGCTAGATCCCTACGAGCAGATAGGCCCTGAGCCACTACAGGTGCAGGCTATCGGCCTAGATTGGAAATGGGTCTTCATCTACCCCCAGGAAGGCATCGCCACGGTGGACGAACTTGCCGTTCCGGTGGGCCGCCCGGTGGAGCTCACCCTCACTACCGACACCGTGATGCAAAGCCTGCTGATCGCTCCGCTGACAGGGCAAATCTACGCAATGCCCGGAATGACGACGAAGCTGAACTTTTCCGCCAACCGGAGCGGGGAAGCGGAGGGCGAGAATACGCAGTTCAATGGGGCAGGGTTTGGCCGCCAGAAATTCACCGTGCGTGCCCTTCAGCCGGATGATTACGTCGCCTGGGTAGAGCGCGGTAGCAATGGCCCAGTTCTGGACGAGGCAACCTATGCCACGCTGCGGCGGCAAAGCGTGCTGGCCGATGCGCGAGTGGACCTTGGCCTGGAGAAAAGGGCAGAGCCTATTCTGATGAAACTGGCCCAGCAGGACGTGTTCGATCAGATTGTGGCGAAATATCACGGCCGCAGCGATGGATCTGCATGGGGCGGCATGGGCTTGCCTGAAGGAAGCACAGAGGGGTCAGGGCAATGAGCAATACCGCCAGCCCGATCTTCGGAAATCTGAACTGGAACGTCACGCCCTACACCGATCTGCTGCACGACGTGAACAGCAGTACCATCGTGGGCGCAGGCGCGGCCAGCGTGCTGGTGCTGGGTGCGATCGCCAGCATCGCATTGCTCACTTATATGCGTTGGTGGGGTCCGCTCTATCGAAATTGGCTGGTGTCGCCCGACGCAAAGAAGATCGGCATCATGTATATCGTGCTGGCGCTGGTGATGATGGCGCGCGGTATCATTGAGGGCTTCGTGATGCGCGCCCACCAAGCAACCGCACTGGGCACGCTGGCGCAGCAGGAAAGCGGGCTAGTGGCGCCCGATCACTTCGCACAATTGTTCAGCACTCATGGCACGATCATGATCTTCTTTGTGGCGATGCCGCTGCTCATCGGCCTCATCAATTTCGTGCTTCCACAACAGCTCGGCGCGCGCGACATGGCGTTTCCGGTGCTGAACCAGGTCAGCCTGGGCCTCACCGCCGCTGGTGCTGCACTGGTGATGATCTCGCTGCTGATCGGCAAGTTCGGCACCGGCGGGTGGACCATGTACCCGCCCTACACTGGCAAAATATTCAGCCCCGGCGAAGGGGTAGATTACTGGCTCTGGGCAATCCTGATATCGGGCATGGGATCGACGCTAACGGGCATGAACTTTGCCGTCACCATCTTCAAGGAACGCGCTCCGGGCATGCATTTCATGCGCATGCCGCTGTTCTGCTGGACCAGCCTGTGCGTCGCAATCATGCTGATCTACGCCATGCCCGCGCTGACCGTGTCCAGCCTGATGCTGGTGCTGGATCGCTATGTCGATTTCCACTTCTTCACCAATGAAGCAGGTGGCAACATGATGAATTATGCCAACATCTTCTGGATGTTTGGCCACCCGGAAGTCTACATCCTGATCCTGCCCGCTTTCGGCGTGTTCTCCGAAATCAGCTCCACTTTCTCGGGCAAACGGCTCTACGGCTACACGTCACTGGTAGTCGCCAGCATGAGCATCGCTGTCATCAGCTTCACTGTGTGGTTGCACCATTTCTTCACCATGGGGCAGAGCGCGGGGGTGAACATCGCCTTCGGCATCGCCACCATGATCATCGGTATCCCTACAGGTGTGAAGATCTACGACTGGATGGCCACCATGTGGCGCGGCCGCGTGCGCATCACCGCGCCCATCGTGTATCTCACCGGCTTCTTCCTGCTGTTCGTGATCGGCGGATTGTCGGGCATCATCCTCGCCAATCCGTCAATCGATTATCAGGTCCACAACTCGACCTTCCTCGTCGCGCACTTCCACAATGTGATCATTCCCGGTGTTCTCTATGGAATGCTGGCAGGCATCCATTACTGGTTCCCCAAGGCCTTCGGCTTCCGCCTCAGCGAGACCTGGGGACGGCGCACCGCGCTATTGTTTGTAGGTGGATTTATCTTCACTTTCATGCCGCTTTACGTGCTTGGCCTGATGGGCATGCCGCGCCGATCGCCCACCTTCCAGAACCCCGACTTTATGCCTTGGATGTATCTTGCCGGCTTCGGGGCGGTCCTGATGCTGTGCGCGCTGGCCAGCCTCGCATGGACATTCTGGACGAGTTACCGCAACCGGCTAGCTCTGGCCGTTCCCGGCGGTGATCCGTGGAACGGCTCCACCCTGGAATGGTCCACGCCCGCGCCGGTGCCGGAATGGACGTTCCCGCGCATCCCGCAGGTGAAGGCGCGCCACGATTGGGGAGAAGCGAAGCGCGCCGGCGATCCGTGGAAGGCGCCGGCCGAATATCGCGACATCGAAATGCCTGCCGATACGGCGCACGGCCTGCTGATCGCGGGCGCATCCTTCGGCCTTGGCTTTGCTATGGTTTGGCACATCTGGTGGCTGGCCATCCTCAGCTTCCTCGCAATCCCCGCGCTGGTGGCTCTGCGCGGAATGCGGGAGATCGAGCCTAAGATCATCCCCGCCGCCCAAGTGGAGGAGGCAGACCGACGTTTCCGCCGGCAGATTGCCAATCTCACACCAGCGACCCGCGCCCACGAGGAGACGGAACGCAATCGCGGCGTGCCGGACCTGTCGGAGTTTGCCGGATGAGCGAGACCAATCTCTATCCTGGACTGAACCTTGGGGGCGGCCACGGCGAGGCACACGAGCAGGCCGAGAGCACCGTGTTCGGCTTCTGGGTGTTCCTGATGAGCGACCTCATCATCTTCGGAATCCTGTTCGCGTCCTATGCCTCCTATCTAGATCCCGTTGGTATGGCCGGCGCCCCCGGGCCGCAAGACCTGTTCGACATAAAGAGCGTGGCGATCCAGACAGCTTTTCTGCTGGTAGGCGGCGTTGCCTACGGCGGTGTGTCGCTGACCGTAAAGTACGAGCATGGGCGCGGCAAAGTGATCGGCTGGCTACTGCTATGCGCAGCACTGGGCGGCGGCTTTCTGTTCTTCGAGGTAAAGGATTTCATCACCCAGGCGGGTGAAGGCGGTGTGCCCCAGGCCAGCGGATGGCTCAGTTCCTACTGGGCGCTGGTTGGCCTTCACGGCATCCACGTCTTCTCCGGAATCGTGTGGATTTTTGCCACGATCGGCCAGATTGCGTTTCGCGGGCTGGACGACGTAGTGAAGGTCCGCCTGTCGATGCTCGGTGTGTTCTGGCATTTCCTCGATCTGGTGTGGGTCGGCATTTTCAGTTTCGTGTTCCTGGTCCCTCTCGCATGACACAGCCTAACACCGGAGAGCTCGATCCCAAGGATAAAGCGGCAAGCGAGATCAGGAGCTACGCGATTGGTTTCGTGACCAGCCTGCTCTTGACGGCGGGGGCCTTCGCAGCCGTCCTCTCTGATATGCCCACGTCTTGGAAAATTATCATCGTCTGCGTCGCCGCGCTGCTGCAGATCATCACCCACCTGCGCAATTTCCTGCATCTCAGCTTTTCCGGCGAACAATCCCGCGAGGATCTACTGCTCGTTCTGTTCTCCTTCAGCCTGTTGGCGATCATGGCAGGTGGAACGTGGTATATAATGTCCGACCTGAGTGGCCGAATGCATCTCTCAGACGAAACTGCCCCAACTATGTACGAAGCGTCCGAAAGTTGAACGGCGCATGCGAGTGATTACCCGTAAGCAAGCCGTCTTCACTCTTAACTTCGTGGCAGGGTGGGTGGACGCAGTCGGCTTCCTCGCCTTGGTCGGTTCTGTGCAAGCCTTTCCATCATTCATGAGCGGAAACTCGACCAAGGTCGTTACCGATCTCGTATCTGGGCAGCTGGCTTTGGCCGGTCTGGTCGCCGGGGTTGTGGTCACATTTATTCTGGGCACGGTGGTCGCGCGCTTGATTAATAACGGTGGCCGGTGGCGAGAAACCGCCGCCCTGTTCATAGTAGCCAGCACCCTGTGGCTAGCGACCGCTGGCGTCCTGATGGGGTGGGACGATTATATGCTCCTTATTCTCCTCGCTTTCGCGATGGGAATGATCAACCGCGCTCTGCAAGGAAGGAACGGCTTCACGGTTCATACTTTCGTGAGCGGTGCCGTCGTTGCAATTGGTTCAGATATTGCCGATGCTCTTTCGGGACGCGGCAAGTGGCGCCAAGTCCTTCTTCCCCTGACTATTTGGGGTGCTATTCTTGCGGGGGCGATCACAGGCGGAATTCTTACGGTGGAAAAAGGGCTCTTCGTCGCGCTTGTCGTGCCTTCGCTTGCAGTCAGTTGCCTTGTGTTGATCAACGGCGCTAACTGGCTCGAAGACCCCAGCAAAGCGCAAGATGGCCATACCAATGCTATTGAAACGCACGGCTGATGGACGCCGGCCCCTTCGATCACACTCTTACATTTTTTCTTTCAGTCCGACCCGGATAAGAAGCCAATTCGGGAAATAGGCGGTAGCGAAACCGGCCATCATGGCGAGTTGCATCGCTGCCCAAAACGATGGGTGGCCGGCATCAATCCTCGCATCGAACAGAGCCGGGAACAGGATGAAATGCGCGAGCCCCATAAAGCCATACATCCCTACCTGCCAACTCGTGAGCGACAGAAAATCGGCTTTGGCAGCAGCTTTGATACCGTCAAATACCGGCAGGTTCCGCATGGGCACAATCGCAAAATATTGGAAAACAATGCCGGTCAATAGGGCAAAGATGTAATCCATGGTCCAGGTTGCAAACAGCTCTTCAGAAAAGAGCGTACCAAGACCGAAATATTTAAGGGTGCCGGGCACGTAATGCGCAAGGTTTTCGCAGATGATATCGGTCAGCGCGCAGCCCGCCCCACAATGAAGCGCTCCCGTTGCAACCGTCGCCGCGAATGGAGTGTCCTCAACCCCTTTCCGGCCATACCGGTGATAAAACCATATCAGCAGAGGCCCGGCAAACAGGGCGCACAGCGGCCAGACATAACGCATAATCATCATGGGTGGAGGATGGCGCACAATCTCTCGCACCATATAGAGAGCGCTAATTGCGCCAAACAGTAGAAAGGCGAAAGACAGTAGCTCAACCCATAACGACACAACTGCGGACCGCTTCGTCTGTTATGGAACTAGCCGCGGCTAAACAGCCTCGATTCGCACGGGGATCGACTTTGAAGCCGGTGTCTTGGATATCTGATCGTGATGCGTGATCGGCACCAGCACATTACATTCCGGATAATAGCCCGCAATAGTGCCGCGGGGCAGTTTGTACGCTACTAGCTTAAGCCCGCCCAGTTTGCGTTCGACATCGTCCCCATCATAATCGGTAACGAGTCTTACGGTGTCGCCGTCGGACAGGCCCGCTTTGGCGATATCGTCCGGATTCATCATCACGACATCACGGGTGCCCTCGATGCCGCGGAACCGGTCGCTGTGGCCATAAATGGTGGTATTGAACTGGTCGTTCGAACGAAGGGTGATAAGGCGATAGCGCCCAGGCTTGTCCTCGAAACCCAAAGAGTCCAATTGCGGCGGAGTTGTAATAACCGCCTTGCCGCTATCGGTCTTCCAGAGACGTTCGGCAGCTGGATTTCCACGCCAGAAGCCGCCTGGCTGGAACATGCGTTCGTTGAAATCATGAAAGTCGTCCGGATAAGTAGCCTCGATTAGATCCCGCACCAGCGAATAGTCACCAGTCCAATCATCCCATTTGAGCTTGGGGTTGGGATCGAGAGTAGCCTTTGCGATCCCGGTAACGATTGCCAGCTCGCTCTTGAGATGTTCGGATGCGGGCGGACGATGGCCCACCGATCCATTGATCATGGAGAAGCTGTCCTCGCTGGTGACCGCCTGATTGCCCGTCGCCTGTTGATCCACTTCGGAACGGCCGAGGCACGGGAGGATATAGGCCGCCTTGCCCGGATAGAGATGGCTGCGATTGAGCTTGGTCGAGACCATGACGACCAGATCCTGACTGGCCCAGCCTTCCTCCATCCGCTTCTGATCGGGGACGGCCCGAACGAGATTCCCGCCCAGCGAGATAAACCCGCGGACCTTGCCTTCGATCAGCCCCTGCACGGCGTCGACGATATGCATACCGTCCTTGGTCGGCGGGTCGAAATCGAACAATTGCTTGAGCTTGTCCAACGGCACCAGATGGGCTTTCTCGGCGATGCCAACCGTGCGCTGCCCCTGGACGTTGGAATGGCCGCGCACCGGGCAACAGCCGGTGCCGGGCCGCCCGATATTGCCCTTGAGCAACAGCAGGTTGACCATCATCGCAATGTTGAGCGCACCATGCGTGTGCTGGGTGAAACCCATGCCGTAGACGCCGATGGTCTTTTCGGCTTCGATATAGACCTGCGCCGCATCACGCAGCGCGGCTTGCGTCAAACCGCTGGCATTTTCGATGTCGCTCCACTGCGCATCGCGGCAACAGGCGATGAAATCGTCGAACCCGGTCGTGTGCTGCTTGATGAAATCATGGTCAATGACCTCGCGCCTGCCTTCGGCTTGCGCGGCATCGTCCGCTTCGACCACCACCTTGCACAGGCCAAGGATGGCGGCGACATCGCCCCCTGCCTTCAGCTGGTGGTACTGATCGGAAATGATGGTTTCCTTGCCGGTCATCATCTCCAACGGGTTTTGCGGATCGACGAAGGAGACCAGCCCCTGCTCGATCACCGGATTGAAGGTGACGATCTTGCCGCCGCGGTCCTTCAGGTCTTTCAGATTGTGCAGGAAACGCGGGCTGTTGGTGCCGGGATTCTGGCCAAAATAGAAATAACAGTCCGTCTCGGCGAGATCTTCGAAGGTCACCGTGCCCACCGGCGATCCGATCACCTTGGTCAAGCCGACCGATGTCGTTTCGTGGCACATGTTGGAGCTTTGCGGCAGATTGTTGTTGCCATATGCGCGCGCCAGCAGCGCATAGAGATAGGACGCTTCAAGCCCGGCATGGCCGGAGGCATAGAATACCACGTCTTCGCGCGGCAGATCGCGCAGCGTGGTACCGATTTCGGCAAAGGCCGTATCCCAGTCGATCGGGACGTAGCGGTCCGATGCCGGGTCGTATTTCATCGGATGCGTCAGGCGGCCGGATTTCTCCAGCTCATGATCCGACCATTCGCGCAGTTCGGCCAGCGTATGGCCTTCGGCGGCGAAAAATTCGGGCGTGCAGCGATCCTTGGTTAGTTCCCACAAGGTCGCCTTGGCGCCGTTTTCGCAAAACTCGAAGGCGGAGTAATTGGCCGGTTTCGGCCAGGCACAGGACATGCACATCACGCCCTTGGGCTTGTTCAGCCGCCGCAGGCTGTCGAGCGCGCCGGGCGACGCCCAGGTTTCACCATAGATGCTGGCGATCCCCTTCATCGAGCCCCAGCCACCGGCGGGGCCAGGCGAGTGCGGGAGATCCTTGGGCTGGTGTGCGTTATCGTCGGCCATACATCTCTCCTGCTCGCTAACACGGCGTATCCTGAACCCCAAACGCGGGCGTAGCAAGACTGTCGCCGGTCGGTAAACGCAAGGAACCGGGAACGGTTCTGACGCAATTCGATCCCAACTCTCCACGGTTGGCATATCGCCCGGACGGTGTAATCGCGATGCCATGGCATTCGGTATGGGAGCATCGCATTGACGGCACAGCCTTTCCGCGTTCTCGGAGCTGTCCTCGCAGGTGGACAGAGCAGCCGTTTCGGCTCCGACAAGGGCGCTGCCGAATGGCAGGGACAGTCGCTGCTGAGCCATTCGGTGCAGGCGCTGCGCGATACATGCGATGAAGTCGTAATTTGCGGCGGTTCCAATGAAGACATCGCCCAATCGCCAGCCTGGTTGCAGGACATCCCAGAAAGCGGGCTCGGGCCGCTCGGCGGACTGTGCGCCGCCCTTGCCCATGCACGCGAGCATGAGTTCGATGCAGTGCTGAGCGTGCCGGTCGATGCGCATCCCGTGCCCGATGGTTTGCTGGACCGGCTCGCGGGCGAAGGTCCGGCAGCCCTCGACCGGCACTGGCTGTTCGGGTTCTGGCCCAGCGATCTGGCCGGGGCGCTGGAAGATCATCTGCAATCCGGCAGCCGGTCGGTGCTTTCATGGATCGAAGCCTGCGGTGCGCGCATGGTGGACTATGCGGGCCGCGAGATCGTGAATGTGAACACGCCAGCCGCGCTCGATGCATTGGAGGCTATGAGCGCGCTGGGGGCGGCAGCCGATGTCTATGGCGCTTACGAGCTTGCTTTCGAGACCGGGCAGGCAGAGGAAGCCGCGCGCATCGTCCCCGTCGAAGTGCCAGTGGCGATCGAATATAACGGCATCGGCTATGCCGTGATGATGGCCACGCCGACCGATCTGGAAGATTTCGTGACCGGCTTCTCGCTCAGCGAAGGGCTGGCCCGGCAAAACCAGATCGGCGAAGTTTCCTTGTTCGAGACCGGCGGAGGCTGGATCGCGCGCGCAAATCTTCCCGCATCGAGCGTTCCGCGCGTCGCGGAACGTGCCCGCAGCCGGGTTTCGGAAAGCGGCTGCGGCATCTGCGGCATCGATTCCATCGCCGCCGCGCTGGCCCCGCTGGATCCGGTCACGGCACAGCCGCGTGCCGACCATGCAGCCGTGCACCAGGCCCTGTCGGCGATGCGGTCCCATCAGGATCTGGGCCGGGCAACCGGGGCGGCCCACGCCGCTGCATTCTGTTCCTTCGATGGCGAGATCATGCTGCTGCGCGAAGACGTCGGGCGGCACAACGCGCTCGACAAGCTGATCGGTGCGCTCGATCGGCAAGGTGTCGACCATGAACAGGGCTTCGTGCTGCTTTCGGCGCGGTGCAGCCAGGAACTGGTGGAGAAAACCGTGCGCTGCGGGATACCGATGCTGGTCACGATCAGCGCGCCTTCCACCCTGGCCATCAAGCGTGCGCGCGAAGGCAGGCTCACGCTGATCACCTTGGCGCGCAGCGACACTGCGCTGGTCATGAACGATCCGCACGGGCTTTTCCCGCGCAGGCGCCGGTCTGCGAAAGATTAGGCGGCCGGATTTCGCCGCGCCGGGTTCAGAAGGCTAGCGCCTGCACCACGCTTCCGGCAGCGGCGGCATCCGCACCCACCGCGCGGCGGATCAGCCAGTCGCTCGCGGCGAGCGGGGCCTGCGCACCGCTTTCCTGGTTACTGGCGGGTAGCAGACCCTCTTGGGTTGCACGCGCCCTCACGAAGGTTTCCCGCGATCCGTTGGGCGGCAGATCGGCGGCAAGCAGATGCGGCATGAACTGCGTTTCGGCATCCGGCCGCCCACCCTGCAACGCCGCAATCAGAGGCGCGAGGAACAGGCGGGCGGTCACCATGGCGGAGGTGGGATTGCCTGGCAGGCCGAGCACGGGCTTTTCCCCCGCCATGCCGAACCACACCGGTTTGCCCGGCTTTATAGCCACTTTCGCGAAATGCTCTTCCAGCCCGGTCCCGGCGAACATCGGCCGGGCCAGATCGTGATCGCCCACCGATGCGCCGCCGATGACCACGACGCAGTCTGCGCTGTCCAGCGCATCTTGCGCAAAACGCGCAAGGCTTTCCAGCTCGTCACGCCCGGTCATTCTTGCCGCGATCGCCCCGCCCCGGCTTTCGGCCAGCGCGGCGACGCCGAAACTTCCCGATTCCGGAATGGCATGCGGCGATTGCGCGGCACGGCCCGGCTCGGCCAGTTCATCGCCCGTGGCGATAAGCGCGATGCGCGGCCGGCGGGCAACTTCGACCCGAGCAATGTCGGCCCCGGCCAGCGAGACCATTGCTCTAGGATTTAGGCGCTGCCCTTTTTCCAGCAACACATCCCCGGCCGAAAAATCGCCGGCTTTTGTGCGTATATGGCGCGCCGGGCCGAAGCCTTCCCGAAAGCGAACCTTGTCCCCGTCACGTTCGGCATATTCCTGCATCACGACGCAATCGGCGCCCGCGGGCAGGTGCGCGCCGGTAAAGATGCGCACGGCTTCGCCCGCGTTCAGATGCCCTGCAAACGGAGCACCCGCCGCCGCTTCTCCGATCATGGTCAGGCTACCCTCGCCCGCAGCATCGGCGATCCGGACGGCATACCCGTCCATCGCCGAAACATCCGCGCGGGGGGCATCGAGCGCTGCCGACACGTCCTGCGCGAGCACACGCGCTGCGGCCTGCGCGATCGGCACACTCTCGCCCGATAGGGGATGCGCTGCGCCGAGGATGATTGAGAGAGCTTCTTCGTAGCTGATCACTGTTGGGCCATACCTTTTCATTCGGGCCTTGCGTCCAGGCAGGTTGCAAGACGGCGATCCGGCATAAACTTAGCCGGCGCAACTTCCAATCCGGGGGGCACATGAAAAACCCCCGGGACATGCCATCCCGGGGGTCTTGTACGCGCCCCGCCCTGTCATGACGGGTCGAAGGTTTCTTCGGTCAGAAGCGGTAGCTTACGCCTGCGCTCAGGACCCAGGGATCCAGCTTGTGCTCGGTTTCGATGGCCAGCGTATCGCCCGCATACCAGCGCGCCGTGGTGTCGACGAAATAGCGTTTCGCATCCACCGTCAGGCCGAGGCCCTGATCGCCGATCGCAATGTCGGCGCCTGCCTGAAGGACCAGCCCCAGCTCGTCCGAAAGCGTCGTGCGCGTAACGCCGAGCGGGATCGTATCTGCGCCCGGTTCGACATCGACCCACCAGAAATAGGTCGCGCCTGCACCGACATATGGCTTCACGGCGCCTGCATCGAGATGGTATTTGGCGGTCAGCGTGGCGGGAATGAGCTTGGCATCCGACACCAGTTCCGCATTCGGCAGGCCGGATACGGCATCGACATCATGCTGGGTCATGCAGCAGATCGTCTCGACCGAGAAATTCGGGCTGACGAAATATTCGACGGCCAGCGTGGGGACGAAATTCTCGTTGGCCTCGGTCTGCAACGTGTCGGGAAGGCCGACGATATCCTCGTTCACCGCGGTGATCTTGCCATCGGGGATGACATAGCTGCCCAGCAGTTTGACCTGCACCTTGCCATCGCTGTCCTGCGCGTGGGCCGGGGCGGCGGCCATGGCTGCTCCGGCAAGAGCAAGTGCGAGATACCTTTTCATCTGAATTCACCTCTAGCGCCGCAGTAGCCGCACCGCGCGGCTCAGGGTGGTTGCAGCGGCTGACGGCGCAATAGGGCGGGATTTTCCTGCCTTCCTTGATCCAGATCAAGGAACCGGAACGCATTCGGGCCGACAGGAAGCGCCATGAACTCGCTGCCCGACGCCTTCGATCATTTCGCCATGCGCATATTGCCCCCCGGCCTGTCCGATGCGGCGCATGTCCGCTTCCAGACGCTCGCCCGATACGAGAAGCTGGAATGCGATCAGTCGCTCGATTTCAGCGATGCCGGGCCGCATATCCTGTTCCTCGCCAGAGGGGCGATCAAGCTGGTCGCGCACGCATCCCGATCGCGCGACCAGATCGTCGCGTTCCACTTCGGCGGCGAAATGCTGAGCGTGCCCCGGCGCGATCATTATTCCTATTCCGTCTGCGCGCTGCGGCAGTGCCGGATCGTGAGCTTTCCGACAGCGGATTTCCTGGAGCTGGCGTCGGACGATGCCAAGGTGATGGGCTGCCTGCTCGAAAGAGCCACCCTGTCGCTGCAGCGATGCCGCGAGAAAGCCATCGCGCTGGGGCGCAAGACCGCCTCGGAACGCATCGCCATCTTCCTGATCGGCATGGCCGACCGCATCGGCAAAATGCAGGAAGGCCGCATCCTGCTCGACCTGCCGATGTCCCGCCGCGACATCGCCGAAAGTCTGGGCCTGACCATCGAGACGGTCAGCCGGCGCCTCAGCGCGCTGAGGGCCGAGGGCGCAATCGAAACCGTGGGGCGATCGGCAATCATCCTGAACGATCTGGCTGGCTTGAAGAGCCGGGCCGGCTTCCTGCGAGAGGCAGCATGATTTCTTTTGCGAATTTGATCTGGGTCAATGCGACCCGCGCTTCCCGCGCTTAATCCCCGCCGCAAATAGGGAGTATTCTATGCAAGCGGAAACGGCACTTGGCCGAGTGGGCCTGTGGTTCCTGATCATGCTCGCGGCGCTGGCTGCCGCCGTCGGAGCCGCCGATAGCGGCTTCGCTGCGCACGCCATCATCATTGCCCTCGTCGCCTTCGTCATGGTCTGGATGAGCGCATCCCGCTTCGATCCGATGGGCAAGGCGCAGGGCTTCTTCAAGATGCCCGAAGGACCCTCGCGCTACGATGACGACCCGATCCGCTGGGGCGTCATCGCGACCATGTTCTGGGGCCTGGCGGGCCTGCTTGCCGGTGTCTTCATCGCATCGCAGCTGGCGTTCCCCTGGCTCAATATCGAACCCTATCTCAATTTCGGACGACTACGCCCGCTGCATACCAGCGCGGTCATCTTCGCATTCGGCGGCAACGCCCTGCTGGCGACCAGTTTCTACGTGGTGCAACGCACCTGCCGCACGCAGCTGGCCTTCCCCGGTCTCGCCCGCTTCGTGTTCTGGGGCTATCAGCTCTTCATCGTCCTGGCGGCGACCGGCTACCTTCTGGGCGTTACGCAATCGAAGGAATATGCCGAGCCGGAATGGTATGTCGACCTGTGGCTGACGATCGTCTGGGTGGCCTATTTCGTGGTCTTCGTCGGCACACTCGCCAAGCGGAAAGAACCGCACATCTATGTGGCGAACTGGTTCTATCTTGCCTTCATCATCACCATCGCGATGCTCCACATCGTAAACAATCTGGCGGTCCCGGTCAGCTTCCTCGGCGCAAAGAGCTACAGCGCCTTTGCCGGAGTGCAGGATGCGCTGACGCAGTGGTGGTACGGCCATAACGCAGTGGGCTTCTTCCTTACGGCCGGCTTTCTGGCGATGATGTACTACTTCGTCCCGAAACAGGCCGAACGCCCGGTCTACAGCTACCGCCTGTCGATCATCCACTTCTGGTCGCTGATCTTCCTCTATATCTGGGCCGGACCGCACCACCTTCATTACACGGCCCTGCCCGACTGGGCGCAGACACTGGGAAGGGTGTTCTCGATCATGCTGTGGATGCCCAGCTGGGGCGGCATGATCAACGGCCTGATGACGCTCAACGGGGCGTGGGACAAGGTCCGCACCGATCCGATCATTCGGATGATGGTGATGGCGCTGGCCTTCTACGGCATGAGCACCTTTGAAGGCCCGATGCTGTCGATCAAGAGCGTCAACAGCCTCAGCCACTATACCGACTGGACCATCGGCCACGTGCATTCGGGCGCGCTGGGGTGGAACGGCATGATCACCTTTGCCTGCATGTATTTCCTCGTGCCGAGGCTGTGGAAGCGCGAGCGGATGTATTCGCTACGCATGATCAACTGGCACTTCTGGCTGGCTGCGCTCGGCATCGTCTTCTACGCGGCCAGCATGTGGGTCGCCGGGATCCAGCAAGGGCTGATGTGGCGCGAATACGGGCCCGACGGCTATCTGGTCTGGTCCTTCGCGGACAGCGTCGCCGCCATGTTCCCCATGTATGTCATGCGCACGGTCGGGGGGCTCATGTACCTCGGCGGGGCCATCATCATGACCTACAACATCTGGATGACGCTTGCCGGCAAGCTGCGCGAGGAAAAGCCCCTGCGCGACGCGGCTTACGATCCGCAAGCAGATCGCCCCATCGTCAATCAGCCCAGCGCCGTTCCGGCCGAATAGGATCACCCAACCATGACCGATCCCGTCGTCGACGAAACCGTCAAGGGCCACAAACGGCTCGAACGCAACATCACCCTGCTGGCCATCGGCACTTTCGTGACCGTGGTGATCGGCGGCCTCGTCCAGATCACCCCGCTGTTCTATCTCGAGAATACGATCGAGGAGGTGGAGGGTGTGCGCCCCTACACGCCGCTGGAGCAGGCCGGGCGCGACATCTACATCCGTGAAGGCTGCTATGTCTGCCACAGCCAGATGATCCGCCCGTTCCGCGATGAAGTGGAACGTTACGGGCATTACAGCCTGGCGGCAGAAAGCATGTACGACCACCCGTTCCAGTGGGGGTCCAAGCGTACCGGGCCGGATCTGGCGCGCGTCGGTGGGCGCTATTCAGACGAATGGCATGTCCAGCATCTGACCGATCCGCAAAGCGTGGTGCCGGAAAGCGTCATGCCGCAATATGGCTTCCTAAAGGAAACCACACTCGACATCGGCGATCCCAAGGCCACCATGACCGCGCTCATGCGGGTGGGCGTGCCCTACTCCAAGGATGATCTGGATAATGCCGAGGCCGACATGCTGGCCCAGGCGGATCCTGATGCCGATGCTGGCGATCTGGCCGCACGCTATCCCAAGGCGCAGATTCGCGATTTCGACGGCAATCCCGACAAGCTGACCGAGATGGATGCGCTTGTCGCCTATCTCCAGATGCTCGGCACGCTGGTCGATTTCGACAGCGCCGCGCCCCTTGAAGAATTGGCCGAGGAGAAAGGGCGATGAGCCTTTACGAGACCCTGCGTCATTTCGCCGACAGCTATGCGCTCGTCGTCATGCTTACCCTGTTCGTAGGACTGTGTGCCTGGCCCTTCAGGCCCGGCGCCAACAAGCGCAACCAGGCCGCCGCAACGCTGATATTCGAGGGGCAGGACGATGCCGAATAAGCGGATTGACGAACCGACCGGCGTCCATACTGTCGGCCACGAGTGGGACGGGATCGAGGAACTCGATACACCACTTCCCCGCTGGTGGCTCTGGACCTTCTATCTCACGATCGTTTTCGCGATCGGCTATGTCATCGCCTATCCGGCCTGGCCCATGATCGACAAGGCGACCGAAGGCGTTCTCGGCTGGTCGAGCCGCGGCCAGCTTGCCGATGAAATGAGTGCTGCCGATCAGGCCCGCGCAACCATGCGCGAACGGCTGGCGCGCGTTCCGATAGAACGGCTGGAAGAAGACAGCGAATTGATGCAGCAGGCGGTGGCTGGCGGTGCCGCAGCATTCCGCGTCAATTGCGTGCAGTGTCACGGCTCGGGAGCCGGCGGCAGTCAGGAACTTGGCTATCCCAACCTGAATGACGACGACTGGCTGTGGGGCGGCGATCTCAAGGCGATCCACTATACGCTGACGCATGGCATTCGGCAGCCGGGCGATGCCGATACCCGGACCAGCCAGATGCCACCCTTTGCCGGTGCGTTCGACAGCAGCCAGCTCGACGATCTGGTGGACCATGTCCTTTCATTGAGCGGCAAGGCCGATGCCAACCAGGCGGGCGCCCAGCTGTTCGCCGACAATTGTGCCGCCTGTCACGGCAGCAAGGGCACTGGCAATCGCGAACTCGGCGCGCCCGATCTCAGCGATGCGATCTGGCTGCGGGGCAATAGCCGCGAAGCGATCAAGCATCAGATTCTCGAACCGCGCATGGGCATGATGCCCAAATGGGAGGGCAGGCTGGATCCGGTCACCATCAAGATGCTGGCCGCCTATGTCCATTCGCTCGGGGGAGGCGAAGACTTCCTGGAAGTCGCCGCAGACCCCGAGGTGAAAGTCGATGAACAGCCCTGACGATCCATCCGGAGACCGGCGCGACTGGTCGGTGATCGTCGATAGAGGCGTCGCCAAGACCAACCGCCCGGTCTCAAGTGCGGTGGCTGGGCCGGAAGCGGCCACCCGGCGCCACGAACCGCATGAACCGGTGCGCGAAAGCCTGCCGCAAAAGCTCTACGAGCCGCGCAGGCAGGTCCATAACAAGCGTATCGACGGGCCTTTCCGGCGCTTCAAATGGCTGATGATGCTGGTGACGCTGAGCATCTATTACGTCACGCCATGGCTGCGCTGGGACCGTGGGCCTTATGCTCCCGATCAGGCAGTGCTTGTCGATCTGGCCAATCGCCGATTCTACATGTTCGGCATCGAAATCTGGCCGCATGAATTCTATTTTGTCGCCGGTCTGCTGATCATGGCCGGGATCGGCCTGTTCCTGATCACCAGTGCGGTCGGCAGGGCCTGGTGCGGTTACGCCTGCCCGCAGACCGTGTGGACCGACCTTTTCCAGCACATAGATCGCTTCATCGACGGCGATCGCAATGCCCGCATGCGGCTCGACGCGGCGCCGTGGACCTGGGGCAAGGTCGCCCGCCGCGGCATCAAGTGGACGATCTACCTTGTCATCGGCTTCTGGACCGGCGGCGCGTGGATCATGTATTTCGCGGACGCGCCTACGCTGGTGCATGATTTCTGGCGCGGTGAGGCTGCGCCCGTCGCCTATATCACCGTTGCGGTGCTGACGATGACCACGGTGATCCTCGGCGGGTTCATGCGCGAACAGGTCTGCATCTATATGTGCCCATGGCCGCGCATCCAGACCGCGATGCTGGACGAAAAATCGCTGTTGGTCACTTACAAGGACTGGCGCGGCGAACCACGTGGAAGCGTGAAGAAATCGCAGAAAAATCCCGGCCAGTTCGGCGATTGCATCGACTGTCAGCAATGCGTCCAGGTCTGCCCCACCGGGATCGATATCCGTGAAGGTCCGCAGGTCGGTTGCATCACCTGCGCGCTGTGTATCGATGCTTGCGATCGCGTGATGAAAGATGTTGGCCGCCCGCGCGGATTGATCGATTATGCAACGCTCGAAGATTGCGAGCGCGAGGCTGCGGGAGGCGAGCCGAAGTCTCCCTGGCGCACCTTGTTCCGCCCTCGCACGATCGCCTATTTCATGATCTGGGGCGGCATCGGCGGCGCCTTGCTCTTCGCTCTCGGAGTGCGCAGTCACACCGAACTGACCGTGGCGCCCGATCGCAATCCGCCCTTCATGCTCTTGTCGGATGGGTCGATCCGCAATTCCTACACGCTCAAGCTGCGCAATATGGAAAGTCGGCCGCGCGAAATGGAAATCGCCATCGAAGGCGTGCCGGATGCCGCGATGTGGACCGACACCATTGCCTATCCAAACGCAGCAACCGTGCAGACGGTGACCGTGCCCGCCGATCTGGTGCGGCAAGTGCGCGCCTATGTGGCCGCGCCCGCCGGAACGGTCCCGCAAACCCTGACATTCCGCGTCACCTCCCTCGATCAGCAGCGCGAAACCGATGCGGTCGAAACCCGCTTCGATGCACCGGAGACAGAATGATGAAACGCATATTCACCGGCAAGGACATGGCGATCATACTGGTTTGCGGATTTGCCGTAGTGGTCGGCGTCAATTTCTACATGGCGTCGGTGGCTATCGGCGGCTTTGGCGGCGTGGTGGTCGAAAACTCCTATGTCGCCAGCCAGAAATACAATGGCTGGCTGGAGCAGGCACGCAGGGCTGAAAGGCTAGGCTACGCGGTAAGTCTGGACCGCGACTCTCAAGGCCGCCTTGCCGCCATTGTCGACAACGCTCCATCAAACGCAAAAATATCCGCAGAGCTGAGACGTCCACTGGGTCAGCCTCAAGTGAGAACCATCTCTCTGCAGCAAAACGCCGACGGGCGCTATCTGTCCCGCGACCCACTGCCCTCGGGGCGCTGGATCGCCCGGATCACAGTCGACACCGGCAGCGCTCCGTGGATCGACGAGCTCGAAATAAAATGAACGCTCCTTTTCCCAGACATGACCTCACCGGTTTAGAACTGAAAGACAGCCGCTTCACTGTGCCTGGGATGCGCTGCGCCGGCTGCATCGCCAAGATAGAGCGAGGCCTGAACGAACTCGATGACGTCGAATCTGCGCGAGTGAATTTTTCCACCAAACGAGTTGCCGTGCGGCATCAGCACATTCTCAGCCAAGCGGACCTGGTACGTGCAATCGAAAAGATCGGCTTCGAAGCTCAACCCGCAGCGGACAACCCGATTGCGGTGGATGACCTAGAGGCAAAAGCGCTGTACCGAGCCGTCGCTGTCGCCGGCTTCGGCATGATGAATATCATGCTCCTCTCGATCAGCATCTGGTCGGGTGCAGGCGGAGTAACGCGCGATCTGTTTCATTGGCTGTCTGCGCTGATCGCAATTCCAGTAGTCGCCTATGCCGGACGCCCCTTTTTCTCGAGCGCGCTGATGGCTCTACGACATCGGCGAACCAATATGGACGTACCGATCAGCATTGGCGTCCTTCTGGCGACCGGGCTAAGCGCATACGAGACGTTGGTCGGCGGACAGCATGCATATTTCGACGGCGCAGTAATGCTGCTCTTCTTTCTGCTGACCGGCAGAGCACTGGACGCGGCGATGCGAAACCGGACCCGTGCCGGAATTGGCGCTCTGCTGTCACGCATGGGGCGAAGCGCCACCGTGCTGCGATCTAACGCCGCCTCCATGACCGTTGCAGCCGAAGATCTCGAACCTGGCATGGTCATGCTGGTCTCACCCGGGGAAGCGCTTGCTGCAGACGGAATTCTCTTGGAAGGCTGCGCCACTTTCGACAATTCGATGCTCACGGGAGAGAGCCTGCCCGTGTCTTCTGGTGCCGGTGAAAAAGCCTATGCGGGCGCGATCAATCTCGGGCATGCAGTGAAAGTTCGCGTGACTGCTGCGGCATCCCGAACTGTCCTTGCCGAGATCGCGCGTCTCATGGACGAAGCCGGGCGATCGCGCGCCGGCTATGTCCGTATAGCCGACCGCGCATCCCGGCTCTATGCCCCGGTGGTTCACTCGCTTGCCCTGCTCGCATTCGCTGGATGGATGATCTCGGGCGCGGGTTGGTACCAATCGCTCGTAATCGCCATCGCTGTGCTGATAATCACCTGCCCCTGCGCCATCGGGTTGGCCGTACCAGCCGCGCAGGTTGTCGCATCCGGCGCGCTGGCAAAACAGGGGCTGTTGGTCAAAGACGGCAGCGCGCTGGAGCGCTTAGCGGAAGTCGACATGGTCCTATTCGACAAGACTGGAACGCTGACACAGGGCGAGCCGATACCGGATATCAAGGCTCTTTCGGCAGACGAAGCATCGATCGCATTAACCCTATCGCAAGCGAGCAGCCACCCCCTGAGCAGAGGCCTTTCGCAAGCACTCAAAGCCAAGGGCTACGCGCCCACTTCTGTGACAGACATTAGGGAAGTTGCCGGAACGGGACTGACAGGACACCTCGGATCCATACCCGTTGCCCTCGAACGGCCGAACACATCACAGGGAGGGCTCGCCACCAGCCTTCGCGTCGGCGAAAAAAGCACCGTCATTCCTTTCTCCGATCCTCTGCGGACTGATTGCGGTGAAGTAATCGGACGTGTGCGACGTGAAGGCTTGGAAAGCCAAGTGGTCTCCGGTGACCGAGAGACGGCGGTTGCTGCTATCGCCAATCATCTCGACATCGACTTTAAGGCCGAATTGTTCCCGGAAGATAAGCTCACCTTAATCGACCGATTGAAGGTCGATGGCCGGAAACCCCTTATGGTCGGGGATGGCATAAACGATGGTCCTGCACTTGCAGCGGCTCATGCCTCCATTGCCCCCGCAAGTGCGAGCGACGTGAGTCAGCAAGCTGCTGACGCCGTGTTTCTCGGAAAATCGTTGATGCCGATAGCGCACGCCGTGACCGTGGCACGTCGAACAATGCACATCATCCGCCAGAATTTCACATTCGCGGTGATCTACAATATTTTCGCTATCCCCCTGGCTCTGGCAGGATGGGTGACCCCGCTAATCGCGGCTGTGGCAATGTCTTTGAGTTCGCTTGTCGTTGTCGGCAATTCATTACGGCTCGCAAAGCCATGATCGGTCTCGCTGTGCTTATTCCTGTTGCTCTAAGTCTGGGCCTCCTCGGTCTGACCGCTTTCTTCTGGGCAATGCGCAAAGGCCAGTTCGAGGATCTCGAGGGTGCCGCACAGCGCATTCTCATCGATGACGATGAGAAAGAGCAGTGACTAGGACCTTCTACGCTGCAATCTTGGCACTGGTGCCATTGGTCGTCGGCCCTGCGGAATTGCCCTCAACCTCAATCAGCATCTCTGCGAAACTCTGTAGCGGCGGCACGATAGGTATTCCTATCAAACGCAGAGAAAGGCCAGTTCCGTCATGCCCTGAAAAGGCGTGCCATGCCGGAAGCTGCCGCAGGAGATTTGATCTAGCTCAATGACGCAGTTCGCCCACTGGCCCAAATGGGCTGACATGTGGACATATCACCCAGACCTGCTCGCCAAGCCCGTACCTCGATACACGAGCTATCCTACCGCCGCCGAGTTCGATGATCTCGACACCGAGCTTTATTGCCAAGCGCTGAGGCAGACCGATGGAGATATCTCTCTCTACGTGCACATCCCTTTCTGCGAGAAGATCTGCTTTTACTGTGGTTGCAACACCGCAGCTGCTGGTCGCAAGCAGCGTCTGGAATCCTATCTCGCCGCACTCCATACCGAAATTGAACTAGTCGCATCGCAGTTGCCCAAATCAGTGCGAGTGCGTCGTATAGCGTTTGGGGGTGGTAGCCCGAACGCGCTCCAGCCCGATGAATTTCAGCGGCTTATCGACACTATTTTTTTCCATTTCACGTGCCACGATCCCGTTATCTCGATTGAGCTCGATCCACGCACCATGACGCGGGATTGGGCTGATGTTATCAAGCGTATCGGCATAGAAAGAGCTAGTCTGGGTGTGCAGACTTTCTCCCCTCAATGCCAACAAGCGATCGGTCGCATCCAATCCGAAGATTGCATCGTAAGGACGGTGGATTGGCTCCGTGAGGCGGGTGTGACATCGCTCAACTTCGATCTGATGTATGGCCTGCCAAACCAGTCGCTCTGCGATCTCGAAGACAGCCTGCAACGTACACGGGTACTCGGTGCAGATCGGGTGGCTTTGTTCGGCTATGCTCACGTTCCGCATATCGTGGCTCGCCAAAGAGCTATTAGTGATCACACCCTACCCGACCAACGACAACGTTTCGCCATGGCGCAGCTGGGCTATGCCTATTTCGTGACCCATGGGTACGCACCCATTGGCTTCGACCATTTTGCCAAACCCGGCGGCGATCCACTGGCTACGGCTGCTATGGCAGGTACACTTCGCCGCAATTTCCAAGGCTTTACCGACGACCAAAGCGACGTGCTGATCGGCCTCGGAGCCTCGTCCATCAGCAGCTTCCCCCACCTGCTCGCGCAGAACGAGAAGAATAGCGGTCGTTATCGAATGCTCACCTCACAAATGCTGCTGTCCGCCAATCGTGGTGCATTGCGATCTGCAGACTCCCGGTATCGGGGAGCGGTTATCGAGCAATTACTTTGCCATGGCCGTGCACAGCTTGGTGCATGTCTGATGCACGAAGCGCGAGCCTCGCTTGCGCCGTTCATTGATCGCGGCCTTGCCTCGATTGATCGCCAGTGGCTAACCATTCTCTCCGAGGGGCTGCCTTATGCCCGCACCATCGCGGCGATTTTCGATGTTCACCGTGCGCCGGCCGCCAGACAGTTCAGCTCCGCAGTCTAGGAGCACGTGATTCAAGCTATAAAGGGAAATGGTGCCGCTTAGGTGACTCGAACACCTGACCCCATCATTACGAATGATGTGCTCTACCAACTGAGCTAAAGCGGCACATTCTCTACAC
>NZOF01000074.1 GCA_002695185.1 Erythrobacter sp.
CGTCGACGACTTCGCCGCGCGCATCGCTCTCCTGCGGCTGGGCCTCGCCCTCGTCTTCCTCGTCGGAATCCTGATCTTCTTCCGGGGCTTCGCCTTCCTCGTCATCGCCATCGTCGCGGCCCTCATCCTCGGGCGTGTCGGGCAGCGTGAGTTCGAGATGCCGCAGCATGTCGAGCGTGAGGTCCTGGAACGCGCGCTGGTCGTCCAGTGCACCGGCCAGATCTTCCATATCCGAACCGATGCGGCCGAGGATTTCCTCGCGCACCATGTCCACGCCGTGCCGGGCGCGCTCGGGAATAGCCTCGCCGGTCAGCGCCTCGCGCAGCATCAGCGAGAGCGCGGTCGGCAGCGGCACTTCCTTCGCCTCGGTGGCGCGGGCAATCGGGTCGGATGCCGTGCGCAGTTCGACCGCCGAATCCAGATTGGCCTTCATCCCCGAATAGCGGGTGGAGCCGACCGCCTCATAACGCACCCGCTCGATCGCATCGTAACAGGCACGCGCGATCGGTTCGGGAGGTGCGCCCTTGGCATGAACGCTTTCGTTGTGATGCCGCAGCTTCAGCGCGAAACTGTCGGCGAAACCGCGCGCCTCCCGCGCCTGTTCGGGCGGGAGGGTGCGGCCGGGCAGCGGCACGCGGAAGTTCTTGCCCGACTGGGTCGGACTATCCGCGCTCCACGCCACCTCGACCTCGGGTTCTTGCGCGATTGCGCGGGCCGTGCCGGTCAGCGCCTGCTTGAACAGGTCGAGGGGAGTCTGGTCTGCCATGGTTTCCTAGTTAGGACGTCGGGATCGTCTGGCCAGTCTTTTCCCAATCGGCGACGAAACCTTCGATGCCCTTGTCGGTCAGGATGTGCTTGAACAGCCCCTTGATCACGGCGGGCGGCATGGTGGCGACATCGGCGCCGATCAGCGCGCTTTTCAGCACATGGACCGGATTGCGGATGCTCGCGACAAGGATTTCGGTGCCGAAATCGTAATTGTCATAGATGCGGCGGATGTCGGCGATCAGTTCCATGCCGTCGAAGCCATTGTCGTCATGGCGGCCCACGAAGGGCGAAACGAAAGTGGCCCCGGCCTTGGCAGCCAGCAGCGCCTGATTGGCCGAGAAGCAGAGGGTGACGTTGACCTTGGTGCCGTCGCTCGTCAGCTTCTTGCAGGTTTTCAACCCGTCGATCGTCAGCGGAACCTTGATGCAAACATTGTCCGCGATCTTCCGCAGCGTTTCGGCTTCCTTCATCATGGTGTCGTGATCGAGCGCGACGACTTCGGCGCTGACCGGGCCATCCACCAGATCGCAGATTTCCTTTGTGACTTCCATGAAATCGCGGCCCGATTTGGCGATCAGCGAAGGGTTGGTGGTCACGCCATCGAGCAGGCCGGTGTCGGCCATTTCCTTGATGTCAGCGATGTCGGCAGTGTCGACGAAGAATTTCATTTGTTCAGGCTCCGGGGAAGCGATTTGCGATTCCCCGGCAGCCTTAGCGATGTGGGTGCGCGGCGGCTAGAGGCGGGACGCCGTGCCGAAGGTCCCGATGATAAGCGGATCGCGGGTGGATTGCGGATCGCGGCGGATGGCCGCTTCTTCCAGCCCGATCTCGCGCCAGATCGTATCGTCCAGATTGTTGGCGAAACGCGTGGTCGCATCGGCGATATTGGGTCCGGCCAGCGCGGACAGCAGTTCGCCCACCAGCGGATCCTGCGCCACGCGCATGGCATCGCCCAATTCTGGCACCATCGCATCGATCAGCGTGCGGCCCATCGAATCACGCAGGAAGGCAGTGGCGGCGGTCGGCCCACCGTTCACCAGGTCGATCGCATTGCGCACGCCGATGGTGCGCACGGCATCGGTCACCAGCGGCGCGGCGCGTTCGGCGCCTTCATAGGCGATGTCGGCAAAGGCATCCTGCAGGCGGTTCTTGAACAGGGCGGAAGTGAGGATGCGCGACAGCACATCGCCGCGCGTGCCGAGCAGATTGTTGAGGCCCAGCGTGGCGACCTGCTGATCCCAGAACCCGCCCGAATTGAGCATGCGCCCGAAAGCGCGGTCGGTGGAGAGGAACAGGATACGCTGGACCGCATCGACCATGCTGAAGCCCGGCAGGCTGGCACAGCCGGCCAGCGCCAGCCCTGCCCCGCCGAGCGTAATCCCGCCCAGGAAGGCTCGCCGTCCGCGTTTCTGATCGAGGATAGTCTCACCAAGGATCGGGGGTTTCACGAGAATATCGGTCATTTTATCACTCCTCACAAAGTCCCACCCTTGTTTCCTGCACTCTAGGCCGCCCATATGGCGCCTGAATGAACCGCGTCCGCTGCCTCGTCCTCAATGCCGCGCTCGGCCCACTCGACTACAAGGTGCCGGATGGCATGAAAGTCGAACTCGGCCAGGTGGTGGAATGCCCGCTTGGGCCGCGCACCGTGATCGGGATCGTCTGGGAGGCTGAACGGCTTCCCGGCACGGACGTTCCGGCAGAGAAATTACGTCCGCTCAGGGGTTTGTATCCGATACCGCCCTTCAGTGCGCCGCTGCGGCGGCTGATCGAGTGGACTGCGGACTATTATGTCGCATCGCTGGCCAGCGTGGCGCGCATGGCGCTTTCCTCCGGAGGGGCGCTGAAAGGTCCGGCCAGCATCACCGAATACCGGCTGACCGGCGGCATGCCCGAACGCATGACCCCCCAGCGGCAGGCCGCGATGGAGGCGCTGGAGGAAGAGCAGGCGACGATCCGCGAATTGGCGGGTATCGCGGGCGTCTCCGAAGGCGTGCTGCGGGGCCTCGTGAACCAGGGCGTGCTGAAACCGGTGGAGGTAGATTGCGATCGCCCCTATCCCGAAGCGCGGCCCGATTTCGCGCAGGTCGAATTGAGCGACCAGCAGCGCGAGGCATCGGACCTGTTCGCCAAGGCTGTTCGCGAGGAGAAATTCGCGCCCTTCCTGCTCGATGGCGTAACCGGATCGGGCAAGACCGAAACCTATTTCGAACCAGTGGCAGAGGCGCTGCGCATGGGGCGGCAGGTGCTGGTCCTGCTGCCCGAAATCGCGCTGACCGAGAACTTCCTGCACCGCTTCGAAGAACGCTTCGGCACGGTGCCCGTGCTGTGGCACTCCTCGCTCAAATCCACCGAGAGGCGGCGGGCATGGCGGGCCGTGGCCAGCGGCGAGGCGCAAGTGGTAGTGGGCGCGCGGTCGGCGCTGTTTCTGCCCTTTGCCCGGCTCGGTCTGATCGTGGTCGACGAGGCGCATGAAACCAGCTTCAAGCAAGAAGACGGCGTGCGCTACAATGCCCGCGACGTGGCGGTTATGCGCGCCCATTTCGAAAAATTCCCAATCATCCTCGCCAGCGCTACCCCCGCACTGGAAAGCCTGCAGATGGCCGAGAGCGGGATTTACCAGAAGGTCGATCTGCCCAGCCGGTTCGGCGGCGCGCAATTGCCCAGCATCAACATCGTCGACCTGACCGAGGAAAAGCCGCCGCAGGGCATGTGGCTGGCGCAGCGGCTGGTCGACGGGGTGGCAGAACGGCTGGAACGCGGGGAGCAATCGCTCCTGTTCCTCAACCGCCGCGGCTATGCCCCGCTGACTTTGTGCCGCAATTGCGGGTTCCGCTACCAATGCCCCAATTGCAGTGCCTGGCTGGTGGAGCACCGCTTTACCCGCCGCCTCGCCTGCCATCACTGCGGCCATGAAGCGCCCAGCCCCGCCGCCTGCCAGGAATGCGGCGAGCCCGACTGCCTCGTCGCCTGCGGACCGGGCGTGGAGCGCATTGCCGACGAAGTGGCCGAGCGGCTGCCCGAAGCGCGCGTATTCGTGGCCACTTCGGATACGCTCAATTCGCCCGGCCGCGCGGCGGAATTTATCGCACAGGTCGATGCGGGCGAGATCGACGTGATCGTCGGCACGCAGCTCGTCACCAAGGGCTTCCACTTTCCCGAACTGACGCTGGTCGGGGTGGTCGATGCCGATCTCGGCCTAGAAGGCGGCGATCTGCGCGCGGGCGAGCGGACCTATCAGCAGGTGGCGCAGGTCGCCGGCCGCGCGGGCCGCGGGGCGAAACCGGGCGAAGTGCTGATCCAGACCCGCCATCCCGAAGCCAGCGTGATCGCCGCGCTCGCCGCCGGGGACCGCGATGCCTTCTACTCGGCCGAAACCGAAATGCGCCGCGATGCCGGCGCCCCGCCCTTCGGCCGCTGGGCCTCGATCATCGTGTCTTCCGAAGACGAATCCGAAGCCCGCGAGGCCGCCCGCCGCATCGGCGATCTGCGCCCCGATGTGCCCGACTGCATGATCCTCGGCCCCGCCCCCGCCCCCATGGCGCAGCTGCGCGGCCGCTATCGCTACCGCCTGCTGATGAACGCGCGCCGCAGCGTGCAATTGCAAGACGTCATCCGCAACTGGCTGGCCCGCATCGACCACCCACCCGGCGTGCGCGTGGCGGTGGATGTAGACCCGTACAGTTTCGTTTGAACTGGCAAGATGTCCACTGTATCACGGAATGCATAATCGGGGGTCACAGGGGTTTTCGCATGCGTTTTCTCATCTCAATCCTTGCAACAATTGGCGTTTTTCTTTCCGCGCCTGCTTTGGCAGCTAGCGATGACCTTTGGAAAAGAGCGGAAACCGATCATTTCGTAATCTATTCGCCCGGCGAGACTGAAGAACTCGTCGATTTTGCCCGCGAGCTTGAACAATTCGATGGCCTGCTGCGCTTCTGGTTCCGCAAGGCCTCGCGCAACGGTACCGACAAGATCGACATCTATTTGATGGACCACAGCCGCCAAGTAGCGAGGCTACTCGACAGGCGCGGCGTTGCCGGCTTCTACTCTCCCGAGGCGGAAGGCACTTATGCTGTGGCTCATCGTGGACGCGCCGGTATGCGCTCGCTCGACGGACAAACCGCCTTGTTTCACGAATACGCGCACCACTTCATGTATAATGAGTTTTCCCTGCCGATCCCGGCCTGGTTACGCGAAGGCTTCGCCGAATTTCTCGCAACGACTGAATTCGATGATGACGGTAGCTGGACCTACGGAAAACCTGCCTCTCATCGCGGCATCGAACTCCGCCGTTTCGACGATCCGCAGATCGAGCGGCTGCTGAGTTGGCCGAGTAAGACAGATGATCGCAAGAAGATCATTGCCGGTTTCTACGGCTGGTCGTGGGCACTGACCCACATGCTCTATACCGATCCGGATCAGGGCGCGCGTATTACGGCGTATATCGACCGCCTCGCAGCCGGGGAGCAACTGCTGCCTGCGGCCGAAGCTGTTTTTGGTGATCTCCAGGCGCTCGAAAACAGATTGCACAGGCATGTCGATCGCGAGATCGAATTCGCGGTTTCGACTGAACCCTTTTCCTGGTCTGATGAGGTTGATGTCAGCGAGCTTGGGGCGGACCAAAGCCGTATGCTCGAATTGCGTCTGCGCCGCCGAGGTGGCGGCGACCTCGCTGATGTACGCGACGACCTTGTCAGGTTCGCGGAGCAGGACGGCGTTAAAGCCGATGCCTACGCCGAACTGGCAATGGCAGAATTTGAACTCGAAGAACGAGAGCGCTGGGAGCACAGGGTCAAGAACAAAGACGACGATGGTTATCGAGAGCTCGGCGGGCCTTGGTTCCTTGCTGCTGAGGAAGCGGCCGACAAGGCTCTTGCTATCGATACGAACCATGTCCGCGCTAACATTGCTAAGGGCCGTATCCTGCTCCACCGGCTAGTCGAAGAAGAGCGTCCCACCGGCCACGACGACTGGAAAAAGGCCCGAAGGTATTTGCAAATTGCGAACAAAGCTGCCCCGGACAATACCGAGGCTCTCTATCGGTTTGCACACAGCTTCACACAGGAAAAGCGCGAAGGGCAGATGATGTTCGACGCCTATGGCGCAGCCTTTGTGCGCGCTCCGCAAGTCGGCACGTTCCGTATTGCACTCGCTTATGACCTTGCACGGCAAGGTCGGTACGACGAGGGTATCGCACTGCTGCAGATGCTGGCGAACGATCCCCACTATCCCGAAGCTGGCCAAAAGGCAGTCGAGCGGATCGAAACCATGCGCGAAACCGGAGCGAAATTTCCTCCTGCATCAACCTATGGAGACGAGGAGGAAGATGGGCGCGACTGACGCGCGTTCTTCCTGATCGGTCGGGACACCTTTAGTGCCATTTCCGTTAAGAGCGCATGGTACAGAGTTCCGACGGCCCCGTTCTCGTTCCGATCCTTGGCGACCAGCTCACCCGCAACCTTGCCTCGATCCGGGGTCGCACCAAGGACGATGCCGTCATCCTGATGATGGAGGTCTGGGACGAGGCGACCTACATCAAACATCACAAGCAGAAGATCGTGCTGATCTTTTCCGCCATGCGCCACTTCGCCGCAGAATTGCGCGATGCCGGATGGACGGTCGATTACGTGAAGTTGGACGCCGAGGGCAATTCCGGGAGCTTCACCGGCGAGGTGGCGCGCGCCATCGAGGAGCATTCGCCGCGGCTGGTCAGCGTGGTCGAGGCGGGTGAGTGGCGGGTGCGCGAGGAGATGGACCAGTGGGCCGACAAGTTCGCCTGCGAGGTCGAAACCCTGCGCGACGATCGCTTCATCTGCACCCAGGCCGAATTCGACGACTGGGCGGAGGACCGGGACACGCTGCGCATGGAGTATTTCTACCGCGAGATGCGCCGCAAGACGGGCCTGCTGATGGACGATGACGGCAAGCCGGAAGGCGGCGAATGGAATTACGACAGCGAGAACCGCAAGCCGCCCAAGGAAGGCCTGTCCGCCCCCGAACGCTCCAAGTTCGAACCCGACGCCATCACGCAAGCCTGCATCGAGCTGGTCGAAAACCGCTTCGGCGATCACTTCGGCAGCCTCGAGGCATTCCGCTGGCCCGTGACGCGTGACGAGGCGGAGGAAGCCGCCGACGCCTTTTTCGCCGAGCGGATCGAACGCTTCGGCCCCTATCAGGACGCAATGGTCGCGGGCGAGGACGATCTGTTCCACTCCATGCTTTCGACCAGCATCAACCTCGGCCTGCTCGACCCGCTCGAACTGTGCCAGCGCGCCGAGCAAGCCTATCGCGATGGCAAGGCCCCGATCAATTCGGTCGAGGGCTTCATCCGCCAAATCATCGGCTGGCGCGAATATGTGCGCGGCTTCTACTGGCACCAGATGCCGCATTTGCAGAAGGCCAATGCGCTCAACGCCCAGCGCGGCCTGCCCGACTTCTACTGGACCGGCGAAACCGACATGGCCTGCCTTGCCGATTGCATCCGCTCCACCCGCGACAATGCCCATGCCCACCATATCCAGCGGCTGATGGTGCTGGGCAATTTCGCCCTGCTGGCAGGCATCGATCCGCGCGCGGTGCAGGACTGGTATCTGATCGTCTATGCCGACGCCTATGAATGGGTCGAGCTGCCCAATGTGGCGGCGATGATCCTCTATGCCGATGGCGGCAAGCTGGCCTCCAAACCCTATGCCGCCAGCGGCAATTACATCAACAAGATGAGCAATTACTGCTCCGGCTGTACCTATTCCCCATCGAAGAAGACCAGCGAAGGTGCCTGCCCGTTCAACCCGCTCTACTGGCACTTCATGGACCGCCACCGCGAACGGCTGGAGAAGAACCACCGCATCAGCCGGATCTATTCCACCTGGGACCGCATGGATGCGGACCGGCGGCAGGAATATCTCGACAGCGCCGAGGCGTTTCTGGACACGCTCACCCCGGCCGACAGCAGCTGGGCGCGCAACTGAGGCTGTCGCTAGGCCGCCTGCGCCTCGGCATCCTCGCGCTTCAGGACCTTGTGCTTCGTTTCCTCCAGCCCGTGTTTCCAGTAGCTCGAGATGTAGAGGTCATTCCCGCCCAGGCCGAGATCGCCCCGGAAGAAGTCGCGCAAGGCCCTCATGGAGGAGAACTCGCACGCCGCCCATGCCGCGACATTGGCATCGGGTAGCTCGACCGCCCGCAGCGCGTCGACCAGCAGGTGGGGCGCAAGGCCCGGCTGCGAGTTCACGATCCATTCGATCGTCACCCCCGGCGGTGCATCGATCGGCTGGCAATCCTCCTCCGACTGGATCTCGATCGCGACATGGCCCCTAGCCCCGCGGTCGAGCGCTTCGAGATTGACGCCGATCGCCGGCAAGGCCGTCATGTCGCCCGCGACGAGGTAGAAATCGCGCCCCGCCGGCAAGGGCTTGGCCGGTCCCGGCCCGCCGATCCGAACCGTGTCACCCTGCTTCGCAGCCAGAGCAAACCGGGTTGCCGGACCAGCCGCCTCCCCGCCATGCAGCGCGAAATCGACCACCAGCGCGCCGGGCGTGTGCCGCCGGATCGTATAGGTCCGCACGATCGGGCGCTCTCCCTCACCGGGCAGCATCAGCTTGATGTACCCACCCGCCTGGCCTTCGGGAAACCCCGCCAGCCCCGCTCCGCCGAGCGAGAGCCTGTGCATGGAGGGCGAGAGAGTTTCGGTGCTCAACACTTCGAGCGTGCGTGGTTCTGGTCTGCTTGTCATCTCGCCCATTTATTGCGAACCGTTCGCAATTCAAGGCTGTGCCGCGTAATCTCTCCTGCCTTCTCCCGAAACCGAAAGCGTCGGCGAGACCGGGGGTGTGGAGATCGGCAGCGCCTTGTCCGTCCTGCGGCGGACCCACCAGGGCTGCACGATATGGCCGATGCGTGCGGCTTTCACGAGCAGCCAGATGCCCGTTGCCGTCGCCACCACCATGGCGATGGCGGAGGCTTCCAGCCCGAAGGCCCCGCCCGAAATCAGCGGGTCGCCCACGGGCTTGGCATCGACCAGCCCGTCTACCGCAATGCCCGATACCGATACGTCCCAGATATAGCCCTGCACCACGTTCCAGCCCCAGTGCAGCCCGATGGCGAGCCACAGATTGCGCGTCAGCATATAGGCCGCGCCCAGCAGGATGCCTGCCTCCAACGCGATGGCCAGCCCCGCAAGCAGCGTGCCGTTGGGATTGCTCCAGTGAACGAGGCCGAACACCAGCGCCGAAATCAGCAGGGCGATCCAGCTGCCGAAGAACTCCTCCAGAAAGCGGAAGATGACCCCGCGGAACAGGATTTCCTCGAAGAAGGCGGCCTGAAATCCCGCCATCAGCAACAGCATCAGGAAGGAGGTACTGCCGCCCCAGCCGTCAATCCGGTAGGCGCCCAGCAGCGCGGCGATGCCGACCATCAGGCTCATCAGCACGGCGGCGAACAGCAGGCCGACGAAGAAGTCGCGCGCGCGGCCATCGAAGGGCAGATCGTCACGCGGTTCCGCCCCCAGATAGCGCAGCGAGAATTTGGCCACCATCACCGCGGCTATGGCCAGGAGGATCGCTGAGAGATAGTCGCTCAGCCAGACGGGCGCTGTCTCCATGTCGGGAATTCCGGCAATCGCCGCGACGGCGTAGAGGATCAACCCGACGGTGATGCCGGCGACGACAAAGCTCAGCAGGCCGGATAACAGGGCGATCAACGGGAAATCGAAGAACCGCCGCGCTTTCGATTTGCCGGTCCGGCCTTGCGCTGGTTCAGGCTGCTCCTGCGTTGTGATTGTCTCGTCCATTTCGACCCTTTCCTTCATTCGGCGAATTCGAACACGCGGCCCGCCCCTGTCAATCGCCATCGGCTTCGAACAGCACGTGGGCGTGACACCGACAGGGGCTTTTTGAAAAACTCGCGCCTGCCCCGCGAACCCCTGTTTTCCGCGGCGTGGAGCGATGTTTTCCCGACCCACCCTGTCAACTTCCGCAAACCGGTCTGGACCAGTCCTTCGGGGCAGGAGGATGCGCTGAATAGAACAGGATGAAGGGGCGTGTGCGTCATTCCCAGCCAGATTGCAGAAATCGGCAGTGTAGGAAAACGGGTTTTGCAAAAGGCCCGAAGAATTCAGCGCCCGCTATTCGCCAGACCGGCCGAGATTGACAGATGTCGGGCCCGCCGCGCAAAAGGTTGCCATGCTTTCTTCTGTCAGCCTGACGATCCTTTCGGCCATCCTCGTGCTGCTTCCCGATCCGTCGACTGCGGAAAACGATGCGCTTGCCGAGACGGTCCTCGAAGGCCGCAACCAGCGCCCCATCGCCAGCCAGGAGATCCAGTCTCCCCAATATATGAGGCGCGATACGCTGCTCATCCTGACCGAGGAGCCCGTGGCGCAAGACGGCTATTGCCTGCGCACCCGCTGGCTTGCGGGTATCGCGCGAGCAGGCGAGAAGGACGGCGCCCCCACTTGGTGGTTCGACCGGAGGAGGGGGCCCGCGCAGAGCGTGAGGTGGCCCTTACCCGCGGGGCCGGTGCCTGTCCCGGCACGGGCTACGTCCGCCTGATCGAAACAGAGGCAGCGTCCCCGGGCCGCGCCGCATGGGCGCTTGGCCGTCTCGACGCCTATCTGAAGGATGCGGAAAGCTTCACCATGCGATGCACGGCGCAAGACCCCCTCCAGCCAGAATGCGACGATCCCGCCAGACTGCGCGCGCGGCTGGCGACTGCAACCCCGCTTGCGATCACCCAGGATCAGGCCGAGGCTCGAATCCGTATCGACAGCACGGCCGATCTGACGATCCGTTATGACGAGCCCGAAGCGCTGAGCGTCGATCTCCACCGGCCAGTGCCGTTCTGAATGCTGGCGGCTACGGGCCGAAATGCCCTTTCTATTGGCTTGAGCCTTTTTCCTGCGCGAAGATTTCGCGCCCGACGAGCCGACAATATTCCATTATGTAATGCGGAGGAAATACGTAAAAAGTATTTGGGTATCATCAAAGTAAGCAGAAAAATTCCGCCCGATATTTATAGAAAGCTCTATCCATGATTGGTCTCTCACTTATTTTTTTGAGCCAGTTGGTGGTTTCCACCAATGAGCCACAGCGTGCCGAAGTCTGGGAAGAAACCTATCATGCGGAATGTCCGGGAAATGCGGTAACCATCGCCCGTAGGATCGAAGATCCTGTCAGCTCTCCGGTAGTGACACTGAACGACAAAGACGTTTCCGATGCATCCGGCTTAGCCGAAGAACTAGGAGTGATTGGCGCCGCTTATCGCATGTCGTTCCTGTGCTCTTCTTCCGACGAGGACGTGCTGTTACTCCGGTGGGTCCGCGGTCTGGCCGGCGATGACGGAACCGTTTCCTACCGGTCAGGCGCGGCTTCCTTCTCCGGAGATGAAGTGCTGGACGTCGAGGCCGGTGATGTGAGCGAAAGTGATTTCTGGTATCGCTGACCGGCGATGTTGGGTCAGCGGCGATACTAGAATTATCGCATGCCGCGGCGCCCGCCGGTTTTCGCGGGACGCATGCCGAAGTGCTCCAGAGTGATTGGAGAACTGAATTGCAGGATAAATTCTCGGCCCCTGGATCCGTGACTGCTCTAAGGAAATTGTTCACCGCTATTACTTTTCGTGAAAAACTCGCCGCGGGACTGTTCGTCTTTTTCGGACCGGTTTTTCTCGTAACCTATCTGTCGCGCCCTACCGACGAATCTCCGATTGCTGGCCTTCTCTGGACCTTGGTCTGGCTTCTGGCCCACGGGATCGCTGTCTTGATAGCGAGCGCACTGGTGTTTTTCACACCGAAGCGATCGGGATCAAACCGCCGCGATCTGATCGGAAGATTCCTGCCGCTTGCAGCCCTGCTGGTCACCTTCCTTGGCGCATCAATGGTTGTTCAGCAAATTTGGCTGAACAAGATGCGGGCGTTTGCCACTCGCAACGACCACCAGCTCACCGGGACCGCTCCGAAGAGCGTGATCTACTTCGAGGGAATACCCGACGGCGGAACCGCGATCATTCGTTCGCCAAATCAAAATCCGACTGCATTCACGCCGGAGAAAAGCCTGGAATTGGTCAACGGAAATCTTACCAGCTGCGACCGGCTGGACGATCACGACTGGGTTTGCACGTTCGGCTGAAGGGCGAATTGATGGCGCATGCAACCTCTGAGGAGCACCTCGCCTCGCCTCACCCTTCCTTCTCCCGCCGCAGCAATTCGGCCTTAATCTTGGTCCCATAGGCATAGCCCCCCAGCCCGCCGTCGGCGGCGATCACGCGGTGGCAGGGGATGAGGACGGCGATGTTGTTCGCGCCATTGGCGCCGCCCACGGCGCGGCTGGCCTTGGGGCTGCCCAGCGCGGCGGCCAGTTCGCCATAGCTGCGGGTTTCGCCCGCCGGGATTTCGCGCAGCGCCTGCCACACGCGTTGCTGGAAGGCAGTGCCCTTCACGTCCAGCGGGATGTCGGCGCTGGCGGCGGTGTGCGGCGCCTCGACCGCGGCGGCCACCTGTTCGAACAGGCTGCGGAAGCCCTCCCCGCCTTGGGCCAGTTCCGCCCTGGGGAAGCGGGCGCGCAGTTCCTCCTCGCCCTCGCCGAAGGACAGGCAGCAGACGCCGCGCTCGGTCGCCGCGACCAGCATCGGGCCGATCGTGGTGTCGACTTTTGCCCAATGCACCGTGCGGCCCTTGCCGCCATCCTTCCAGTCGCTGGCCGTCATGCCGCTGTCCTTCCTGTCGTCGTAAAAACGTGAGGGCGCGGCATAGCCCGCCTCGTAGATCGCGTCGGTTACGCTGGTGCCCCCGGACAGCGCCTCTTCCGCCCGCTCGCGGCGCAGCGCGCGTTGATAGGCGGCGGGCGACAGGCCCACGGCGCGGGTGAAGATGCGCTGGAAATGGGTGGGCGAATAATCGGTCAGCGCGCCGAGCCGGTCGAGCGAGAGGCTGTCCTCGGCTTCCTTCATCGCGGCGAGCGCGTGAAGCACTGCCTGCTCTTCGCGGCTCTGCTGGTCGGGGGCGCAGCGTTTGCAGGCACGCAGGCCCGCCGCCTCTGCCGAAGCGGGATCGGCATAGAAGCGCACGTTTTCCCGCTTGGGCGCGCGTGCCGGGCAGGACGGGCGGCAGTATATGCCGGTCGAGTGCACGCCGGTCACGAAAGCCCCGTCGAACCGGCGGTCCTTCGCCAGCGCGATGCGCCAGCGTTCCTCGTCGGTCAGGGATAGGGTGTCGGGCGTCTTTACCATGGGGCTACTTTCCTAGCGTGTGCACCAAGGAATGCCAAAGCTCTGGACGCGGCGCATCCCGAAGCTTGCGGTCAATGCGGGGACATAGGTAAGGACCAGCGCCAATGACACGTTTCCTTACAGCAATCGCGGCACTGATAGCGCTGCTCCTGCCCGCCATCGCACAGGCCGAACCGGCCGATATCGATGTGGCGGCGCGCGGCGTGGTCCGCGTCGTGATCCTTGGCCAGAGCACCAATGACGAGATCTATCCCGTCAGCCACGGGACCGGCTTTGCCGTCGCGCCTGACAAGATCGTGACCAATGCCCATGTGGTGCGCGATGCGATGAGCGACGGCGATCTGCGCATCGGCATCGTGCCCAGCGGCGGCGGAGAGGCGGTTTACGGCCAGATCATCGCGGTCAACAGCCGAACCGATCTGGCGCTGGTCGAGGTGACGGGCGATCTGCGCCTCCCTCCCCTCGCCATCACCTCGCGCGAAGTGGCGGACAGCGGGCAGGTCGTGAGCGTGGGCTATCCCATGAATGTGGACCGGGCGCAGGGCCTGGCGATGAGCGATATTTTCCGCTCCATGCCGCCGGTGAAAAGCCCCGGCTTCGTGTCGGGTGCGCGGCCCAGCCGCCAATTCGACACTATCCTGCACACCGCGCCTATTGCGCGCGGCAATTCGGGCGGTCCGCTGCTCGATCCGTGCGGCCGCGTGGTTGGGGTGAACAGTTTCGGCGCGGACAATGAAGGCGGCGATGCGGAATTCTTCTTCGCCGTGTCCAATCGCGAATTGCTGCCTTTCCTGCGCGAGAACGACGTGACCCCGCTGACCAATGACAGCACCTGCCGCAGCCTCGCCGATCTTGACGCCGCCGAGAAGGAGCGGCTGGAAGCGGAACGGGTCGAGGCCTTGCAGAATCTGGCCCAGCGGACCGAAGAGACGCGCGAGAAGCGCGAACGCGCATTGCTGAAAGCGCAGCTGAGCGTGGCGCAGGACCGCGAGGACCGGATGGCGCTGGCTTTCGTGCTGCTGCTGGTCGCCTTCGGGCTGGGCCTGTGGGCCTGGAGCCATCGCGAACGCACCGATCCCGAGGCCGAGGACGCGCCGCTGCGCCATAAGAAAGCGAACATCGCCTTCGCGCTTGCCGGCTTCCTTATAGTAGTAGCGTCGATCGCCTTCGTGACCCGGCCGGGCCTGGACGAGATCGACCGCCGCGTGGCCGCCGATATGCAGGACGGCACCGCCGCTTCGGGCGGCAGCGACCCGCTCGCCGCCAATGCCGGGGGTGATGGTAGCTTCGTGTGCCATATCCTCCCCGAACGCAGCCGCATCACCAATGCCGAAACGCCCGAACTGAATTTCGACTGGACCTCCGAAGGCTGCGTCAACGAGCGCACGCAATATGGCTATGCCTCGGGCAATTGGTCACGCGTGTTCGTGCCGAACGAGGAAGACGCCGTGGCTGTGAACAGCTTCGATCCCGACCGCCGCATCTTCCGCTCCGAACGCTATCTCCTGCCGCGCAGCGCGATGAGCGAGGCCCGCGAGGCGCGCGGTAAGTACAAGGCCCCCAGCTGCGGCGCGGAAGGCGCGGCGAGCACGCTCGGCGATCTGCAGGGCGAAGTCCTCGGCCAGCTCCCCCGCCAGCCCAACGAACGGCTGGTCTATCAGTGCGAGCCGAACGAAGGCCAGTGATCAACTAAGCTGACTCGGGTTGCCTTGCGGGACCCCCTTTGCTAGGCGCGCGCCAATCTTGCCGGGGCGATTCAATTTCGCTGCTAATCGGCATGGACGTACAGAACCCTTTTTCCGACCCTTAGAGGACGAGAGACGCGTGGATATTTCCGCCGGTATTCAGGCTAGCCTTGCAGGGCGTTATGCCTCAGCCCTATTCGATCTGGCCAGCGAGGCCGGGACCGTTACCGCGGTCGAATCGGACCTCGACAAGCTCGAGGCTGGCCTGGCCGAATCGCCCGAGCTCAAGATGCTCACCACCAATCCCCGCGTGACGCGTGGCCAGGCCGAAAAGGCCCTGTGGGGCGTATCGGCCATCATGGGCCTCAGCGACCTGACGCAGAAGTTTCTCGGCACGCTGGCGCAGAACCGCCGGCTCGGGCAGCTTCCCGGCGTCATTCGCGCTTTCCGCACGATCGCTTCCGCCCAGCGCGGCGAAGTCTTCGCGGATGTCACCAGCGCCCATGCGCTGACCGACGCGCAGCTTGCCGATCTCAAGAGCAAGCTCACCGCCCGTGAAGGCCGCACGGTCAAACTTTCCACGAAGGTCGACCCCGAGATTCTCGGCGGCCTCGTCGTAACCATCGGATCGAAGCGTATCGACGGCTCGATCCGCACCCGTCTCAATTCTCTCGCCCAGGCCATGAAGGCTTAAAGGACTAGAAACATGGATATCCGCGCAGCAGAAATCTCCAAGGTCATCAAGGACCAGATCGCCAATTTCGGCAGCGAAGCCGAAGTCAGCGAAGTCGGTTCGGTTCTCTCCGTTGGTGACGGCATCGCCCGCATCCACGGCCTCGACAACGTCCAGGCCGGCGAGATGATCGAATTTGCCAATGGCGTGCAGGGCATGGCCCTGAACCTGGAAGCGGACAATGTGGGTGCCGTGATCTTCGGCGCCGATACCGACATCGCCGAAGGCGACACGGTCAAGCGCACCGGCACCATCGTGGACGTTCCCGTCGGCAAGGGCCTGCTCGGCCGCGTGGTCGATGCTCTGGGCAACCCGATCGATGGCAAGGGCCCGATCGTTGCCGACAAGCGCATGCGCGTCGAAGTGAAGGCTCCGGGCATCATCCCGCGTGAATCGGTTTCCGAACCCGTGCAGTCGGGCCTCAAGGCCGTCGACGCTCTCGTTCCCGTCGGCCGCGGCCAGCGCGAACTGATCATCGGTGACCGCCAGACCGGTAAGTCTGCCGTGGCGATCGATACCTTCATCAACCAGAAGGAAGCCAACGCAGGCGACGACGAAGGCAAGAAGCTTTACTGCGTCTATGTCGCCGTCGGCCAGAAGCGTTCCACGGTCGCCCAGATCGTGAAGAGCCTCGAAGAAAACGGCGCGATGGAATATTCCATCGTCGTGGCCGCTACCGCTTCGGAGCCTGCCCCGCTGCAGTATCTCGCACCCTACACCGGCTGCGCCATGGGTGAATTCTTCCGTGACAACGGCATGCACGCCGTGATCTGCTACGACGACTTGTCCAAGCAAGCCGTGGCCTATCGCCAGATGTCGCTGCTGCTTCGTCGTCCTCCGGGCCGTGAAGCTTACCCCGGCGATGTGTTCTATCTCCACAGCCGCCTGCTCGAGCGTGCGGCCAAGATGAACGGCGCCAATGGCGGCGGTTCGCTGACCGCGCTGCCGATTATCGAAACGCAGGCAGGCGACGTGTCGGCCTACATCCCGACCAACGTGATTTCGATCACCGACGGCCAGATCTTCCTCGAAACCGACCTGTTCTATCAGGGCATCCGTCCGGCCATCAACGTCGGCCTGTCGGTCAGCCGTGTGGGCGGTGCTGCCCAGACCAAGGCGATGAAGAAGGTCTCGGGTTCGATGAAGCTCGACCTTGCACAGTATCGCGAAATGGCTGCCTTCGCGCAGTTCGGTTCGGACCTCGATGCTGCCACGCAGAAGCTGCTCAACCGCGGTGCGCGCCTGACGGAACTGCTCAAGCAGCCGCAGTTCTCGCCGATGCCGTTCGAAGAGCAGACCGTGTCGATCTTCGCCGGCACCAACGGCTATCTCGACGATGTGGCGGTGGACCGCGTGACGGACTACGAAGCGCAGATGCTGAGCTACATGCGCAGCGAGCATGCCGACGTGCTGGAAACCATCCGCACCACCGGCAAGTTCGAAGACGATACCAAGGACAAGGTCGTCGACGCGCTCAAGACCTTCGCCAAGCAGTTCGCATAAGCCTGACGAGATAAGGGAGCCGAAATGGCTAGCCTCAAGGAACTCAAGGGCCGGATCAACTCGGTCAAGTCGACCCAGAAGATC
>NZOF01000075.1 GCA_002695185.1 Erythrobacter sp.
ATAGGCCGGAAAACAGGTCTTGCGCTAGTCCCGCGCTAGGAGCCACGACGCCCCCAAACAAAAGGTCGCTTCGTTTCCCGCGTGGGCCGTAGCTGTCGCCCAATGCCTCGCCCCAATCGCCTCCGTAGTTCGAGAACGTCCCAACCCCGAGGTCCATGATGTCGCCAGACAAACCCGCCATTGAGGCGTAGTTGAGCGTGGCCCTAGTCAGCGCCAGAGGCGCGAGGTTATCGGTCAGGTACTCGTCTCGCTTGCCCTCATCCATCGACGCGGCCTTGAGGCCGGTACGGGCGATGTGGATAGGCGCGGCGAAGCTCATGGCTGCGAGAAGGTACATAAACGACTTCATCGCGCCGAAGTTTCGGGCGTTGCGGCCCCACTGCTTTTCGACCGACGTGATGGAGAAGGTGCGGAACTGGTACAGCAGCTTGAGGAAGCCATTGTGTGCCCACTTCCCGGTCTCCCCGGTGAAGGTCCTCTGGATGATCTGACCTGCACCGCGCTCTACGGCCTGCACTAGCTCGTTGACCATATCAGGCTTGAGGGCCTCCCCCTTGAAGAGGTCGAGGCCGGTCAGGTTGCCCTTGCTGTCGAAGGTGGCGATGCGGTCCAAATCAGCGCGGAGCGCCTCTCGAAGCTGCGGATGTATTCCCATATCATCCAGAGCCAGATCGTCGGCACCGGATCGGGCGAACTTCACCGCCTTGCGGAGGACCTCTTCGGCCATTAACCGGGTCTGCGCGGCGAGGATCATACGATGCCCAGAGAGGATCATGTTTCCGTGTGCCCCGGCCCGGACTGCTCGCGTCAGGAAGCCCAGGTCGCTGCCATTGTACAGCTCGACATCATTGTCCCTGACATCGAACATGCGGGTCATCCAGTAGTCGTCCATTCCGACGCCGCCACCCATCTGGTCGAGACTACGTAGCATGTCGTTAGGAGCGACCTTGCCGGTAGAGATTTCCCGAACCTCCTTCATCATCCGAGGAAGTGCCTTGATGGAGCGGGTGGCCGCTTGGACACCGAGGGCAGGGATGGCGTTCCCGAACTCGGCGAACTGGGTGAAGGCCATACCACCGAGCCGAGAGGCGCTGGTGGCGAGCCGGAGGTTGTCCATCCACTGCCAGCGAGCCTCTCCGAACGGGGTGTTGAGGAACTCTGCGGCGATCTGGTCGAAAGCAGCAACCTCGGTAGGCTTTGAGCCGGAGGCGATCATCGCCTTCTTGAGGATGTCGAGGCCCTTCTTGCCCATGACCCCGTACTGCGCCAGCGACACCTCCCCGGCGACCCGCCGCGCGTACGAGCGGTACAGGGCCGGGATGTCCGTGACGAAGATGTCCATGAGCTGCTTACCGTCCCCGATCTCTTCGGAGAGGTCTAGCCGAAGGCGGCGCTTGGTGTGGCCTGCACCGCCCCGGCTGAACTTGCCCATGATCTTGTCGATCTCGGTCGGGTCCATGCTCATGGCCTCAAGAGCGTCTCGGACGATCTGACCTGCCTCTGGCGAGTGCAGGTTGAAGGGGACCTGATACGACCCGTTCGCGGCATCGACGCCCCGTTCCAGATAGCGCGCGGCTAACTGGTCGGAGAACTTCATATCGAAGCCTTCGATCTCTTGGAACTGGCGAGAGAGGATGCCACGAACCCGACCCATTTGCTTAGGTGACAGGGAAAGCACCTTACGGGGGTCAAGGCGGTGAGGCACATAGCCGATGCTGTTATCGCCGAGGCGGGCATTGCCGATCGTACCCGCGCGCTGCTGCTCGACCCTCATCTTTTCCATACCTGTTTCAAACAGGTCGGCGGCCTCCACTACGAACGGGTTGGCGTCGAAGCGTGTGCCGGGAGAAGATCCACCGCGGCGCTCGATCTCGCTGAACACGCGGCGGTTGAAGTCGTTGCGGCTGGAGCCGTCCCAGAAGTCGCGGACGATCCCTACACCGCTCTTGCGGCGGTATTGGCCAGCCAAGGCGTCGAAGCCGTGGAACGTCTCGTTGTATACCCGCTCCCGCATGAAGGCCGTGATGGCAGCCGTGCGGTGCCGTCCTGCGCCCCCCTGCGGGTTCTCCAGCAGGGTGGTGGCAATGGCCCGCGCGACCGGGCTCTCGGACAGGAGGAGACGAGTACTGGTGGCCTCCAGACCGCCCTTCGATAGAATGGTCTTGAGGGCCTTGGTATCGACAGGATTGGCTTCTGCGATCTTCGCCGCGCGGGCGATGGTCTGCTCGACCATGAGGCGCTCGGTCCTGTCGGCAACACCTTGGATGTCGCCGCCGCTCTCGTCGAGGATACGCTGAAACTCATCGCCCTGCGTGAGCACATCCTCGGACAGGCCGAGGCGTTGGTTCTCTGGGATGTCTGCAAGGGAGTAGTCTAGGACATCGAGATAGTCCTTCGCGATCCTTTGCTGAACCGCTGCCGAGACCTCCTCTGGAGCAGCGTGAGGCATCTCGGAGCGAACCGTATCGGCGATGCCGGAGATATGTGCCTCCCGCGCGGCGCGCGCGTGTGCGATCTGATCGGCGGCAATGCTGCTACGAGAGGCGGTGTTTGCGAGTTGGCCGAGGGCCACGCCGATCCCGAGACCGGTGAGGGCCGACACGGCGTACTCGTCGATGCCTACATAGTCGCCGGAGGCGTCGAGCCCTGCGGTCACAGCGAGGTTGCCCAGCGCGCCTTCGCCAGCAGCAGACGCCAATGAGGCGATAGGTCGGCCCGCCGAGGCGAGCGCCCGGCTGCCTGCCCCGGCGATCTGGAAGCCCTTTCCGACAGCGGCCCCGGCGAGCCAGCCCACCGGGTCGAGGAGACCGGTACCGATCATCAGCGCTGTTGGAGAAGAGGAGGTGCCGATGACCCTCTTTCGCTCCCGCTGCTCCTCGATCTCGCGCTCGATCTGCGCAAGGTCGTCGAAGCTGCGCGCGCCGCGGATCATCGAGACCTCGTTGTCGTTCTGGGCGTACTCCTCGATCTGTTTCCAGTTCTGGAGGTAGTAGCTGCTGAACTCCGGGTCCTCTGCGTAGCTTTGGCTATCCAGCGCGTCGATCAGTTCGCCGAGTAGCGTCTCCTGCATACCCGCCTCGAATCTCTGCCAGTGCGTTACCGCCTGGCGCTCCTTCTCTTCCGCGGCGGCGGCGTCGTGCATACCGATCTCCGCCTGCACAGGGTCGAGGTCCACAGGTGCGAGCTGGAGACCATCGGTGAGCTTGTCACGTATCATGTCAGACACGCTCGGTGCCTTGGGAGGAGGCGTGCGCTTGATCTCGCGCAGCTCGTCCTCGATCTCTCCGAACATGGCGCCGGGGGTAGACCCGAGCATCTCGGCCACGGTCGGCAGCTTCGGTTTGGGGATTTCCCGAGGCGTGTACCCGGAACTGCCCGCACCTTCGGAGCCACCGGCTCGTCCAAGAACCCGCGCTCGATACGACTGGTTGACCTTGCCCCAGTTCCGGCGATCGGTACCGCCGTGATACTCGCCAACCGCAGCCTCCCAGCTCCCGCCATTACGGCGCATACTGTCGCGCAGGTGCAGGGCAGCAACGCGCGCCGCGTCGGCAGGGCTGGTGTAGGCGTCCACGCCGTAGGTCTTTTTGAACAGGCGGCGCGTCTGGGGCATGATCTGGTAGACCGTGCGCGCACCCACCGGGGACACTTGATCGGCGTTGGACCGCTCTCCGCGAGTGCGGATTGCCTTCATTCCCCCAGAGGGGAGGCCGTACTCGCGCTCAAGCTGCGCTTCAATCTCATCGTAGATGGGGTCCTCGTAGGACTGTCCCCGGCTGTTGTTGTCGTTCATTTACCTTGGCTGTCCTGTTGTGGCACCGCAGAAGGCTGGAAGCCCATGTGCGTGTGTCCGGGTCCTTTCTCGGGAGCGGTTGGTTGCTCTGGGGCTATCGGCGCTTCGCTGACAGCAAAGGCACCCGCCATGTCGGCAAATCCGGCGTCTCCAGTTCGCTCTGCCATTGCCGAGAGGTCCTGCTGAACTTCGGGCGCAATCTTCGCGAACTCGTCGTAGTCGCCCGTTTCAATGTAGCGGGCCATCGCGACATTGTAGCGGGCCAGCGTCGGGAGGTCGGTGGCCTCAATGAGTTGGCCTATGCGCATAAGTGATGCCCGGAAGTCCGGGCGATTAGCGGCGAATTTGTTGAAAGCCGTTTCGTAGGCTTGGCGCGGCGGGGTGCCGGTATTCAGCAATGCTTTCGCCACGTTGGTGACTTCGCCTGTGTCAATACCGGCATGGTGGATTTCGAGTAGAGCCGCATTCACTTTGGCGGTTTCACGCTTCGTGAGGCTCACTGGTTTTTGCCTCGGAAGTACCCACGCCGTTTGCCCGCTAGGTAAGTCTCCATGGCCTGTGCCGGGCTATTAGGCGCTAGGGCCATGATCTCGGAGGGGATGCGGTCGGGGGCTTTCTCGACGAGATAGGCAAGTACGTTTTCTGGAACCGCTCGGAAGCCTACCACCTGCCAACCGACTATGGGGCTAGTGCCGCTCCACATGTCATAGCGCGGCCCTCGCCAAGTGATCGTGAATAGGAGGTGCTGGAGGGTGTCGCCCGCTTTCGACGCGGTACTTGTAACTTTTACGTCGCTGATATTAGCGAACCGCGCTTCGGCAGCTTCCGCAGCGCGCAGGGCCTGAACCCTTAGCGCCTCCGCCTCGGCAGCGGCTACTTCCTTCGATAGCTTTGCCACGCGCTCTTTCGCGGTAGCGAGGCGCTCAGCGAGAGCGAGGTCGGCCTCGGCTTCCGCAAGGGCGGTAGCGAGTGTAGTCAGTTCGGTCATCAATGTCCTTTCGAGCGCGGCGGGGTATGGCCGCGCGGGTTGGTTGTAATTTCAGGTCGTGGAGTGCGGGTGTTATCCGAGGCGGGTTCCTCGGGGGCGGGCACCTTCGCCCATGCTGCTAAGCTGTATGCCCGTATTCATCCCCCAGCCGTCTGGGCCGAGGGGCGGGTGAAGCTCATGCTCCACCGAGATTGTGGCCCGTTGTGAGAGGAGTCGAGGGCGGGCGGCGCGAACATGGGCGTCATGCTGCTCGCGCGGCTGGGGGCTCGGCATAGCCTTCCGCTTGGCCGCCTTCTTGTGTGCCCGCTTCGGAGCCCTTGCTTTGGCTTCCATGGCGAGGAGGGTAGCCGCCGTCTCTGCGGTCGGGGGCGTCTTGTAATGCTCGAATTTGGCGGCTGTCGTTTGCTCCGACATGTCGAAGGAGACGGGTTGAGGTGTCATGTTGTCCTTGGGCTAGATTAGGGCGAGCGGGTCCGGTCCTTCGGGCCGATCAGCGGCCTCGTTCGCGGGGCTATTCAGGGTTGCGAGACGGTCAATTCGAGCGGCCAGTCCGTCTTTGACGCGAACCGGGGGCGCATCTCCCGGAGATGAGAGGTCAGCCTGTTCGAGGTGGGGCCACGTCTTCGGGAGACTATCGGCAATGGGTGCCGACAATGTGCTCGGATCAGGGCCCGGGGCCAGTTCTCCTATGCTGCAAGCAGCAGTATCCTGAGGTGAACTATCCGGGGCTAGCCCGGTGAGCGAGAGCAGCTCGGTCAGCGCGTCCAGGCGGAGGCGCAACCGGGAGCCGTCAACAGAAAGCCGGATGCATTCGTGCCCGTTATGCCGTTCGATCGCGAAGTGGTGGCCGTTGACTATTAGCGTATCGCCATCACGGCTTCCCCATTTGCCCATAGGCACTGCTCCGGTGCGGTCCCCAGCCCGTACAGATCGGACAGTTTTCCGTACCTGCGAAAGGCTGCTGACGTGCCGGATGTCCAAGGCGGCACCCCGTTCCGCGAACAGCGCTGCCAGCTTTCGCAGCAGGGAAGCCGGAAGGGGTTTGCTGAAATGATTGGCCGGATTGTATGCGGTGCCGAGCAGCTTGTTCAGCGCCTCAACGTCGGAGCGGTTGGTACTACCGAGAGCGTCGGCATCATCGAACCATCTGCTGACCAACTCCACGATGGCAGTAGAGTATCCCGCAGGCTTTGGCTTGTAGGCTACGGGCGCAGAGTGGATGCGGAGGGTAGCGGCCTCTGGAAAGCGGGCCTTGTACGCCTGCACGCCGTCCATGCCCTGATGCAGGGCAATCGACCGCAGCTTGCGCTGGTGATGTTTCAGCAGCTCTTGAGGGGGTAGCTCGGCTAGAGGGTTTCTCTCGTGCCCGGTCCCCGCCTTATCCGGAGGGGTTTCATCCATGATTGGTTGCGGCTGCCTCTAGCGCTCGCGAGGGGGCACATAGCCTCGCGGGAGGTTTTCATCGGGATTGTCCGCCCGATAGCGGGCCAATGCCGCCTTTGTTGCCGCCGACCGCCCATTGACATGGCGTTGTGCCCAGCTTGGCAGCGGAACGCCTAGTAGCTCAAGCAGAGCCCGGGTAGCGGCGCGGCGATGTGCGTTGTGAGTGAAGAAGCGTTCTAGCTCTGGGTCAGCCAGACGGTCCGAAATAATCATCAGTGCCCGCTGGTCAGAGCGGGGGTCGTGTTCGATCTCCACGGGGTCTCCTGCATGTGGGAATAGAATTGACAAAAGCCGATACAGATGGCCCGCGTGGAGGCGCGAGCATGAAGGGCCAGCTCGTCCAGCACAGCGAGCCGCCCCCCGTGAATGAGAACAAGGGGCGGCTCCTGCAAGCTCGACGCAGGGATTGGCGAGGAGCGCGCTCATTCCCCCACAAGGAACAACGGGGGAAGCTAGAAGGACATGATGACTGGGCAGTGTGTAACTGATTTGTCTAGACGGTATCAATTCACGGGCGCAGCGGAACGAATTAAGAACGGATAACTCCGGGGCGGGGCTTGCTGTTGAACGCCGCGCGTGGAAAATAGGGGCATGTCTTCACCAACCTATTTTGATTGGTTGACCCTTCTGGCGATCCTGTCGGGGCCGGTGATCGGCGTTTGGGTCACGCGGGTGATCGACCGACAGCGGGACTATAAGCGGCGGCGCGAAGCTGTGCTTGAGGGCTTACTGCGCACGCGGGGGCTAGAACTTTCGCCCGATCACGTCGGCAGCTTGAACATGGTGCCGGTGTTGTTCTCGGAAGCGCCGGTGCGGGATGCTTACTCAAGAGTTATGGAGGCGCTGAATGACGGCTCTCTTGGGTCGGACAATGCCGAAACCGCCCAAGGTGCCTTTGTTCGCCTGAATGCCGCGCGCAGCGATTTGTTGCGTGAAATAGGGCACGCAGTGGGGTCGCCGCTTCCCGATAAGGAACTTGAGCGACATGGCTACGCGCCCCAGGCATGGATGCGGCAACAGAATGAGCAGGATGCGTTGAGGGCTCTATTGATTGAATGGCTCGAAGGACGGCGCGTCACGCACATTAATGCGGGGGTATGGGAGGCAGACGGTCCGCAGAAGCCTAATCAGATAGAGGAAACCCCGCCTGCACCTGAAACCAAAAAAGGCAGCAGGCAGCGGGGCGGGGCGAAAGAGGGGGCTAAGTAGCTAGGCCCCCTTGCGCGTTAGCCGGGTAACAGTCGCTGCATCCTCGTGCGCTCGATCAACCGTTGGCGAGACGTCCGCAACATCTATCGCTGGAGGGCTCCCGGTCTCGTATTCCTCCACTGCCGAAACCGGCACGCGCCAGAGCTTACCCAGCTTGAAGCCCCGGAGCGTGCCCGCTGCGAGCAGGTCGTATATTAGCGTCGTCGAGCAGCCCCAACGCTCCGCCAAGTCAGCCGGGGAAAGCGGGGGGCGTTCGGGCCTGTCTGTCATAATCGCGGCCATCTCTAGGCAGCCTCGGGCAGATCGTGGCGGATGAAATCTGCTTCACTGCACAAGGCTGCCTCCATCTCCTCAATGTCCGCAATCTCTTGCTCGCGCTGCGCCAATAGAGGAACCATGAGGCGCTCAAGTAGGCCCAGCATGATGCGCGCGGGGTACTCCTGCCCTCTGCGCAGATTAGGCACGAGGCGAGGGTCTTTGGCAGCAACGATCCCAAGCCAGCGGGCGGACTTGCCCGTCGTGTCTAGGTAGTCGTCAATCAGTTCAAGCATCGCGGAGTTACGCGAAATGTCAGCGGCACACATGGTAGTTCCTTTCTGTTTGTCCCGCCTAATAGCTTGAGGCAATCTCACGAAAGCGCAAAGTCTTTTTTCCGCGCGTGCCAAGTATAAGCTTTGCATTCATTTCGACTACCCCAGTGCTAACAAGGTGGGGCCCATATACGTGCTGAGTAACTAGGTGGCGCACTTATTCGACAGTGGGTCATAGGTATTGCGTTTTCGTGATCTATTGGTTGGCATCGAGCACCCGCTTTACCTGCGTGGCTTGCCAGCGTCCTCCTCGCCGCGTCTTGATCCCTTCCTCATTCAATCGCCGCGCGATGTCTGCCAGCGTGCCCGCGCCATCGGCCCTCAAATCCGCAATGGCCTTGCCGATGTCCGCGTTGAACTCTGCCGCTGCCGCCTGCCTTGCCGCGGTGCCCTGGTGGTGGTCCACTGGCTTGCGGGGCTTGCCATCGCTGCGTTCTCTCCAACCTCCCAGAGACTTCCCGCGCGCCTTGGCAGCGGCCAGCGCTTCCTTTGTTCGCTTGCTGATCGCCTTGCGCTCGTGCTGCGCCATTGCCGCCATTACGTGGATGGTAAGCTCGTTGGCTTCTGGCATATCGGCAGCGACGAAGGGGACGCCTGCCTCTTGCAAGGTGGCGATAAAGGCAACGTTGCGGCTCAGCCGGTCAAGCTTGGCCACTAGAAGTGTCGCCCCCGTCAGCTTGCAGCGGTGAAGCGCCTTTGCCAGCTCAGGCCGGTCGTTTCGTTTGCCGCTCTCAGTCTCGACGAAGGGTGGGGTGAGTAGCCGGTCGCTTGGCCGCAGGTAGGCATTGATTGCGCTTTGCTGTGCCTCAAGTCCAAGGCCGCTCCGGCCCTGCTTCGCGGTGGATACCCGCATGTACGCCACGTAGTCAGTCATGGTCATGCCCCTGCTTGTGGGAATATGACGTTACAAACTACGCTCGTTGTTTGAAATGTAAATGGGTATTTTTGCCGGAGGGGAGGGGGGTACGGGGGTAATGCGCGCACACAGTGTCGGAGGCCCCGGCTCGCGACTACGGACCAATTTCAGGTCGGGCCGCCCAGTGGGTGAAAGGTTGGCCACTAAGGCGCGCGAGAGGGTTCTAAGCAGTCAGCCGAGCGGCGTCGTAGGCTTCAACCCGGTCGCTTCCGCTCGCTCGGTGTCTGACGCCGCTCGCATAATGTGGTATGGGCGCAGGGCCTTCAACATCCGTGCAGTCAGAGCCTCCATTGAATGAGCGCGATGCTCCTTTCGAGCGGAGGGCTCCGCGCTCTTTATGAGATGATTAGGGCTCGTTGTGATCGCGATGGTGACGATCATCTCGATCTCGCTATCGTCGGCTCGAATCAGCACACTTGGCAAAGAACATAATCAGAACAAACAGGCAAGTGTTACAGGTGCTCGGTTCGTCGGCTCGACCGCCGCCGAGCATCACAATTTTGCCTCTGCTTGTGCCAGCCGGATGTCCTTGATCCGCTGCTCTGTAAGCTCAATTCGACGACCAATGGCGAGGAGAGGCGCTCCCGTGCCTCCCTCCCACAATAGCCCGGCTACCTCACTGTCTGCGTCTCGAAATAGCTCCCAAGCGTCTTGCGCGGCATACAATGCGCTTGCGCGAGCCTCCGAACAGTCGTGAGCAAATTCACTCACCGCATAGCTCAGCTGGGCTTCGAGCATCGCCAATTCTTCCGCCGCCTTGAGCCTCATCCCGGCCGTAGTGTGCTCGTAAGGTATGGGCTTATCGAAATCCGCATCAGCGTTTTCGATCTTCGGCTCACGCTTAATGGCGTCCGCAGTCATAGTAACGATTGCATCCGCTTCGGCTCTGACGATCCCTCCTCGCTGCCTACGGAAACGATCCCTCAGAGATTTTGCTTCCTGCAAGGTCATATTTTCAGTTTTGAGGAGATTGTGGAGCCGAATAGCCCGCTCAATGCTCTCTTGATCTTCGACATGCGCCTGGCCGCTGATCTTACGCTGAATCAGAATACCTATTCCGGTTCCGACTGCAACGAGTATCGGCACCACAGCGGCTAGATTATCATTGGCCCACACCAGCACTTTATGTGATCTCTTCGGACGTGTCGGCCAAAAGAATCCGTCTAGCAGTTGGCGATAATTGCTCGCCTATATGTTCCCATGGAAAATAGACATCAGTAAATCCTAACACGTGCGGCAAACCTGCGGATGCGGACAAGTTGATGACCATCCCGTTCTCGTTGAATGAGAAATGCTTGAATACCTCCCAGCCATAGCTTTCGACATACCTCCCGATTTCCCAGCTCTCGCTTTCTAGCGCTTGTCGGCGAATGTCCAAATTTACGTAATCTCGAAGATAGTAAAGAGCGCTGGTTTTGAGGTCGAACAACTCCTCTACAGTAATTATACCGGCTTGGTCGCCAAATATATTTATGGTTTCTAGACCGTGATTTGGGTGCGCGGCACCGGCGTAATATTCGGACCAACCAACCGTAAGAGAGACCAGATTGTTTTTTCGGTAAAATTCGGAGACGGTGAGTTCAGAGTCTGAACCTCCGGTCCACCCCTCGCGCACTACCCGATCATCAACAAAGCGCCGAGCCTGATAATGATGACCGAGTGCGCGCGCTCGGATGACGCCATTGACGTAATCCCAGTACTGCCCCGGCAGTTCATACTCGATCCAGTCGGTTTGAACCTGTCCTTTCTCTCGTTCATCAGAGAGCGACAACAAGCGCACACCGCCTTCGTCGGGAATAGAAGCTGCAACCTTTAGCGACGGGGGGACCGACACGCCCTGCTCGACACAGGCAGCCTCAAGCGCGATAGCGAGAGAGCGCCTCCAGAACTCGGCATGTTGATCGACGTACTGGAGGCGCTCAAGCTCGCTCGGCAGCGACACGTCACCAATACGAAGGGGGATGATGTACCGAGTACCCAGCCTCCGATCTTGCGCGTGCCTCAGTGCCTCGTTGATCTCCCGGTGATACACCCCATTTCGGCTAGTGGTGGCCTCAGTGCAAAGCACTATGACCAAGTCTGCGGCGGAGAGCCCCAGCTCGCGTTCGCGGTTCCAGTCATCTCCCCCAACTAGGTTGTCCTTGTCGAACCACGTGTCCAGCCCAACCGATCGCACGAAGCTCCGCACTTCTTCCGCGACTCCGAGGACTTCGCTAGGGTAGCAGACAAAGACGCGCATAAAGTCCCCTGAGGCGACGTGTGGTGGGCAATTTGACCCCGTAAATAGGGATTGGCGCAACTGCTACAATGAGGTAACGCAATCACCCCAGCACCCTGGGGCACATCCCCTGGTTTTCTGCCGATTTTCGGTGTGGCTCCGGCAATCCAGCCCTGTCCACCATTTCTTCCGTTCAGAAAATGAACGCGTCTCGACGCGAACTTGCCGCGCGCCGGACGCGCG
>NZOF01000076.1 GCA_002695185.1 Erythrobacter sp.
CCTGCGCCTCGGTGATCCCGAGCGCCTTGCGGGTGTCGGCATCGCTGAACAGGCTGTCCAGCTTTGCCGCCTTTCGCCGCCCCCGCCGGTTATCCTTCTGTGCTTTCCCGTTTCGGGAAGGCGACCATATCGACGTTCGGGAACATGTTGTGCCGGACCTGGACATAGGCGATCTCGCCGGTCTCGTTGCGGTTGATGAAGAGGACGCCGCAATCGTCCCAGAAGTTTTTGCCGTCTTTTTCGCCGATCTTGACGCGGAGCTTCATGATCTCGGTTGCCATCGGGTGTTCCTTTCCTGCCTTGGCGTTTCGATGAAACCCCTGCGGACAGGGCAGACCGAGCGGCTGTCAAAGGCGAATTTGGACCGCGAGGAATGGCCGCAGGCCAGGGGAAATTCGCCGTTGAAGGCCAAAGGCCGTCCGCCGCACTGCCCTGTCATGTTTCATCGATGAGAAACGCCCTTGCCGGAAAGGAGCCGATTGGCAGCGATCGCAAGCCTCCGCATGACCGCTGCGACAGATGACTGGATCCGGGACGAGGCACCGGCCCCTGACCAGAACCGCAATGCTGGCGCAGGAAGCCGGGCCCGGCGTCACCACAACATACCGACCGTCATGGATTCGCCACCGCGACAGGAATGAGCAGGACCGAGAGGGGGCGGTGAAAGCCGCCGATGGCATGGGCGCACAGAAGCAGGGTCTCGCGACCCGCAAGCCGGCGCTTCGTTCGATCCATGCTGTCTCGCTCAGCGCCTTGCGCCTGCGTCAGCGGTCCCGCCCGCCAGGGCCGAGATCGTCGGGGCAGGGCGCGCAGGACCGGTGTTCGAGGGGGCGGCTCGGGACGAGACGGTCAATCGGACGCCGCAGCCGCGCACATCGCCTCGATCAGCTCGGGTGGAGGCCGCCAGGCCGGAACCGGGGGCGCGGCCCGATAGGGGACGCCGGATTGTGCTTTCTCTCATCGAGAGAATGCTGCGAATATTGCTCACGGCCGAGATCGAACATATCCTGCCTTTTCATGTTGCGGTCGGAGCCCGCAAAGCGGAACTTGGTCGAAACCTCCGCTCCTCAAGGTCTCCAGATGACCGCCGTCGGGTCAAAGCTGACGTCTCGTCGGCCGATGCGACAGTCAGCTTTCGGGACCCACAGCCATTGTGGTTTTCCCAACTGACCCCTACGCTTGCGGCATGCGGCTCGTTACAGGAATCCTTCTCTGTCTTGTTCTCGCGTTCTCGTCGCTGCACGGGGGCGAGACAGCCGCTGACGAGACGAAGATGCACACGCACAGCAGCATGTCGGATGCGCCACAGCACATGGGCGATTGCTGTGATCCCGGGCATGCCATGGGGCTGTCCTGCCATCTTTTGGCCTCATTGCCGTCTTGGCATGATCCCGCCACTCTCCCACTAATGGCACGGGCAATAGATTGGGCGCCCGCCGATCTGCGCCTTACGGAGCGTGTCGCGGATACGTTGAAGAGACCGCCACGACTTTCCTGATGTTGGCCAGCCCGGACCCGGGCGGTTTCGCGCCGTGCAGGCGCTTCGCATCAACATATGGAAAACAAGATGAACTTTCACAGATTGGGCGCCATTGCCCTTGGTGTCGCCCTGTCCGCCCCGGCTGAGGCTCAGAACAAGCAGATGATCTTTCACAAGGATCCGAATTGCGGCTGTTGCACCGCTTGGGGCGATCTGGCCGAAGCGGCGGGCTATCACGTCGAAATCGACGACAACCCGGATTTGTCGCGCGTCAAAGCGGCACTGGGCGTGCCCGGGTCGATGACCTCCTGCCACACCGCCGAGATCGATGGTCGTCTGATCGAGGGCCATGTACCGCTGGACCTCGTCGACGAGTTGCTGACCGAGCGTCCTGACGTCGCCGGTCTGGCGGTGCCCGGCATGCCGGCAGGGTCGCCCGGCATGGGCAATGATCCGGCGGCGAGCTATGACGTGCTGTCCTTTGGTGGCGAGGCGGGCGATGGCGCTGTTTACCGCCGCATGGACGCACGGCCATGAGGCTCGCCGCCATAGCCCTAGCCGCTGCGCTGCTGGCGTTCGAACTGTGGTGGGCGAGCCCGCCCGCCGACGCCGGCCGCCTGCTGCGTCCGGATGACCCCGCGCTGGTGGCCGAGGGGCGCGAACTTTACGCAGCGCATTGCGCATCCTGCCACGGCGCCGATCTGCGGGGTAAGCCCAACTGGCAGACACCCGGCGCCGATGGGCTGCTTCCCGCGCCGCCACATGATGCCACGGGCCACACATGGCACCATGACGACCGGCTACTCTTCGATCTGACCCGGAACGGCACGGCTGCCGTGATCGGCGATCCCAATTACCGATCCGCCATGCCGATTTTTTCAAAAACTCTGACCGACCCGCAGATCGTTGCTGTTCTGAGCTTTATCAAATCGACCTGGCCCGCAGACATCCGGGCCCGGCACGACCGGATCAATGATGCAAAAGGGAACTGAGATGGAAAACCAACACCAAAAACCCGGCCACAAGGGCAGCTATGCCCGGTTTCTGGCCATGATCGCGACCTCGACCATCATCATGTATGGGCTGATGTATCTGAACACCTATGCGTGGGGTCATGTCTGGTTCAGCCAGACGCGGATGTGGATGGCACTCTATATGGGCGGGGCGATGGCGGTGATCATGTTGGCCTTCATGCTGGGCATGTATTCCGACCGCCGCAAGAACGCCGCCATCCTGATCGGCGCCGTGATCGCCTTCCTGGCCGGCGTCGGGCTGGTGCGCAGTCAGGTGACCGTCGGCGATTTGGCCTGGATGAAGGCGATGATCCCGCATCATTCCATCGCTATCCTGACCAGCAGCCGGGCTGATATTTCGGACCCGCGTGTGCGTGCGCTGGCCGATGCCATCATCGAGGCGCAGACCCGTGAGATCGCCGAGATGGAGCGTTATATTGCCGATATCGAGGCCAATGGCGACGCGCCCGACGGCACGCCGCGCGACAAGGGGGAGTGAGATGGCCGATTTCATCAACGACCGGGAGGCTGTCGTCGATGCAAGTCGCGGCGACAACAAGGCCGTGTTGGCGCGGAGGGCGATGCCTGGGCATCTCTGCCCGTTCGGCCTCAAGTCGAAATCCCTGCTGGAGCGCAAGGGGTTCGACCTGACCGATATCCGGCTGGAGACTCGCGATCAGACCGACGCCTTCATGGCCACCCATTGTGTCGAGACGACGCCGCAGACATGGATCAACGGCGAACGTATCGGCGGCCATGACGCGCTGCGCCGCCATTTCGGGCAGCACGTGCTGGAAAGGGGCGAGACGACCTATCGCCCGATCCTCACGATTTTCGGCGCCACCGCGCTGATGGCGCTGGCAATCATGCTGACTTTTCACGACGGTTTTCCGGTGCTGACTTGGCTGAAATGGTACTTTGCGCTGTCGATGTGCGCGCTGGCCATCCAGAAGCTGCGCGATGTCGAGGGCTTCAGCAATGGATTCCTCGGCTACGACCTGCTAGCGCGGCGCCATGTGCCCTAAGCCTATGTCTAACCCTATCTGGAACTGGTCGCCGGCGTCGGCATGATGGCGCTGATTGGCCATAGCTCGCCCTGGGTTTGGCTGGTCGCGCCGGTGTCGCTGTTCATCGGCACGGTTGGCGCGATCAGCGTGATCAAGGCGGTCTACATCGACAAGCGCGATCTCACCTGCGCCTACGTGGGCGGCAATTCGAACGTTCCGCTGGGCGCCGTGTCGCTGACCGAGAACCTTGTCATGATGCTGATGGGGGCCTGGATGATCGGCGCGTGATTGGTATGACCGGTCGTCCTGTTAGCATTCGCAGTTAAAGCCGGATGTGCCAGTCTGGGCTCGTTCCGAGCTTGCCAGGCAATCTCGCATGTTTTCCGTGAAGCGTCCTCACGACCGTCTCTTCCGGCCCTCTCCGGACATTCGCCAGGTAGGCCATCGCTTCAGTGCAGCTTCCCCAAACCGGTCATTAGTCCACCGCGCAGCATTTTCGGAGGCCGAAGGTCAGGAGGGCAGACAAAACCACCGTTCCCGAAACGGGTAGTTCTGTTCGCTTAGTGCCCTTGAAGTCATTTTTGGTCGACACTGAATCGCCGCTTCTGCCGGAACCGGCTATTCGGCTACAATTAGCCAATCGAACGGCCGAGTTCCCATTTTCAGACCGTTCCAGAAGTCCTTTCGAAGGTATGTTGGCCGCCGTCTCCGGCACCATGTATAATTGGAATAAATGACAGACGTTGGCGCCTCCCAATCCCAGCCGGTCACTGACGAGATCAGCTCGGCGATGCTTCACAATTCCGGTCTCTTCCTCAAAAAGGCAGCTGAGGAGATTGCCGGCCACAACGACGCCCATGACAAGGCATTCGATGTTGACTGCGCCACGCTGACGACCGTCTTCATGCAGGTCGCGGTCGAACTGGCATCGACCGCCTTAGTGCTCAAGCATGAGGGTTTCGCCGGCGTCACTAGACCGAAAAACTGTCCTGCGAGCATTGCGGACGCAAAAGCGCTCTGGAAATCGGGCAACATTCGAACGCTGAATTTTGAGGATATCAAGCCTAAGGCCGCCAGATATCTGGGGGATGCAACCTTCTGGTCGGCTGTCGATATGCTCCAGCGGTCCCGCAACAAGCTTGTCCACTTCCACTCCCCGTTGATCGAAGGCGATCGAATCGATCTCAGGTATGAAGTGACGCACGTCCTCCTTCAGGTCATTGCAGCGCTTTGCAAAACCGAGGACCACCAGTTTGCCTTCGGCGCCATGGAACTGCTTGGCCTCGAACTATTTCACCGACTCGTCCGGTTCGAGCCCTATCAGGAGCGGTCGGCTGCTCGTGCGAGAGAGATCGGTCCGCAACCGCATCGGTGCGGCTGCTGCGGCGCTAAAGCCTATCTGCGCGACGAGGATACGTGCATCGCCTGTGGCTATTCAAGCGACGAGATCTTCCTGCGATGCCCGTCCTGCCACGATCGCGCGGTCTTCTACGATCACTTGAACCTCGAACTCAATGACTGGCTCGAAGCCCACTGCAGCCAATGTCGATGGAAAGGTAAGGCCGTCCAATGCTCTAGCTGCGGCGACGACTATCTGATCGATGAGAATGAGTGGCGGTGTCGCATCTGTCGGGGCTGTCGAGGCTCTGGAACAGATCGATGATCTGCTCGCGCAGCCAGATGCACCCGGGATCCCGCATCGTGTTGATGTGCCAGACGAGCTGAACCTTCTGCCTGCCGCGGGGCAGGACGATGTTCAGCAATGTGGCCTGCCCCTTGGCCACCATGCGCCTGCCCAGATAGCCGGGGACGATGGCAAAGGCGTCGAGCGTGGCGAGCAGTTCGGGCAGGGCGCCGAAGTTGCGGATCCGCAGGCAGACGTTGTCGGCGAGCCCGCGCTCTGCCAGCACCTGTTCGACATCGTCGGCATAGGTCACGCTGGGCACCGCCATCACGATCCGTTCGCGGCTCAGGTCCACCGAGGAGGCGCGCTGCTCGGTCAGGCCCGGCGGACCGATCACGCGGTAATCCTCGTCAAACAGATGGACCTGTCGCAATTGGGGATCCTGCATCTCGATCAGGCCGATGGCCATTTCGGATTCGCGTGTTGCGAGCGTCCGGTAGAGGTCAAGGAAAGGCGAGGAGGCGTTTTCCAGACGGATCCCCGGCGCGAGCTTGAAGACCCGCCGGGCCAGTGAGGCAAGAAAGACCTGCTCTCCGAGCCCCGAAAGCGACAACCGGAAGGTCTGTCTGCTGTTGGCCGCGTCAAAGGTGCCGGCGTCGTTCAGGACCGAGGCGATCCCCGCCAGGTGCTCGCGAATGTCCGGCACGATGCGCTCGGTGAAGAGGGTGGGCTCCATTCCCTTCGGGCCGCGGATGAACAGGGGATCGTCCAGCATGTGTCGCAGTCGCGAGAGCGCATTCGAGGTGGCCGGCTGGCTTAGACCGAGGTTGGCCCCCGCGACCGAGACGGAACGCGAGTCGTAGATCTGCAGCAGGAGGGTCAGCAGGTTCAGATCGACGTGGCGCACCGCTATCATATTTCTGAATACTCTCTATCCAAAGTATCATTTTGACTTTAATCGGCGCGGCGCTCATCGTCCAGAGGCTTCCCGGAGGAGATGCCCGTTCGCGCAAGGGGAGCACAACAGGGAGGATTTCATGTATCGTCGCACTTTCTTGGGCGCGCTGACCGTCGCCGCCTCGACCCTCGCGCTCTCGTCCGCCGCATTGGCGGAAGAGTACACATTCCGCCTGCACCATTTCCTGGGCCAGCAGGCGCCGGTGCAGACCAAGATGCTCGAGCCCTGGGCCCGCGCCGTCGAGGAAAACTCGGGCGGGCAGGTCAAGATCGAGATCTTTCCGTCGATGACGCTGGGCGGCCGCCCGCCGGAACTGGTGCAGCAGGCCCGCGACGGCATCGTCGATCTGGTCTGGACGGCCAATGGCTACACGCCCGGCCTGTTTCCGCGCACCGAGGTCATGGAGCTGCCGACAGTCTACAAAAACGACCCCAAGGCGGCGAACCTCGCCCTCTATGACCTGTTCAAATCGGATCTCGAGCAGGAATACACCGGTCTCGAGGTCATGTTCCTGCATGTCCATGCAGGCCAGGCGCTCCAGACCGCCAATCTCGATGTCACCAGCCTCGAGGATCTCAAGGGCGCCAAGCTGCGCATCCCGACGCGCACCGGCGCCTGGGTGATCGAGGCCCTTGGCGCGACCCCGATTGCGATGCCCGTTCCCGAATTGCCGCCCGCGCTGCAAAAGGGCGTCGTCGACGGGGCGCTGATCCCGTGGGAGATCATCCCGCCCCTCAAGATCCAGGATCAGACCAAATACCAGATCGAGTTGTTCGAGCGCGAACGCTTCGGCAATACCACGTTCCAGGTCTCCATGAACAAGGCCCGCTGGGACGGCCTGCCCGAGGACATCCAGAAGGCGTTCCGCGATGCCTCGGGTCGCGACTGGTGGGGGCAGGTCGGCGACATCTGGCGGGCGTCGGATGATTTCGGCATCAAGGTCGCGACCGATGCGGGCAATACCCACCGCATTCTGACCGAAGAGCAGACCAAGCCCTTCCTCGATGCCATGCAGGTCGTCGTCGACCGCTGGGTCGAGGAGGTATCTGCCAAAGGGATCGACGGGGCCGCGCTGGTCGAAAAGACCCGTTCCCTGGTCGCCGAGAACGCGGCGGACTGATCTTGGCAGAGGTTCTTCAACAGGAGGGCCGCCCCGAAGGCAACGGGGCGGTCGCAAGGATCGTACGCGCATGGGCGATGCTTAGCGGCGTGCTGCTGCTGGCGATCGTGGCCCTGAACGTGGTCTCGGTCCTGGGCGCGCTCATCGGCCTGCCGGTGCCGGGCGATTTCGAGCTGACGGAGATGGGCGTCGCGGTCGCGGCCTTCGCCTTTCTGCCATTTTGCCAGATGATGCGCTCCAACGTGACGGCAGATATCTTCACCCAGCGGGCGGGGCCGCGCACCATCGCCCTGCTGAACCTTCTGGGCTCGATCATCGCGCTGGCCTTCTCGGTTCTTCTGCTCTGGCGGATGTACGCCGGCATGCTGGACCAGAAGCAATATGCCTATGAGACCTCGATCCTTCAGGTCCCGATCTGGCTTGCCTATGTGCCGATCCTGATGTCGCTTGCGCTGCTGGCGGTCGCCGCGCTCCTCACCCTCGGGCAGGACATCGCACAGCTGAAAAACGGAGGCCGCAATGGCTGACCCCCTGTCACTGGGCGTTATTGCTCTGGTCGTCCTTGTCGTCCTGATCGCGATCCGCATACCGATCGCCTATGCGATGATCCTCGTGGGCGGCGTCGGCATCATGCTGGTCAATGGCGTGGCGCCGGTCTTCAACCAGCTCAAGACCTTGGCCTACGGGCAATTCTCGACCTATGACCTCTCGGTCGTGCCCCTGTTCATCCTGATGGGGGCGCTTGCCTCGAAGGCGGGGCTGAGCCAGGCCCTGTTCCGGGGCGCGAATGCCTGGCTGGGCTGGATGCGCGGCGGTACCGCCATGGCGGCCATCGCGGGCTGCGCGGGCTTCGGCGCGGTCTGCGGCTCGTCGCTGGCCACCGCGTCCACCATGGGCCGCGTCGCCCTGCCCGAGCTGGAGAAATACCGCTATTCCGGCGCGCTGGCCACCGGCACGCTCGCCGCGGGCGGTGTGCTCGGAATCCTGATCCCGCCGTCGGTGGTGCTGATCATCTACGCGATCATCGTCGAGGCCAATATCGTCACCATGTTCGCCGCCGCGCTCCTGCCGGGCCTCCTCGCGGTGCTGCTCTTCATCCTGACCATCGCGCTCTATGTCTGGATCAAGCCGGAGGCCGGTCCGGCGAATGGCGGCGTCGGCTGGGCCGAATTCCGCGCCGCGACCCTCGGCACGATCCCGGTCCTGGTCATCTTCGGCATCGTTCTGGGCGGCATCTACGGCGGGATCTACAACCCAACCCCCGCGGCCGCCATCGGCGTGGCGCTGGTCTGGCTCTACGGGGCGATGACCCGCCAGATCCGCCTGCCCGCGATGATCGACGCGCTGCGCGAGACGGCATCGACGACCGGGATGATCTATCTGATCCTGCTTGGCGCGGAGCTGATGAAGATCTTCATGTCCCGCATCGGCCTCCCGCAGGCCACCGCCGAATGGATCATGCAGTCGGGCATGGCGCCGATGATGGTCATGGTGGTTCTGCTGATCGCGCTGATCCTGCTGGGCTGTCTGATGGACAGTCTCTCGATGATCCTGCTGGTTATTCCGTTCTTCTGGCCGGTGCTGGTCGAGCTGAACGGCGGTCTCTACATGGGCGCCGAGGGGTCCGGTTTCGGGATGAGCACCGAGGATCTCAAGATCTGGTTCGGCATCATCGCGCTGATCGTGGTCGAGCTGGGGCTGATCACGCCGCCTGTGGGGATGAACGTCTTCGTCATCTCGTCGCTGGCGCCCAACACCCCGATGTCCGAGACCTTCAAGGGCGTCCTGCCATTCTTTGGCGCGGAGCTGATCCGGGTGGTGCTCCTGCTCCTGGTGCCGGGCCTCACGCTCTGGCTGCCCCATGTCCTTGGCTGACGGCGCAATTCGGGAGAGAGACGGATGAAGATTGCGATACTGGGCGCGGGCGCATTGGGGTCGGTGATCGGCGCCGAGCTGCATGCCGCCGGGCAGGAGGTCGTCCTGCTGGACCGGAATGCCGACCATCTCGAGGCGATCAACCGCGCGGGCCTCCGGGTCGATTGGGACGACCGGACCGAGTATCTGGCGATCCCCGCAATGCTGCCCGAAGAGGCGCCGCAGGCCGACCTTGTGATCCTGCTGACCAAGACGATGCACTCGGACGCGGCCCTGCAATCGGTCGCGCCGCTGATCGAGGGCGGGGCCTGCGTGCTGACGCTGCAGAACGGTCTGGGCAATGTCGAGCGGGTGCGGGCGCGGGTGCCAGAAGGGCAGGTGCTCTTCGGCTGCACCATGACGCCGGGCGACCTGCGCGGCCCGGGGCATGTGGCCAGCCACGGCATGGCCTTCACGCCCTTCGATGCCCTCGTTTCGACTGGCCCCGCCGCGCGGCTCGCGGCGGAGCTGGATGGCGCGCAGCTGATCTGGACCGAGAACGCCGCGGCGCAGGTCTGGCAGAAGGCGGCCTTCAACTGCGCGATGAATGCCACGGCGGTTCTGGGCGCGGGCCCGGTCGGTGCGATTGGCGCGCATGTCGGCCCCGATCTCGCGCTGGCCATCGCCGCCGAAGTGCTGGCCGTGGGCCGCGCCGAGGGCGTCGAGGCGGATCTCGCGGCCGTGGAGAAACAGATCGGCTTCGCCCTGCGCGAGCACACCGGGCACAAGCCCTCGATGCTGCAGGACATCGAGGCAGGCCGCCCGACCGAGATCGAGGCGCTCAACGGCTATGTCGCGACGGCGGCGGCGCGCCACGGGATCGAGGTGCCGATGAACCGGCTCCTGGCCGCGCTCGTGCGAATGCGCGAAGGCCGGTCCTGACCGCTGATTTGGAAACACCCAGGGAGGAAAAGACTATGAGTGTCGCTTTCGTAGTGAACAACAAGGATATCGCGGCGTCCGACAAGGGCACGTTCGACCGGATCGATCCCGTCACCGGCACCACGGCCACCACCGCCGCCGCCGCCAAGGCGGTCGACGCGGCAGCGGTCGCCAAGGCGGCCGGCGCGGCCTTTCCGGCATGGGCCGCCACCGGCCCGGGCCAGCGCCGCGCTCTTCTGAACAAGGCGGCTGACATCATGGACAGGAAATCCGCCGAATTCATCGCCACCATGATCACCGAGACCGGCGCGACCGGCCCCTGGGCGGGGTTCAACGTGATGCTCGCGGCAGGGGTGATCCGCGAGGCGGCGGCCATGACGACCCAGATCGGCGGCGAGGTCATCCCCGCCAACAAGCCCGGCACGCTGGCCATGGGGGTTGCCACGCCGAAAGGTGTCTGCCTCGGGATCGCGCCGTGGAACGCGCCGGTGATCCTCGGCACCCGAGCGCTGGCCATGCCTTTGGCTTGCGGCAACACCGTGATCCTGAAGGGCTCGGAAGCCTGCCCCAAGACGCACCGCATGATCGTGGATTGCTTTGTCGAGGCGGGCTTTCCCGAAGGCGTCGTGAATTACATCTCGAACGCGCCGTCCGACGCCGCCGAGGTGGTAAAGGCGCTGATCGAGGCCCCCGAGGTCAAGCATGTGAACTTCACCGGTTCCTCGGCCGTCGGGCGCATCATCGGTCGGCTCGCGGGCGAGAACCTCAAGCCCTCGCTTCTGGAACTGGGCGGCAAGGCCCCGCTCGTCGTCCTGTCGGACGCCGATATCGACGGCGCCGTGAACGCGGCGATCTTCGGCGCCTTCATGAACCAGGGTCAGATCTGCATGTCGACCGAGCGGATCATCGTGGACGAGGCCATCGCCGATACCTTCACTCAAAAGCTGGCGGAGCGGGCGGGCAAACTGCCCTATGGCGATCCGCGCGGGCAGGTGGTGCTGGGCGCGCTGGTCAACCCCGAGGCCGGTGACAAGATGGAGGCGCTGATCGCCGATGCCACCGCGAAGGGCGCGAAAGTCATCGCCGGCGGCCAGCGCGATGGCGCTATCCATTCCGCGACCCTGCTCGACGGCGTGACCCCCGACATGCGCATCTACGCCGAGGAGAGCTTCGGCCCGGTCAAGTCGATCATCCGGGTCAGGGGCGATGACGAGGCGATCCGGGTGGCCAACGACACCGAATACGGCCTCTCGGCGGCGGTCTTCAGCCAGGATATCCAGCGCGCGCTCTCCGCCGCCCGGCAGATCAAGAGCGGCATTTGCCACATCAACGGCCCGACCGTCGCGGACGAGCCGCAGATGCCCTTTGGCGGGGTGAACGATTCTGGCTACGGCCGGTTCGGCGGCAAGGCGGCGATCGCCGAGTTCACCAATCTGCGCTGGATCACCATCGAGGACCCCAACCAGCACTACCCGTTCTGAGCCCGATCGATCCTTGACAGGCCGCCTGCGACAGGCGGGCGGCCGCAGCACATATCCAGACACCCATACTTACTGACGAAGGACGTCCTCGCCATGAACGACCAGAAAAGGACCATGACCACCGGCGCGGCGCTGCTGTCGCGTATGGCGACGCTGGGTGTGGACTATATTTTCGCCAATTCGGGCACGGATTTCCCTCCCATCATCGAAGGCATGTCGGAGGCCGAGGCCGCCGGCATCGCCTTGCCCAAGGCCGTGACCGTTCCCTTCGAAAGTGCCGCCGTCGCCATGGCGCATGGTTATACACTGGCGACGGGGCGGCCGCAGGCGGTCATGGTGCATACCAACGTGGGTCTCGCCAATGCGGCGATGGGCGCGATCAATGCGGCCTGCGACAACATCCCCATGCTGCTGATGTCGGGCCGGACGCCGACAGTGGAGCGGGGGCGCTTGGGCGCGCGCACCGTCCCGATCGGTTGGGGCCAGGAAATGCTCGACCAGTCCAGCCTGATCCGCGAGGCCTGCAAGTGGGATTACGAATTGCGCTTTCCCGAGCAGATCTTCGACGTGACGGATCGCGCGCATGGCATCGCGACCTCGACGCCGAAGGGCCCGGTCTATGTCAGCCTCCCGCGCGAGGTCTTGAGCGAGACGATCCCGGCCGGGGGCAGCGCGCGGCGCCCGCAGATGCGCGGCGTCGACATCGGCGCTGTCGCCGCGCAGATGGCTGAGGTGGCCGAACTTATCGCGCAGGCCGACCATCCCGTGATCTTTGCCCAGCACGGCGCAGGCACGCCAGAGGCCTTCGATGCTTTGTCGCGGCTGACAGAGCGCTGGGGGATCGCGGTCTGCCAATATTGGGCGGTCGAACTGGCGGTGCCGACGACACATCCGATGGCCACAGATCCCGATCCGCGCGCGCTCCTCGACCGCGCGGATGTCATCTTGTGCCTCGACGCGCTGGCGCCTTGGGCGCCGGGGCAGGCCGAGCCCCGCGAGGAGGCGCGGGTGATCCAGATCGGCCCGCGCCCCCTGGCCGAGCGATCCGGTGTCCGCAATTTCCGCTGCGATCTGGGCCTCACCTCCGAGGTCGCGCCCGCAATCCTGGCCTTGGAACACGCGCTTGAGGCGCATTGGCCGGACCGCGCCCAGGACGCCACAGCCCGCCGCGATGCGCTGGCCCGAACCCACGCAGCCCAACAGGAAAAGCGCTTCAGCAGCGCAATGGCGCAGCGCGATGCAGCCGCGCTGGCGAAGCCATGGATCAGCCTGACCCTGTCACGGGCCCTGGCCGGGCGCGATGCAGCTGTCTTTTCCGAACTGGGTTGCCAGCTGCCATCGATGCAGCTGACGCGCCACCAGAGCTGGTTCGACGGGCCGCACGCCGGCGGCCTCGGCTGGGGCTTCCCGGCGGCAATGGGGTTCGCGCTCGCGCGCCCGGATCACATCGTCGTCGCCACGATGGGCGACGGGTCCTACATGTTCGCCAATCCGGTCGCCTGCCATCAACTCGCCGAAGCTCTGGAACTCCCGATGATCGTTCTGGTGCTCAACAATGCGGAATGGGGCGCCGTTCGCCAGTCGGTGCTGGATATCTATCCCGCTGGACATGCCGCCCGGTCAAACGCCGTGCCGCTCACGAGCTTGTCGCCGAGCCCCGACTTCGTGCAGATCGCAAAGGCCAGCCGTGCCTGGGCCCGCCATGTCAAGGATGCCACCGAGTTCGAGGCGGCGCTGAGCGAGGCGCTGGATCATGTGCAGGCCCGGCGCGGGCTGGCGCTGATCGAGGTGGCGATCGGGAAAAGCTGATCCGACCACACCGAAGAGACGGGCTGGCATTTCTCCAGGCCTTGAAAGCGAACTTCACTCCAGTGCGCTCAGCGCGGCGACCGCCCCCAAGAGGTTCTGTCGCAAAATTTATCTGAAGGCGGAATAACCCAACCCGAGGACAGAATCATGCTGCGAGTTCGGCGAAGATCTGAAAGGCGGTTGCCCCGTTGGTTGGGATCTGGCCCTTGCGGATCATGTGCGCTGTCTCGATCTTGGCGATGGTGGCGGTGGCCGGATGGAACGCCTTGAAGCCCATCATCGGCCCGGTGATCCGCTTGATGAAGCGATGATCCTGCTCAAGAATGTTATTCAAGTACTTAACCTGCCGGATCTCGATCATTCGTCCGCCGCCGGTGAATTTCAGGATCACATTTACCGCCTGAAGCCCCGCGAGGTTTGCGCCGCTCTTGTCGATGACGACCCGCTCGGGCACGCCGTTCGTGCCGATCGCGCGCTTGAAGAACCCCCGCGCCGCTGCCAGATCGCGCCGCTCGGAGAGCAGGAAATCAAAGGTTTGGCCGTCCCGATCCACGGCGCGATAGAGGTAGGTCCAGCGACCCTTTACCTTGATATAGGTCTCGTCCATTCGCCACGAACTGGCCGTCGGCCGTTTTTTCGCCCGGGCCCGGACCGCGATCTTCAGCGCGAATTTCACCACCCAGCGGTTCAGCGTGGCGTGATCGACCGTGACCCCGCGCTCGGCCAGGATCTCTTCAAGATCGCGATAGGAGACGGCATAGCGGACATAGAAGAACACTGCATGCAGGATCACCGACTTCGGATAGTGCACACCCTTGAAATCGATCACGCCCCAAACCCCTCGCCAACCACCTGACAACGCTGAAATATATACTGCGGCCCGGAAACCGAAAAACTTTGCGACAGAACAGACCTTCCCGTGGCCCTGGGGCTGACTGTCACGGGGTCGGGAGGGCGGGGTGGTGCGGCCCGCAGGCGCAGCCGAGGACGCGGCCCGCCTGGACGACGACGCGCGGCACGCGCGGCGCTGGCCCCTTGACCGGCAGACGCAGGGATGCGTGGCGGATAAAGGAAACAGAAAGATCGTCGGGGCGAGGGTGAGCGCGGGCTTGCCCGGTCGATCCCCCGGCACGTCATCAGCTGGTCATGGCCCGCGCCTCAAGCGCGGGCCGCAGAGTTCCTTCTGCCTCCGATTCAGATTCGTAATTTGTTCGGCGTTATACGTTCATCGTAATTCGGTATTCGCCATCTCCCATCCGCCGAACGCCGTCGGCCATCGGACAGCGTTGGTTCCCAATCGCTACCCGGCGCATCGCTCGATCCATGCTGTCTCGCTCAGCGCCTTGCGCCCGCGTCAGCGGTCCCGCCCGCCAGGGCCGAGATCGTCGGGGCAGGGCGCGCAGGACCGGGGTTCGGGCGACCGGTTCGGGCGGGCGCACAACGCTCGAAGCCGAGCGCCGGCAGATCGAGCTCTTCGACGAAGAGGTCGACGACACGGACCAGGTGATCCTCGCCGATCCAGTCCTCGAGACGATCAGGGAAAAGCGTGACCTGTTCCCGGTCGGTGCCATCAATGAAACGTGCCATCCATGCCTCCCTCTGCCTTGTCAAAGCTTACCACGGAAGAGCGTTTCCACACAGCCTCGGCCGAGACCCGCCTGCGCGGCTCGGGCGGAAACCGCTTTGGCGGTTGGAGCTAGAGCCTGATCCCGGCTTGCCGGGACGCGCTCGACCTATAAGATTGGTGAAGCATCGTTGTTGGGGTCAAAATGACAAACACACAGCTTAAGTGGCAAGATTTTCCGGAAATCAACTGCCCTCCGAAACAGATATTTAATCATGAGAACAAGACTATTTTCCATGTGTGGAAGGCAATCGAACTGATACGCGAACGGCCGGACGATTTTCAATTTGGTGCTGTTCAGTTGCAGAATTTGCGTGCGCAAATTGAAGGTCGAGGAAATCTAGACCTTGAGTATGCCAGCTCACTCGAACAAGAGGACGCTACTAGGCCGCTTTTAATTGCTACGGAAAGTGATGGACAGCACAGGCTTATTGACGGTTATCATCGGGCTTTGCGGTGCCACTGGCAAGGTTGTATAGGTGCGCCAGCTTGGATTTTGAATCAACAACAGACGGCGAGTATAAGTGAGCCTTACAGGGAAGACTTTGAACGGATTTGATCTGATAATTACCTAATTGTAGTTTTCTTTGTTGGCGAGTGTTGTAGGTCGGCTAGCACGATCCTCATTATTTATCTGGCGCGATACTCCCACGCCGGTTGCGACTTGTATTTCCACACGCCCATACGCGCTTTCTTCGCAGCTTTCTCATCGCGCACATATTCCTCTGAATATCTGCGATAAGCCCACACCAAGCCACCCCTGACCATTTCGCGGTTCACGTCGAGGCGTCCGGCCCGACAGCGGGAGACGGTGCGGCCGTAGCGGTCGGTGTCGATGCGGGTGCAGCGGACCGGCTGGGCCGACAGGATGGCGGCCAGGGTGTCGGTTGCGGCTGTGCCGCAAGCGAAGGGTCCGCAGCTCTGCCCGC
>NZOF01000077.1 GCA_002695185.1 Erythrobacter sp.
ATGGCGGAATTGGTAGACGCACCGTCTTCAGGTGGCGGCGCTCGCAAGGGCGTGGAGGTTCGAGTCCTCTTCTGGGCACCATTCATATCCATCCAGTCGTTTTCTATCCCCCGCTAGGGGTAAAATGGTTCAACCTCGCTGGTGGAGCTATTCCTTGTCCATGCGCTTTAGGCGCTTCGTCGCGGCTTTATGCTGCCACGCCGTCACGCGATTCATATTTTTCGTCACGTAAGTGCCTTCAAAGCGCAACGCTGCCTGAAAACTGCAATTAAACCGCACGCAAAATGACACCTTCGGCTTCTAACGCGCGGCGAGCCCAATGCGCTAACCGAAGGATTATCAATGCCCCTGAAAAAACATCGCGCCCCTTTGCTCGCGACCGTGGCCCTGTTTCCGTCACCCTTGCTGGCGCAGGAAACTGCCGCCGCAGGAGCCGATGAGCGAGGCGAAACTATCATCGTTACGGCGCAGAAGATCGAACAGCGCGCCAAGGATGTGCCGATCACGATCAGCGCGCTGACTGGTGATGCGATCGACGAACTCGGGGTGACCGATCTGGACGAGTTGTCCAACTACGTTCCGGGGCTCAACATCCAGGAACAGAGCGCCAATAACCCCGGAATCGTCATCCGCGGGATCACTTCGGACAGCGGTTCGGCACAGCAGGGGCCCCGTGTTACGCTCTACTACAACGGCGTCGACATTTCGCGCTCGCGCGGCTCGTATCAGGCGATCTACGACCTCGAACGCGTGGAGGTCATCAAGGGCCCGCAGGCTACGCTGTTTGGCACCGCATCGGCGGTGGGCGCGATCAGCCTCGTCTCCGCCAAACCCAAGTCCGGCGCATCGGCTGCGCTTACTGGGGGCTACGGAAATTTCGACGCGACTTTGCTTTCGGGCTTCGTCAATCTCGGCTCCGATACGGTGGCAGGTCGCGTGGCTTTCGAATGGCGCACACGTGACGGCTATGTCCAGAATTTGGCCGAGAGCCAGGAAGAGGATCTCTATGCCAAGGACCAGTTCGGGGTAAGAGGCTCGCTGCGTTTTACTCCGAGTCCTTACGTGACGGTCGACATCATCGGCACTTACGACCAGCAGCGCCACGGCGGCACGCCTTTCATCTCGGGCGCCTTCCCAGCTTATTCAGGTGCGCCCGGCGGCGCACAGAATGCCTTCGGCGATGCCAACTTGGGCGGTTCGCCATTCTCTGCCGAGGCATTGGGCGACGACCAGCTGGGGCTGAACCGGGAAGTTTATGACATCAATTTGACCGCGCAGGTGGAACTGAGCGACTCGCTCACCTTCACTACCGTCAACGGCTACCGCAAGTTCGACAGTGCCGAAGTGTTCGATGCCGACGGTTCAGCTGCGCCGTTCCTCGAATTCGCGGAAATCGCGGAAGGCGACCAGTTCAGCCATGAAGGCCGTTTTAGCTATGCTGATTCAAGCTGGCGCGCGGCATTCGGGTGGAACTTCTTCACCGAGGACGGGCGACAAAACGTGCCCTTCTCAACCGAAGAAGGCACCTTCCTGCAGTGCCTGACCGGACTATTCGGTGTTCCCGACGCGGGACGCCCATTCGGCGGGCTCCCGTGCGTTGCTGCTGATGGGAGCGTGCCCTCGCTCGGGCTTACGAACATTCCCTACACCTCGGTCTTCGAGAATCAGGGCAAGAACTCCAGCTATTCGCTGTTCGGTGACGTAACGTACATCGCGGCGCCGAACCTCGAACTGACCGCGGGTGCGCGGGTCCTGATCGAGGAGCGGCGGTCGTCCTATTTCGCCGATGTGCCAAACTCGGTTCTGAGCGGGGCGCCGCTGGTGCCGGGCCAGGCAGATACGGGCGGGACCATAACTACGGAAGACAGCTTCGCCGCCGTCTTGCCGCGCTTCAATGTGCTCTATCGCATCAACCCGGAGGTGAACGTGTTCGCCACGGTATCGAAGGGCCGCCGTTCACCGGTGGTTCCGGTCAACGCAGCCGGTGTGCAGCGCGTGATCCCCGAGGAGACCGTGTGGAATTACGAGGGGGGACTCAAGCTCAGTTCGGGCCCCGTTTCCGGCTCGCTTGGCGTATACTACCAGGTCTACGACAACTTCCAGGTCTCGGTCGCGGAAGTCGACGGTGAGGGTAACCCCACTGGTTCCTTCGTTATTGAAAGCGCGGGCTCGGCATCGAACCTGGGGGTCGAGGCTGAGATCGCGCTCAAGGCGAGCGACTGGCTGCGCGTGTTCGGCAATGTCGGCTACATAGCCGGCGGCATCGACGAGGATGGCGCGTTTTCGCCCGAGTACTCGGGTGCGCGTTTCCGGCTTCAGCCCGAATGGCAGGCCGCAGGCGGGTTCACGATCGATTATCCTGTGGCCGAAGGCATGCGTTTATTCGCGACGCCCAGTGTAACCTATCGTAGCCGCATCTTCTTCGAGGTTCCCAATGACCCTGTAATTTCGCAGGGGCCTGTCACGCTGGTCAACGCTCGCGCAGGCGTCTCCTTCGCCGACGATCGTTTCGAACTGGCAGGCTTTATCCGCAACGCCTTCGACGAGGATTACCTGCTTGATGCTGGAAACACTGGCGGGGCCTTCGGCATCCCCACTTTCATTCCGGCTGAACCACGCTTCTACGGCATCCAGTTGACGGCGCGCTTCGGAGATTAGACCAATCGTTTTGCAAGACACCCCGTCAGACCAACGGGCTCTGGTGGGGTGTCTTTTAGTCTTGCGCAGCTAGAAGTTGCCTTAAGCGGCAAGTATCAATCGTTTTGATGTTGCCTAAATGCCCGCCAAACTTCCGGCTCTTCCCACCTCGATTGCAGAAAATCCTTATTTTTCAAAAGGCGCTTAGGAAATTTTCCGTATAAAGAAACGCGATTGACATTCTGTTGTAACGAACCTTATTCTCCAGTCAGCGCACAAAAGGTAGCGCTACCAATAATCGGCGAACCGGCCGATATGGTGGGAGGATGACATGATTGGCTTTTCAACGCGCTCTCGCGCGGTTCGTACCGCTTCAGCGCTCGCACTTGCGACTACATTTGTTAGCGCTAACACAGCCTTCGCGCAGGAAGCGGAGATAGTTGAAGATAACACCGACCCGCAGGCAAATGACGACGTAATCGTTGTTACTGGTATTCGCGCTTCTTTAGATCGCTCTGTCGATCTCAAGCGCAATTCTTCGGGCGTTGTCGATGGTATCTCGGCAGAAGAGATCGGCAAGTTTCCCGACACCAACCTCGCCGAGTCGTTGCAGCGCATCACGGGCGTATCGATTGACCGCGTGAACGGCGAAGGTTCGCGGGTGACGGTTCGCGGCTTCGGCCCAGGGTTCAACCTCGTTACTCTCAATGGACGGACGCTTCCGACGGCAAGCATTGCCTCTGTCGGGCAGGACCAGAATGGTGATTTCGTCTCTGGAACCACGCGTTCATTCGATTTTGCAAACCTTGCTTCCGAGGGCGTGGGCCGTCTGGAAGTCTACAAAACTTCCCGGGCCGCTATCCCAGGTGGCGGTATCGGTGCGGCTATCAACATCGTTACGCGCCGGCCGCTCGATGCGCCAGAAGGCATCAGCGGTTCGATCGGTGCCAAGGCTCTTTACGACGGTTCCGATACCTTTGACCACTCGCGGGTGACGCCCGAAATCTCGGGTCTCGTTAATTGGACCAACAGAGACGCGACCTTCGGTGTCGGTCTGTTCGGCAGCTATCAGAAGCGCAACAACTCCGCCGTTTCCGAATCCGCCAACGACTGGAACATCCTTCCGTACAGCGAATTCGCCTCCTCGACGACGTTCCGTCGCGCTGACGGATCCACGGTCGTCACCAATGCACCCGACGATCCGGAAACGCTGATCGGGATACCGAACGACACGCGTTACCACTATTCGGAATTCCAGCGCGAACGCCTCAACGGGCAGCTGACCCTTCAATTCTCTCCGAACGACCGCCTCTCCGTTACGGCCGATGCAACCTATTACCGCAACGAAGCTGAAGAGCAGCGCGTCGACCAGACGACGTGGTACAACCGTCCGTTCGATGCGATCGAATTCGACGGCAACAACCAAGTCGCCACCGCAATCTTCATCGACGATGTCATCACCGCGCCGAAGGACGGTGGATTCGAGCAGCAGTATCGTGCCACGAAGGATGAACTCTATTCGCTCGGCCTGAATGTTGCATATGACGTCGGCGATAATCTGACCCTTATTCTCGATGGCCATCATTCGAAGGCCGAAGCACAGCCGAACAACCCGCTGGGGCATACTTCGACGCTTGTTGCGCTGGCGCAAAAGGGCATTGTCGATCAGGGCCTCCGTATTGTTGACGGTTTCCCGCAGCAATTCATCAGCTTCGACGATTCGGAGAATGGAAACGGGAACGGCATTCTCGATATTCCCGACCTCGGGTCGCAGGTCGCACGAAGCCAGACAGCCTTCCAGGAACAGACGGTCGACGAAATCCGGCTCGATGGCATCTGGGAAATGGGCGATGATGATCGGGTCCAGTTCGGTGCGAACTACCGTTCCGCATCGATGTCCAGCCGGACGACCAGCACGAATGACACCCTGGGGGACTGGGGTGTGGGCAATATTGGTGACATCGCGGAAACTGCTCCGGGAGTACTGGAGCCATTCTGCCTGGTTTGTCAGTGGCGCGATTTCGATACGGGCATCCCGGCAGGCGATCCTTTGCGGACGGCATTCCGCGGCGATGCTACGGAACTCTTCAACGCTTTTGGTGTGCCGGGAACATTGGAATCCAGCAGCGATAACAGCGTCGATGAAGATATCTGGGCGGTCTACGGACAGGTCGAGATCAATACCGAGTTGATGAGCCGCCCTGTCAATATCGTGGCCGGTGTACGTTATGAGCGGACAGAATCGGAATCGGTTACACTTCAGGGCATCCCCCAGAACATCATCTGGACTGCCGATAACGATTTCCGGGCAGAGCTTTCGTCTGACGAACAGCCTGTGTCTGGAGACAATAGCTACGATCACATCCTCCCGGCTCTCGATTTTTCAATCGACCTTACGGATGATCTGAAGGGTCGTATCTCTTTTGGTAGATCGATTGCGCGTCCCGATTTCGGCTCGCTCTTCGCGTCGACCAGCACGGGCAACCCCAACCGTCCGACCGCTCTGGGCGGGGTCCCCGGCGGTAATGCAGGCAATCCTCAGCTTATCCCGCTTATTTCGGATAACTTCGACGCCAGCCTCGAATGGTATTTCGCACCGTCCAGCTATGCTTCGATCGGTTTCTTCGACAAGCGGGTGAAGAACTTTGTGGGCACCGGTCAGATCACTCAGGAGCTCTTTGGTCTGCGTGATCCGAGCTCTGGTGCGCCGGGAACGCGGTCGGGTCAGGCGCTGACTTACCTTCAGGACAATGGTCTCGATCTGTCTGACGTGAACCTCTTCACGCTCACGGCATTGATTGACCAGTTCGGGTTCGACGATGCAGTAACGCAGTTCAATGCGAACCTCGGGGCAAGCGGTCTCGACCAGGGATTCGTTGACGCGGTTCTGGGCGACTACGACGTAGTGGCCAACGCGGATGATCCGCTTTACCAGTTCCAGACCCAGCGGCCGGTCAACAGCGAAGAAGCGCATATCTATGGCATGGAAGTTGCCGGGCAGTACTTCATCGGAGATACCGGTGTAGGCGTTGCCGCGGCATATACCTTGGTGCGCGGCGATGTGGGTTACGACATTACCGCCCCAACCAATGCCGATCAGTTTGCGCTGCTCGGACTTTCGGACACGTTCAACGCGTCGCTGATCTACGAGAACTTCGGCTTGTCGGCTCGCCTGACTTATAACTGGCGCGACGCTTTCCTTGCGAACAATAGCCGTGGTTCATCACGCAACCCGGTCTTCGTGGACGCCTATGACCAGCTTGATCTCAACGTCAGCTACGACATTACCGATAACATCGCAGTGTCGTTCGAGGGCATCAATCTGACGGGCTCGAATACCAAGACTTACGCTCGCACGGAGAACCAGCCTTGGTTCATCGTCGAAGGACGTCCCCGTTACTACCTCGGAGCTCGGTTCCGCTTCTAACTCCAGCACGCGGAACCTAAATGAGGGGCCGTTGCCGATCCCAACCGGCGGCGGCCCTTTTCTTCTGAACCCAAGCTAGTAGTCTCTCGCATCATGCAGACCGCTCCTCTCGATAATGTAGTTCATGCGAATTTGCGGCTGCGTCGCGCCTATGGCCCTCAGTACGGGGATCCCGCCGGACAAGTCGAAATCCTGCTTCCGGAAATTGCGCAAGTTCAGCGCGAATTTCCCATCTTGTTTACGAGAGATGCCGATGGTGCCGCAGTGCCGATCGCTATCCTTGGGCTCGAACCGCATGAATCGTTGTTCGCACGCGATGATTATTGGGACGCGAGATACGTGCCGGCTCTCATGCAGAAGGGGCCTTTCCTGCTTGGCAAGTCAGATAGCGACGATCCGGCAGTACATATCATCCTCGACCATCCGAAGGTGACGGAAGATGAGCAGGCTTCGGACGCTTTATTTCTGAAACATGGCGGACACGCACCGGCACTCGAGAGCGCCCTTGAGTCCTTGCGCATGATCCATTCCAGTCTCCAAAGCACGCGGCAAATGGCCCGTGCCCTTGATGAAGCCGGATTGATCCAGCCCCTCTCTCTAAATGTTCAGGTTTCTGATACTAAGGCTATCAAATTCGATAATTTCCACGCCATAATGCCAGAGGCTCTGCGACGCTTGGAAAACGCGAAGCTGGGTGAACTGAACCAGCAAGGGTTTTTGCAATCCGCAATTCTGATCGCGCATTCCCTTGGCAATATGAACGACCTCGTTCGCCGAAAGAGGATGCACGAAGACTGATCATGGATGATCGGGCAGACCATTCGGTGAGCTGCGCCCGTCCGGTCGAGGAGTTCGACACCCCTATGCCGCGTGGGGCTGAACTTGACCGTTTCGTTACTACTTTGAACGGTCCTGCGGTCTTTCGAAAAGCGGGCTATCAACTTCCTGTCGTTCGTTGCGCGCGCCAATCGAACGAAGAGGTTTCAGACTATCTCCGCGCAAAGTCAGCAGGACGACCGCTCACCGTATATCGGGCAAGCGAAGAGGCCAGAGGACGTTTTCACTATAACGAGGCTGTCGATGGGTTCAATTTCAGCGCATCGAAGGAGGAGCTCGGGCCGCTGCTGGACGAAATCCTGGCGGGGCCGAAGGAGACAATTTATATCGGTTCAACCGACCTCAATCTGTTCTTCCCAGACCTCTGGGAGGAGAATGACCCGGGATTGGCGAATATCGTAAGCGAGAACTGTGCGCCGGTCGTCGGTAGCCTCTGGATGGGCAATCGCACCGTCACTCCGGCCCATTATGATTTATCCAACAATTGCGCCTTATGCGCTGCCGGACGGCGGCGGTTCACCCTTTTTCCGCCCGATCAGATCGGAAACCTTTATCCCGGGCCCCTTGAACCGACACCCGGCGGTCAGGTCGTCAGCATGGTGGACTTCTCGGCGCCGGATTATGAGCGATTCCCGCGTTTTCGCGATGCACTAGAAAAGGCACAATCAGTCGTTCTCGAAGCTGGAGATATCCTCGTTTATCCCGCCATGTGGTGGCATCAGGTGGAAGGCCTGGATGCATTCAACATTTTGCTGAACTGGTGGTGGAACCCGGTTCCTGATTTCGTCGATACGCCGCAGATTACGCTGATGCATGCCATGCTCTCGATCCGCCAGCGCCCTCTCCAGGAACGCGAGGCATGGAAAGCCATCTTCGATCATTACGTCTTCGGAGAGCGCGACATCGCGATCGGCCATCTGCCGCCGCGCATTCAAGGGCCACTTGGCGAAATGGATGATAACATGGCTCGACGATTACGTGCGGTCCTTACGCGGAAGATACAACGATGAGTGGAGGCCAGCCGGTCAAGGTCGTGATTGCAGGTGGCGGTACTGCGGGCTGGATTTCCGCCTGTGCCCTTGCGCGCCAGCTCGGTCGTCTCGTCCAGGTGACATTGGTCGAAAGCGATGCAATCCCCACGATTGGTGTTGGAGAGGCTACCATTCCGACCGCGCGCAGTTTTCATGAATATCTGCGCATCGATGAGCGGGCGTTCATGGCGGCTACCGGCGCGACGTTCAAGCTAGGTATCCGCTTCGACGACTGGGGTGCACTCGGCGATAGCTACATGCATAGCTTCGGTACCTTCGAGATGCGTAACTGGGTGGCCGAGTTCCAGCACTTCTGGCTCGAAGGGCGTGCTAGCGGCCTCGCTGACGGGATCGGCGCGTTCTGCCTGGAGCATGAAGCTGCGCTGGCCGGGAAGTTCACTACTGAGGGCGCACCGCCGCTCAACTATGCCTATCATCTCGATGCGGGTCGATATGCATCCTTTCTGCGAGCAATAGCGGAGCGGGATGGCGTGCGAAGGGTCGAAGGGCGGATATCGAAGGTCGAACAACACGTTGAGACGGGTGAAATCACTGCTCTTACCCTTGATAGTGGCGAGCGAATTGAGGGTGACCTGTTCATCGACTGCACCGGCTTCAGGGCTTTGCTGCTCGGTCAGACCCTTGAGGTCGGGTATGAAAACTGGAGCAACTGGCTGCCGACCAATGGGGCGTGGGCCGTCCAGACCGAAGAAACGAATGCGCCGCCGCCCTACACCCTCGCTGCGGCGCATGAAGCTGGCTGGCGATGGCGCATCCCGCTTCAGCACCGGACCGGAAACGGATTGGTTTTCGCCAGCGACTATCTTGACGCTGAGGATGCGCGCGAAAAACTGCTCGGTGCAATTGAGGGGAGGGCCGTCAGCGATCCACGGCTCATCAGGTTCGAGACCGGCCGGCGCCGAAAGATGTGGGCGAAAAACTGCGTCGCTCTGGGCCTTTCCTCGGGCTTCATCGAGCCACTAGAATCGACGAGCATCCACCTCATCATGTCTGGCGTAACCCGCCTGATTCAACTCTTCCCCTTTAATGGTGAGATGGATGCGTTGCGCGATCGATGGAATGCCTTGGCTGACCGGGAACTCGAACATGTGCGCGACTTCATCATCCTTCACTACCATTTGACCCAGCGCGACGATTCCGAATTTTGGCGAAGCCGAGCCGAGATGGACATTCCAGACAGCCTGAAGGCTCGGATCGAGAATTTTTCTGCACAGGGTCAGGCTTGGCAGGACGCGCTTGAACTCTTCAGGACCGAAAGCTGGATTTATGTGATGCTCGGACAAGGGCTGATGCCCCAGCAATGGCATCGGCTGGCAAGCCTGGTCGACAGCGAACGGCTGATGGGTACACTCGCTCGGCAAAAAGAAGCGATCGCCGCCAGAGTCGCGGGAATGCCCGGGCACGGCGAATTTATCACGTCCTATGCCGCCGACCGATGAGCGGGCTGTAGTATTCCGTAGATTAGCCGCCGATGGAGGCCAAGTGAGGCGTCGATCCGCTGTTGCCTTCATTTAGACGGTGGCCACGTGTTTTGCCCGGCATTGCAGCGACAATGCGCGTGACAAGCTCGTCTTGCTGCTCGTCATGTTGAAGAAGATCGCGCAGATCCAAGCCCTCAGTCCCGAAGAGACAGAGGTGGAGGCGTCCACGGCTGGAGAGTCTCAGGCGATTACAGCTTTCGCAAAACCCTGGAGAATACGGGGCAATCAGCCCAATCCTTCCGCGATATGCCGGATGGGCATAATCGACCGCAGGGCCGCTACCGACGTCGCGCAGTTGGGGTTTCCATCCAGCCGCCAAGAGCTTTTCACGGACGGTCTCACCGGGCGTCGCCTGCTGTTGGTGATATTCTGAGTTGTCGTTGGTGCGCATGAATTCGATGAAGCGCCAAGAGATGTCACGCGCTTGGACGAAGTGCAGAATATCTTCCCAGCCGTCCCCCTCGAGATCGCGCAGGAGAACGGAATTCACCTTTATCGCATCGAATCCCCGGTCCAGCGCGGCATCGACACCGGCCACCACTTCATCAAGCTTGTCATGACCAGTTAGTTTGGCGAAGCCGTGGGGGTCGAGTGTGTCGATACTGACATTGACGGCATCGACACCCGCATCGCGCCACTCTTGCGCACGTTGCTCCAGACGGTAGCCATTCGTGGTCATCGCAATGCGACGAATTCCCTCGATACCGCGCAATTCGCGTACGATTTCGGTGAAATCGTGACGCACGGTCGGTTCCCCGCCTGTCAGCCGCAACTTCCACAGACCTAATCGGGCGAACGCCGCAACAGCCCTGCAAATCTCTTTCGGCGAGAGTTCTGGCGGCAAGCCTTGCTGCTTCACGAAACCATTTGGCAGGCAATAGCTGCATCTGAAATTGCAACGGTCCGTCAGCGACAAGCGCAAATAGGAAAATCGCCTGCCAAATCCATCCTCGAGTCGCTCGCTTTGCGAAGCAGTGGGAGGATCAAACAGTGCCATTGCTGGACAACTAGCTGTTCGGTAGCTCCTTGGCCAGCGTCCGCAGAGACGGACCAATTGGTCACCTTTTAGATTTCAGATTTGAGGAGTGCATTGGAGCGGGGAAGCGAAGATTATCCTGCGGCGTCTGCAACACTCTATCTGGTTCTAATTGCGCTCAGGCAGGCACGCAGAACCTTTCGTAAAGCGTGCGAATGACTGCTTTGACGTCATCGCTTGCCAGGGAGTAATATATGAATTGCGAACTTCGCCGCGTGGTAACCAGACCCTCGCGTCGCAGCACCGACAAATGCTGGGACAAGGCCGATTGTGAAAGCTCTACCAAATTCACGAGCTCCCCGACCGTCAGCTCCTCTTGAGATAAATGACAGAGAATGAGCAATCGTGACTCATTCGCCATAGACTTCAGGAGCGCCACTGCACGCGTCGCATTTTGCCGCATTTCCTCTATCGGAATGTTGGTCGGCACTGTGAAATCTCCGGGAGGATTAATAAGCAAAGGGGTAATACTTACTGCTTTGGGCGAAAATGGTTTCTCTTGCAAGTCTATGTACCGCTTTTTCATAAACGGTTGCAAATATGAACCTTTTCATATTTTCTGCTGAATATAATTAAGCAATAATTAAGGGAGAGTAAGATGAAAAACGGCCCGCTGACCGGTCTTAGGGTGGTCGAGTTCCAGGCCATTGGCCCAGGACCGCATGTCGCCATGCTGCTTGCCGATCTGGGCGCGGAAGTTGTCCGGATAGAGCGGCCCGGCCATCGTCCCATGAATGCTGTTGTGGAACGCGGGCGACACCGGGCCGAAGTCGATCTCAAAAGTGAAGATGGATTGGCGTTCGCGAAAAAGGCTCTCGCGAATGCCGACGTTCTGATCGAAGGGTATCGTCCCGGAGTTATGGAGCGACTGGGCCTCGGACCTGACGATATGCTCTCGCTCAACCAGCGCCTCATTTACGCACGAATGACGGGCTGGGGGCAGGACGGCCCACTGGCGCAGGCTGCAGGGCACGATCTCAATTACATCGCGATCACCGGTGCCTTGGATAGCATCGGCGCAAAAGGCGAACTGCCGATCCCACCGCAAAACCTTGTCGGTGATTTCGGTGGGGGATCGATGTATTGTGCATTCGGTATCCTCGCTGCCCTTTACGAACGTGAAAAGAGTGGTCGTGGCCAGGTCGTGGATGCGGCGATCGTAGATGGCGTCACCAACCTGATGACTTTCTTCCACGGTCAGCCGCACAGCGCGTTACGAACCACTGAGCGCGGGGCGGGCCTGCTTGGCGGCGCTGCGCACTTCTATCGCTGCTATGCCTGTCAGGACGGCAAAGAGATTTCCGTCGGCGCAATCGAACCTCAGTTCTACACCGAACTCCTGGCTCGCGCCGATGCGCCCAAAGAACTGGCCGAGGGACAGCTCGACCCGGCAAATTGGGATGAATACACCGGGAAGCTTGCCGCGCTGTTCAAGACCAAGACGCAAGCACAATGGATCGCTCTGCTCGAAGGAACGGACGCCTGTTTCGCACCGGTTGTCCCGCTCGACGAGGCGAAGGACCATCCGCATTTGAAGGCGCGCGGTGCTTATGTGGAACACGATGGCCGTTCGCAGGCCGCGCCCGCACCCCGATTTGATCGTACTCCCGGCACCATTCGCACGAGCGCTCAGGATGGCAGCGAGGTGGTGGCGCGCTGGGCAACAAGAAGCTAATGCCCGCGGCATAAGGAGAGACATTTCATGCGCGAATGCACCAAATTCTATATCGATGGCCAGTGGGTCGATCCGGTTATCGAGAACACTCAGCCAGTCGAAAATCCTGCGACGGAAGAAACGATCGGTCACATCAGCTTCGGTACCAAGGCCGATGTCGACAAGGCCGTCGCCGCTGCCAGGCGCGCCTTTGAAAGCTTTAGTCAGACATCCCGGAAAGAGCGCCTTACCCTGCTGCGCGCCATTCAGGCCGAGATCGAGAACCGCAAGGAAGACCTTGCCTTGGCAGTCAGTGACGAGATGGGCGCGCCAATGAGCCTGGCGAGCGGCCCTCACGTCGGCATGCTGGCCGGCCACTGCCAGAAGACGATCGAAGTGCTCGAAAACTTCGAGTTCGAACGGCAGGATGGCAAGACGCTGCATATCTGGGAGCCGATCGGCGTGGTTGGCATGATCACCCCCTGGAACTGGCCGCTCAACCAGATCGCCTGCAAGGTCTTCCCCGCGCTGGCGACCGGCAACACCATGGTGCTGAAGCCGACCGAGATCGCCCCGTTCAACGGCTATATCTTCGCTGAAATCATGCATGCGGCTGGCGTGCCGGCCGGGGTGTTCAACCTTGTCAATGGCGATGGGCCGGGCGTGGGTGAGGCTATCAGTGGCCACCCCGATATCGACATGGTCAGCTTCACCGGCTCGACCCGCGCGGGCGTGCTGATTGCCAAGAATGCAGCCGACACTGTGAAGCGTGTGGCGCAGGAACTGGGCGGAAAAAGTCCGAACATCGTGCTCGATGACGGTGCTTTCGCCAAATCGGTGGCCAAGGGCACCGTATCCATGATGGGCAATTCGGGCCAGACCTGCACGGCGCCCAGCCGCATGCTGGTCCCGCACGCGCGCATGGACGAAGCCAAGGCCGTGGCTAAGGAAGCTGCGGAGGGCGTCATCCCCGGCGATCCCAAGGGCAATGCGGCGATCGGTCCGGTGGTCTCTCGTACCCAGTGGGACAAGATCCAGGGCTTGATCGAAAAGGGAATCGAAGAAGGCGCGACGCTGGTTGCGGGCGGGCCCGGCAAGCCCGAAGGCCTCGAAACCGGTCACTATGTGAAGCCGACCGTATTCGCCGATGTCGATAACGACATGACCATCGCACGCGAGGAGATCTTCGGTCCCGTGCTCTGCATTCTCGGCTATGACGACTACGACGATGCCGTGCGCATCGCCAACGATACCGAATATGGTCTGGCCAGCTCGATCATGGGCGAGGATATCGAAACCGCCCACCGCCTCGCCAAACGCATCCGCGCCGGCCGGGTGACGATCAACGGCGCCCACGACATGAATGCCGCCTTCGGTGGCTACAAGAAATCGGGCAATGGCCGCGAATGGGGCGAGTGGGGCTTCCACGACTTCCTCGAGGTCAAGGCTGTGATAGGCCACTCCTGATGGCGGGCAAGTTCTTCGATGAATGGCAGGTCGGCGACAAGCTGACCCACGAAATCCGGCGCACGGTGACGGAGGCGGACAACCTCTTCTTCACCGTGATGACTCACAACCCGCAACCGCTTCACCTCGATGCGGAGGCGGCGAAGGCAAGCGAGTTCGGGCAGATCCTCGTCAACGGGACCTTCACCTTCTCGCTGATGGTGGGGCTGAGTGTGGGTGACACCACGCTTGGAACGCTGGTCGCCAATTTGGGTTACGACAAGCTGGTGATGCCCAAGCCCGTCTTCATCGGCGATACGCTGCATGCGACAAGCGAGGTCATCGGCCTTCGTGAAAGCAAATCGCGTCCCGACACCGGGATCGTGACCTTCCTGCACGAGGCGGTGAACCAGCGCGGCGAGGTGGTGTGTCGCTGTGAACGGTCGGCACTGCTAAAAAAAGCATGAGCTAATATGCTGCCTGCACCCCTTCGCCACGCTCATGCGTTGCGGGGCGAAGGGGAGAGTGCATGAGCCATGACACGTCGGGCAAGGAGCCCGAAAGCGTCGAGGATGTGATCGGCGAACTCGACGATCTGGCAGCCAAGGGCGACAGCGTTTGCGTCGCCGATGTCCTCGATGATTTCGGCAAGCGCAGCTTCGGCCCGTTCATCATGCTGCCCGCGCTTCTCGAACTGACCCCGGTGGGGGCGATACCCGGAATTCCCACGTTTCTGGCCAGCGTCATCGCGCTGGTGGCAGTACAATTGCTTCTGGGTAAGGAACACGTCTGGCTGCCCGGCTTCGTTCAGAACCGGGCCGTGGAATCCAAAAAGCTGCATAAGGGTATAACCAAGCTGCGAGGGACCGCCCGCTGGCTGGATGAGCATAGTCGCGACCGGCTGGAACCGCTGACCAAGGGGATATGGATCAGGCTCGCCGCACTGGCGATCATCATTCTTTGCGTCACCGTGCCGCCGCTGGAAGTCGTTCCTTTTGCAAGCTCTGCTCCGATGCTCGCCATTGCCAGTATCGGATTAGCCCTGATTGTCCGCGACGGGCTGGTCATGCTGGCCGCGCTTTTGCTAGCGGTCGCGGCGGTAAGCGGAGGAACCTATTACTATTATACTTCCGACGACGATACTGGCGATGCCGGAGGTTTAGCCTTGATCGAGCCCGGCTCACCCGTTTTGATCGCAACACGATCAGCGTAATCGGAAATAAGCGCAAATCGGTAGCGTGCTAAACTTGCCATTCAGCCCCGTGCGCCTACATTCCTCTGCATAGGAAAGGATTGCCCTGCAATGCGCGACGACAACGACAATTCGAACCCGGAACCGGAAGGCAATGGTCCCAACCCGTGGATCAAGAGCCTGCTGGTATGGGGCGGAATTTTCCTCGGCCTGCTGCTGGTCGTCTCTATGTACGGTGGTGGCGGATCCGCTTCGGGTACCCAGCTGCTTTATTCCGACTTCAAGGAAAAGGTTGCCGAAGGGTCGATCAAGTCGGTGGAGATCGCCAATGATCGCATCACCGGTCAGACCACCAGTGGGGAAGCGTTCAATACCGTCCCTGTGCCGGATGACACCACGCTGACCCCGCTGCTCGAAGCGAATGGCGTCGAATTTTCAGGCAAGGAAGCCGATAACGGCAGCCTGCTGATCTATGCCCTTATTAACATCCTGCCCTTCCTGCTCATCCTCGGCATTGCGTTCTTCGCCTTGCGCCAGGTCCAAAAGGGTGGCGGTGCAGGCGGCGCGATGGGCTTCGGCAAATCGAAGGCCAAGATGCTTACCGAAAAGCAGGGCCGTGTAACGTTCGCAGACGTTGCGGGCATCGACGAGGCGCGCGAAGAACTCGAAGAAATCGTCGAATTCCTCAAGGATCCGAGCCGCTTCTCCAAGCTGGGCGGCCAGATTCCCAAGGGCGCGCTGCTGGTCGGTTCGCCCGGTACGGGTAAAACCCTTCTCGCACGCGCAATCGCGGGCGAAGCAGGCGTTCCGTTCTTCACCATTTCAGGCTCGGACTTCGTCGAAATGTTCGTCGGCGTCGGTGCCAGCCGCGTGCGCGACATGTTCGAACAGGCGAAGAAGAACGCGCCGTGCATTCTCTTCATCGACGAAATCGATGCGGTTGGCCGCAGCCGCGGCCATGGCCTTGGCAATTCGAACGACGAACGCGAGCAGACGCTGAACCAGCTGCTGGTCGAAATGGACGGCTTCGAGGCGAACGAAGGCATCATCATCATCGCCGCAACCAACCGTCCCGACGTGCTGGACCCCGCGTTGCTGCGCCCGGGCCGGTTCGACCGTCAGGTCGTGGTGCCGGTGCCCGATATCGATGGCCGCGAAAAGATACTCGCCGTGCACATGAAGAAGCTGCCTCTGGCGCCTGACGTCAATCCGCGCACCATTGCGCGCGGTACGCCGGGCTTCTCCGGCGCGGACCTTGCCAATCTGTGTAACGAAGCTGCTCTGCTGGCTGCGCGCCGCAACAAACGGCTCGTCGCCATGCAGGAATTCGAAGATGCGAAGGACAAGGTCATGATGGGTGCGGAACGGCGCTCCATGGTCATGACCGAAGACGAAAAGAAGATGACTGCCTATCACGAGGCAGGCCATGCGCTGGTCAGCCTCAACGAGCCGGCATCGGACCCGATCCACAAGGCCACCATCATCCCACGCGGCCGTGCGCTCGGCATGGTGATGCGCCTGCCCGAACGGGACAGCTATTCGTACCATCGCGACAAGATGCATGCGAACCTTGCCGTGGCCATGGGTGGCCGCGTGGCCGAGGAAATCATCTTCGGGCACGACAAGGTGTCGAGCGGCGCATCGGGCGACATCCAGTATGCGACCGACCTGGCCCGCAACATGGTGACCAAATGGGGCATGAGCGACAAGCTCGGACCGCTTCAATACGAGCAGAGCCAGGAAGGCTATCTCGGCATGGGCCAGACGGCGCGAACCATGTCGGGCGGCGAGACCAACAAGTTGATCGATGAAGAGATCAAGCGGCTGGTCGAGGATGGCCTTGCCCGCGCAAAGGCCGTTCTTAGCGATCAGGAGGACAAGCTCCACCTGCTTGCCCAGGCGATGCTCGAATATGAAACGCTGACCGGTGACGAGATCGATCAGTTGATGAAGAACGGAAAGATCGATCGTCCGGATGAGCCTAAGGGACCGGTATCGGTTTCCCAGCCCGGAGGGAGCACTGTTCCCAAGGCAGGGAAGAAGTTCGGCGGTACCGGAGAAGGGGCTCCCGCAGGGGCCTGATCGTCTGCGCCAGAGAATTAAAGGGGCGTCGTACGGGAAACCGTCGGCGCCCTTTTTGCGTTCAACACCCACAACACCGGCGCGGCATGCGCCACCTATGAGGATTTGAATATGAAACGCCTTATCGCGATTGCTTTTACCGCTGCGACGCTGACCGGTCTTGGAGCTTGTTCCGAAAAGACTCAGGCCGATGCATCGAAAACCGCAGAACTTGCCGGTGACGACATCGAAGCCAATGCGGCTGTGGTCGGGGAAGTCTTGGAAGACGGTACGCGAAAGGCGGCTGGCGCAGTCAGTGAAGGAGCCGCCAATCTCGAACGTAGCATCGAAGAAGGTGACAAGGAAACTCCGGGCCCGGCACCGATCCTGGGCGACGAACTCAACCGCGACGAAGCCGACAATAACAATTAAATCAGAAAGCGCCGAGGACCAGCAAGAGGTTCAGGAACAGCACGCCGATAATGTTGATGAAAATCAGCAGGATCGACAGCCTCCAGAACGCTGAAAACCGCGAAAGCGAATAGGCGCCGCGCAGCTGCTTGTAGATATGTATGGGTGGTATCAGCAGGAGCAGGTTTCCACCTAGCCAGCCGATCAGTCCTGTCTTGAAGAGCACCGAAAAAGCAATGAAAAACAGCGACATGAAGGCGATGGAGTACGTGACGAAAATCGCGTGATCGTAAGCGCGAAAGCCTGGCTTCCAGAAGAATAGAAGCCAGACGAACGGGATGGAAATGGGGATCAGCAGCCAGCTGAACTTATAGCCATTCGCCTGCAGCTTGTAGAGCATCAGGCCCGGGTTGGTGTTCCACTTCTCTATCACCTTGTCGATGAAAGCGATGCCCGTGTTAATGTCTGCTACGCTGGTATTTACCTTCACGACATCGCGTTCACGCAGGTCGTGAAACTCGGCCAGGTTACGTTCCGTCGTCGCGAGTTCTTCTTCCAGCTCTTCACGGTCGGCCTCGGTGGAGGCGATATCCTCTTCGATCTCCGCGCGTTCCTCTTCCGTCGCCGCTTCTCTTTGCTCGGTGAGCTCCGCCAGCTCTGTAGTTGTCTCCGACAATCTGGTGCGCAGATCGTCGCGATCGCTGGCCATATTCTCTTCGATTTCGGAGAATGTATGCGCAATGCTCGCGTCGGTCATAAAGTTGGTCGGGGCAGTGAGGCCGATGACCTGGAACACGGCGAACATGGCGAAGACCGTGAACAGGAAAAGCGCCATCGGCGATACGAAGCGCGCGCGTTCACCCTCGATATATCGGCGCGTCAATTCGCCGGGTTTGAGTGCGAGTTTGGGGAGCGTCTTCCAGGTCTTGCCTTCGAAGTGCAGGGCACCATGCAACAGATCGTGCATGAAAGCGCCGATCGTGCGGTGCAGGTGCGCTTTCTGACCGCAGCTGTGACAGTGCGAGCCGAGCAGTTCGGTGCCGCAATTGCGGCACTCCCCTTCGGCGAAGTGCCCGTCTTTCAGATCTTCGCTCTTGGTCCGGCCATCAATGGCCTTGGCGAAAAGTCCGCCTTCCACTGCCGTGCCAAATGCGTCACCAAAATCGCTCATCGAAACCCCCTGCGACTTGAATGCCCTTAATGGAACCGGGGCTCAAGGCCAATTGTGCGGGGTTATCTCTTGCAGTCGTATTCGTCTCTTGCGAATAGATTGGAGTGTATACCATCGATCCTCACGCCGAATTCGCAGGCTTTGGCATCGTTGCGGCCGTCTTTGGCATTTTTGCGCTGATCGAATTCGTGGCCCCCATGCGCGCGCCTATCAGGGGAAAGCGCTGGATCACCAATGTGCTGCTTTTCGCTATCGACACGTTGGTGGTCCGGCTGGGCGTGCCGCTGCTGATGGTCGGCACGGCAGCTGTGGTGGCGGAGAGAGGCTGGGGTCTTCTCCACGTGATCCAGCTACCTTCCTGGGCAGGTATCCTCTTTGCCATCGTCGCGCTCGATCTGGCGCTCTATTTCCAGCACTGGGCAACGCACCGGGTTCCCGCTTTGTGGCGGCTGCATAAGGTTCATCATTCCGATCCGGCCTTCGACGTCACGACTGCAGCCCGGTTCCACCCGATCGAAATCGGTCTCAGCATGCTGTTCAAGATGACCGTCGTTGCAGCCCTGGGCCTTCCCGTGCTTGGTGTTTTCCTTTTCGAAGTGGTCTTCAATGTCGCCACGCTCTTCATCCATGCCAATTTCTCATTGCCGAGGTCTCTTGAGCGCCCGGTTCGGTCGGTTCTGGTGACCCCGGATATGCACCGCATCCACCATTCCTCCATCCGCCGCGAGACGAACAGCAATTACGGCACGCTCCTTTCCGGCTGGGACCGCGCCTTTCGCACATATGTGGGGGAAGCGGAGAAGGGGCAGGGCGCGATCCAAATCGGCCTGGAGCCTTATCAGGACGAGCGGCCACACCGGCTGGGTTGGAGCCTGCTGCTTCCGTTCAAGAGCTAATCGGGACCTCCGTCGCCACGGAACATAATTAGAACATGCACGTTGGTCTGGTAAAGGAGACATGCATTATGACTGCCACCATGCCGAGCGAGCATCCCAAGTCCGACCCCGTATCCAATGCCGAAAAGGATCCCGAGAACTGGGCCACCGGCGATGAGCGTATGACGGGCGCCCAGGCGAGTTACCTCAAGACCTTGTCGGAAGAGGCTGGAAATCCCGAAGCCTACGATCCCGAGCTAACCAAGGCCGAGGCATCGCAGCGTATCGACAAGCTGCAGGCCGAGACTGGCCGGGGTCAGTAACAGGCCCGAAACGAAAAAGGCCGCCCCGATAGGGAGCGGCCTTTTTCATGTCCGAATGCTGTAGGATCAGCCTTCGTAATCGGATCCGATCGAAGTCGAGCGGGTCGGCGCAGAGGCGGTGATCCGCAGCGCTTCGGCCGACTGGCTGAGCGAGCCGACTTCATCCATCTCGTCGTCATCGTCCGGCAGGATCTTCTGCAGATTGGTTACGGCTGCTTCCTGGAGGTCCTTCGGCTTCACCGTCTGCTCTGCGATTTCGCGCAGGGCAACGACCGGATTCTTGTCACGGTCACGTTCGAGAGTGATCTCTGCACCGCCGGAAATCTCGCGGGCCCGCTGGGCAGCCAGCAGGACGAGATCGAAACGGTTGGGGACCTTGTCTACACAATCTTCGACGGTAACGCGCGCCATGGGCACTCCGATGCAATTAATTCGAGAATCTCGGAAAGCGGGTCAGATACGGATCAAGGGCGAACAAGTCAAGGATTTGCGCCATGTGCTGAGCGCGCTAAGGCTGTGGCCTCATGGCAGATGCAGCAACCGCAAACACGCCCACGGACTATCGTGACCCGCCACCTTTCGAGGTGCAGGCGCAGGGACAGTCTCTCACTTTCTATCCGGCGGGAAAAGACCGGCGCGATGCGCTGATGGATCTGGTGCGTTCTGCCAAAACCACCCTCGACGTATGTTTCTATATCTTTGCCGAAGACAGCATCTCGATCGAGCTGAGGGACGCCTTGTGCGAGGCTGCATCGCGCGGCGTTAAAGTCACGCTTATCATCGACCGCTTTGGCGCTTCGGCGACCGATGAATTTCTCAAACCGCTCGTCGACTGCGGCGGCACGTTTCTCTGCTTCAGTCCGCGCTGGTCCATGCGCTATCTCATCCGCAATCATCAAAAGATGGTTATTGCCGATAACGAACGCGCCATGTTCGGCGGCTTCAACATCGAAGACGATTATTTCGCGCCGCCCGAAAGAAACGGCTGGAATGATATTGGCATCCGCATCGAAGGCGACGCGGTTCAGGGGCTGACCGACTGGTTCGGGCGCCTGCACGACTGGACCGACGATGACGACGCGCATTTCAAGGAGATCAAGCGCACGGTCCGCGATTGGGAATGGACCTCGCAGAATGGGCATGCCCGATGGCTTGTCGGCGGTCCGACTCGCGGCTTGTCGACATGGGCGCGGTGCGTCACCCAAGACCTGAAAGAAGGTGAGAAACTCGACATCTTCATGGCCTATTTCTCGCCGCCCTACACGCTGCTCAAGCGGATCGCACGCGTCGCGAAAAAGGGCGAGACGCGGCTTCTGATGGCGGCGAAAAGCGATAATGGGGCAACGATCGGTGCGACCCGGTCACTCTATTCCTATCTGCTCAAGCGCGGCGCGAAGATCTGGGAATTCTCGCCCTGCAAGCTGCACACCAAGCTGCTCGTCCTCGATGACGCGGTCTATGTCGGCAGCGCCAATTTCGACATGCGCAGCCTTTATCTCAATCTCGAGATCATGCTGCGGATCGAGGATAAGGTACTTGCCGAACGGATGCGCGAATTCGTGTCCGGCCATATCGAAGCTTCGGAACGTATCACCCCCGAGCTTCACAAAAAGCGCGCGACGCCGTGGAACCGCATTCGCTGGTGGGCAGGCTGGGTGCTTGTCTCGGTCATCGATTACACGGTCGCGCGGCGAACCAATCTGGGCTTCTGATACCTGCACGGAACATTCGCCCCATTAAAGGCGTAGGCTGCGAAAAGGAGATTTCGATGAGGACCGCCATTCTTGTTGCTGCAGTCCTGGGCGTGAGCGCCTGTGCAGAGCCGATCGAAGACCGCGATGCAGCGGATACCGAACCACTGGCGCCGGCCACAAATGTGCCGGCGATAACGCCAAGGGTGGCGCTGGTACCCGGAGTGATCGACGACAATCTGCGACGCGAACGCAATCTGATGGGTGAACTGGGCTGCGTCTTCCGCCGCGGTCAGGAAACCCTGTTCGCGGCCGTCGCCAATTCGGCAAATATCGAAAGCGCCGAAGGCCTTGTCGTTATCGACGGGCAACCCATTGAAGTCGAGATGGACGGTTCGGGCGGATACAACTCGCTCCAGTCCGCCGCCAGCTTCACCGGAGAAAATGGCATCGAAGTCGAGATTGCCGTGTCCGAAGAAGCGGAAATTCGCGAAACGCCTGCCCCGGCAACCGGGCCCGCACCGATGGAAGCCACCATGACGCTATCGCGCGACGGGCAGGAGGTTTCCGTGGAAGGGCGCTATGAATGCGGCCAGCAGCCAGACGCCTGAGCTATTCGTAATCGTCTTCGTAACCTCCGCGCATCTCGGGTGAGCTGAATTTTGTAAACTCACTCTGGAACAGCAGCGGGACGTTGCCGGTCGAACCATGACGTTGCTTGGCCACGATCAAGGTGGCGCGGTTTACCAGTTCGAGATGGCGCGCTTCCCAGTCGGCATATTTCATGCGGACTTCCTCGCTGCTGGTTTCGTCCGGCGTGTCGGGCTTCAGGGCGTTGTGATAATATTCGCCGCGGAAGATGAACCAGACCATGTCGGCGTCCTGCTCGATCGAGCCGGATTCGCGCAGGTCGGAAAGCTGCGGGCGCTTGTCTTCGCGCTGTTCCACCGCACGGCTGAGCTGGGACAGCGCGATGACCGGGACATGCAGTTCCTTGGCCAGCGTCTTCAGGCCACGGCTGATTTCCGAGATTTCATTCACGCGATTGTCGTTCGCGCGGCCCGAGCCCTGTAGCAGCTGAAGGTAGTCGACGATGACCAGCCCGATATCGTGCCGGCGCTTCAACCGGCGCGCGCGGGTGCGCAGGGCGCCGATGGTCAGGCCCGGCGTGTCGTCGATATAGAGCGGCAGTTCGTTCAGTTCCTGGCTGGCAAATGACAGGCGCTGGAACTCTTCCTTGCTCAGCCGACCCGAGCGCAGCTTTTCCGACGAAATTTCCGCCGTCTCCGCCAGAATACGCGTGGCCAACTGGTCGGCGCTCATTTCCAGACTGAAGAATGCAGTCGCCGCGCCGGGGCTTTCGCTCGTGTCGATACCGATTTTGTGATCGTCCATCAGCCGGCGTGCGGCGTTGAACGCGATATTGGTGGCCAGCGAGGTCTTGCCCATACCGGGACGCCCGGCGAGGATGATAAGGTCGGAATTGTGCAGGCCGCTGGTCTTGTCGTTGACCGTTTCGAGGCCGGTAGTCTTGCCTGAAAACTTGCCGCCAGAATTGATCGCGGCTTCGACCATCTTCAGCGCGCCGAGCGCGGCGGTGCGGAAGTCCTGCGCTTCGCTGCCGGTCGTCGCCCCTTCGGCAACCTTGTAGAGATCGGCTTCGGCCTTGCTGATCTGGTCCATCGGCGCGACTTCGTCCGACGTGTCGAGCGCGCTTTCAACCAGATTGCGGCCCACGGTGACCAGTTCGCGCAGCAGCGCGAGATCGTAGATTTGTTCGGCCAGCTTTCCGGTGGCAAGCAGACCCTGCCCATCGGCGGTCAGCTGGGCGAGATAGGTCACGCCGCCCAGCTGCTTGAGTGCCTCGTCGCTTTCGAAATAGGGCTTGAGCGTTACCGGCGTGGCGACCGAATTGCGGTCGATCAGTTTGTGAATGCGCTCGTAGATGCGCTGATGCACGGGCTCAAAGAAATGATGCGGCTGCAGCGGGGTATTGAGTTCCTGAACCACCTGATTGTCGATCAGTACTGCGCCCAGGAAAGCCGCTTCGGCCTCCACATTGCTGGGCAGGGTCTGGCCCTGTTTCTGGTTTTCCGCAGTCGAATCAGTTGCGGGGAAGAGAAGGTCAATGTCGGCCATGGCGATGGTTATGAAGCAAATGCCGAGGTGTTTGAACCGCCTTGGAATTTGTTGATGCGGACAGCCCTGTGGATGGATCGGCCAAAGTTCGACCTTGCCCCGCTTGACCGCAGTTGCGAAAGCGGGGGCGCAATATGAGCGATTCATCCACCCCTGCCGGCGATCAGCGCATCGCCAAGATCGACCTCGACGAGGAAACGATCATTTGGCGTAATGCCGATATCGAGCAGGAACGGCGCATCGCCATCTTCGATCTGATCGAAGAAAACAGCTTCAAACCGGTGCGCGCGGCCGAGCGCGGCGCGAGCGGCCCTTATCACCTGACACTGGCGGTCCGCGATGGCCGATTGCTGATGACAGTCGCGGATGCGGAAGACCAGCTGGTGGAAGAACTCCTGCTCGGTCTTGCGCGATTCCGCCGTCCGATCCGCGAATACTTCGCCATCTGCGACAGCTATTATCAGGCAATTCGCAAGGCGACGGCGGGCGAGATAGAGACGATCGACATGGCCCGGCGCGGCGTCCACAACCGCGCAGCCGAACTTCTACTGGAACGGCTGGAAGGCAAGATCGAAACCGATTTCGCCACCGCGCGGCGTCTCTTCACGCTTATCTGCGTCCTGCATATCAAGGGCTGACCGGAGATGGCTAAGCGAAAGAAAGGCCGGATCGGCCTCCTGTTCAAGCTGCTCCTCGTGCTCGCGCTGCTGGGCGCCGGAGCGTGGCTGTATTTTCAGCACGAACGCAGTGGCTGGCGACCCACTGACGAAGAGTATTCCGACCAAGGTGCATTGGTCGGCGAGAGCGACGGGGCCGTGGATTTTGAGGTGTTGAAGGGGCTGGGCGCCAGCTTCGTCTACCTCGAAGCCAGTCGCGGGGCGCGCGGCAAGGATGCAAACTTCTCCCGCAACCTGGAAGCGGCGCGCGAAGCCGGGCTGCAGGTTGGCGCCGTGCATCTGTTCGATCCGTGCGAGACGGCCGACGGGCAATCCGCCAATTACGTCACCATCGTCCCGCGAGATGCGGACCTCCTGCCGCCCACGATCCGCCTGTCGCGCCTGGCCGACGACTGCCCCGAACGGGTTTCCGATGCCGCCGTGCAGAGCGAATTGCTGACTCTGGTGAACCAGATCGAAGCGCATACCGAAGCGCCGGTCGTTCTCGCGCCGAGCGAGCAGTTCGAGGATCGCTATCGTCCCGCGCGCCGGCTCGAGCGATCGCTGTGGCTGGATGGAGATATGGAAGAGCCCGTCTATGCCGGGCGGCCCTGGACCGTCTGGACCGCGAATTCCGCTTACGTTAGCCCGGCGGCCGAGAAGCCCTTGCGCTGGCTGGTCGTACGCCCATAGAGCCTGCTTATGACCGATGAAGATCTGATCGCCGTTGCCCGCGAGGCTGCCGAAAATTCGTACTCGCCCTATTCCGGCTTCGCCGTGGGCAGCGCGCTGCTCTTCGCCGATGGCAGCGTGGTAACCGGCACCAATATCGAGAATGCGAGCTATGGCCTCGCGCTGTGTGCCGAAACGGTGGCAATCTCCAAAGCCATGGCCGATGGCGTGCGCGGCGGGCTGGAAATGGTTGCCGTTACCGGACCAGTGGACAAGGGCGGCGGTGCGCCGATCACGCCATGTGGCCGTTGTCGGCAAGTGCTGAACGAACTGGCGCAGCTTGGCGGGACCGATCCGCTCATCCTGTGCGTGGGCGCGGACGAAACACAGCGGGTCAGGCTGAGCGAATTGCTGCCCCACGCCTTCGGCCCGGCGAGCCTGGACTAAGCCTTCCTTTACCATCCATGTTTAGGAAGCTCCGGGTGCATTTGGGCACCTCGGAGAGCAGACCATGAAATTCGTCCACCTTGAATCGCGCGGCGGCAACTACATGGTCGTCGCCAGCAATGTTGCCTGGCTGCGGATCGGCGAGAACGGCCAGACACTGGTCGGCATTGTCGGCGGACAGCCCTTGCTGGTTACCGGAACTCCCGAAGCGGTTGCGGCCAAACTGATGGCGGACTGATCCCGGCGAGCGGCCCCGGTTCAGTGCGCTAGCCCTTCTGCTCGCGCCTCGCTAGAGATCGCTGGATGATCGACCGGCGAACCGCTCTTGGGACATTGGCAGGTGCGCCGCTAGCTCTTGCATTCCCTCTGTCTGCGGCTGCACGGGGCGGGAAGCTGGCTCGACGGATCTCGCTTGGGGATACGGTGGGTCTCGTCGCTCCGGCCAGCGCGGTCTCGCAGGGTGCGATTGCGGCGAGCCAGCACACGATCCGCGGCATGGGCCTCGTTCCCAAATTGGGTGCCAATGTGGCGCGCACCGACGGCTATCTCGCCGGAACCGATGCGCAGCGCGCCGCCGATCTCAATGCCATGTTCGCAGACGAGGACGTCGCCGCCATCTTCGCACTTCGCGGCGGGTGGGGCGGGGCGCGCCTGCTGGAATTGCTCGACTGGGAGATGATCCGCCGCAATCCGAAGCTCGTCATCGGCTATAGCGACATCACCTCGCTTCATCTCGCGATTGCCGCGCGCGCCGGTTTCCCCACGATCCACGCGCCCAATGCGAGCAATTCGTGGCCCGCAGCCAGCTGGGAAAGCCTGTGGCGTCTTGCCTTTACCGGTGATACGCCGGTGCTGGATATGGGGGAGCGCGGGTCATCGGCGCGCACCATCACTCCGGGGCGGGCGAAGGGGAAATTGCTGGGCGGCAATCTGACCGTGCTGTCCACGCTGATGGGGACCCCGTGGGTGCCCGATTTCGATGGCGCGATCCTGTTTCTGGAGGATGTGAACGAAGCGGAATACCGCATCGACCGGATGCTCCAGCAGCTGGAACTCGCAGGCGTGCTCAAGAAATTGTCCGGCGTTATCTTCGGCAGCTGCCGCAGCTGCGCGTCCGATGATCCGGGCTATGCCGGCCTCACACTGGACACCGTGCTCGACCAGCATCTGAAACCGCTGGGCATTCCCGCATTCACGGGCGCCAATATCGGCCACCACCGGGGACAGTTGAGCCTGCCCCACGGCGGTGAAGTGGAAATGGACAGTGACGCGCGCACGATCAGGCTGATAAGCCCCATCGTGCGCTAAGGCGCGTCAGACGCCCTCGTTCTCCAGGAATTCGACTAGCGAGGCGAGGCAGTCGCGCGCCAGCATCTTGCACCGTTCGGGGCTCCATCCCTGTTCGGGCTCGGGATCGGCCTTATTGTCCTTGTAAGGCATTTCCAGTGTCATCGAAGTCGCGCCGAAACGTTCGGCCACCTGATTGGTGCTCATGGACAGATTGGCCTTGCCCGGGGCAGACTTCACGTAACCCAGTTCGGTCTGGAAGTCGGTCGTCCGCCGGTCGAGGATGCGTTCGTAGCTGTAATACCGTTCGCCCTGCTCGTCGGTCCAGGAAGGGATGCCTTCGAAACCGGCAAGGAAGCTTACAGGAATCGCCTCGTCTCCATGGACGTCCATCGCGAAGTCAACGCCGGTCTTGTCCATATGGTTGCGGATGGCGAGCACTTCGGGGCTGCGCTCTGCGCTGGGGTTTTCCCATTCGCGGTTGAGGTTGGCGCCCGCTGCATTGACGCGCAGATTGCCGCGCCTCGATCCATCGGGATTGCAGTTCGGGACGATGTGCAGGCGGCACTTCTGGCGCAGGCGGCGGCCGACGCTGTCTGCTGGATCGGTCAGCACTTCGAGCGCGCCTTCCATCCACCATTCGGCCTGCGTTTCACCCGGATGCTGGCGGGCATAGAGCCACACGTTGAACGAACCTTCGCCCATTTCGAGGCAATCGATCGGCTGGCCGTCGAGGGTGGTGCCAAGATGCACGTGGTCCACGCCTTCCGAAGCGGCTGCCTCGGCGACGAGATCGAAATGCCGCTCCATCGAATAGGGCGCGAAATACGCGAAATAGGCAATGTCGCTGGCCGGGGTGTAGCGGATGGTCAGCGTGCCGCCTTCTTCATCCTTGTCATAGGATGATGCGGCGCGGCCCCAGTAATCGCGATCTTCCGACACGCAGGCGTCGTAATCGGGCCAGCCATCGGGATAGGCGCTGTCGGATAGCTGGGTGATCTTGAGCACCAGTTCGCGACCCTTCGCGCCGGCGACGCGGAAGTGGAACCACTGTTTGAATTCGCTGTTCGTGTCCTGCGGAATGGCCAGCCGCGCCGTTGCGCCGTCCACGGAAAGGACGTCGATATTGCCACTGTCAAATGCGGAATCGATCCGGATATCGCTCACTCGGAAACCTCTACTTTAATTGTCTCGCCATTATTGCCGGGAAATTCGCTGAACAGCGCGGCGGCGAGTGTCTGTGCGTTGGCCTCGCTTTGCGCAAGGGGCGAATTGTCCGCCACGCGGAATTCGGCCCGGCCCTCCCACAGGGCCTCGCCGCTTGCCGCATCGCGAATGGTTACTGCGAGTTCGGTGCCGACCTTGTCGCGCGCACCGCCGCCCAGATTGATGCCGAGGCCGAGCCCCACGCCCGATCCATAGGATCCGGTGCGCCCGCCTACGCCGACACTGACCGGAGAGCGCCTGCCTTCGGCGCTCATCACGTAGCGATCGACCGAGACCGAGGCCACCTGGCGGGCCGAGGCGCGGGCGGTTTCGGAATAGCCGAGCGAGGAAAGTTCGCGCGCGATGGCGGATTTATAGGGCATCAGCGCAAGGCTGTCGGCATCCTGTCCGGGGGCGCTTTCAACGAAGATCGTGCCCTGGCCCAGGGTCGCCGCGCGTTCGGGGGCCACGAAGCGGGTCACCTCGACCGGGCCGGGCGCGGTCGCGCAGGCGGACAGCGAAAGCGCGGCGAAACCGGTAAACAGGAGGACTGTGTTCTTCATGGTACGACCTTTCAGGCGGGCGGAGACGGTGGATACAGGGGGACAACGCCCCAGCAGCGCCTATGCTCCAGCCTGCATGAGGGGAGGCCCTTAGCCGATTGCCCTTACCAAATCGTATGCTAGTCCCACGCCCATGAATAATGCGAACAAAGTGCCGGTGCTGGTTACCGGAGGCGCCGGATATATCGGCAGTCATGCAGTGCTGGCGCTGAAGGATGCCGGCTGGCCGGTGGCGGTGATCGACAATCTTTCGACCGGCTTCGAATTCGCCGTGCCGGAGGGGGTGCCGCTCTATCGCGGCGATATTGCGGATAGCGCATTGTTGGCCCGCATTTTCGCCGAGCAGGGCACGAAGGCGATAATGCATTTCGCAGGCTCTATCGTGGTGCCCGAATCGGTCGAACAGCCGCTCCGCTATTACGAGAACAATACGGTGAAGAGCCGCGCGCTGATCGAGGCGGCCGTTGCAGGCGGGGTGGATCATTTCATCTTCTCGTCCACGGCCGCGACCTATGGCGTGCCGGAAACTTCGCCGGTGACGGAAGATTCGCCCAAGAGCCCGATCAATCCCTACGGCTGGTCGAAGCTGATGACCGAACAGATGCTGGCCGATGCCGCTGCAGCGCATGGCTTCAACTTCTGCGCCTTGCGCTATTTCAACGTCGCGGGCGCGGACCCGCAGGCGCGCAGCGGGCAATCGACTGCCGGGGCGACCCATCTCATCAAGGTCGCCTGCGAGGCGGCAACCGGCAAGCGCGAGAGCGTGGCGGTCTTCGGCACCGATTACGACACGCCAGACGGAACGGGCGTGCGCGATTATATCCACGTCAGCGATCTGGCGAATGCACATGTGCTGGCGCTGGGGGCTCTGATCGAGCAGCCGGAGCGCTCGCTCACCATGAATTGCGGCTATGGCAAGGGCTTCTCGGTGCTCGAAGTGCTCGATGCCGTGGACCGCGTGACCAATGCCACTATAGAGCGGCGGATGGAGCCGCGCCGCGCTGGCGATCCGGCGGAACTGGTTTCGGACCCCGGCCGGATTCGCGCCACCCTGCCGTGGCAGCCGCAGCATGATGATCTGAGCAAGATCATCGAACATGCGCTGCAGTGGGAACGCAGGCTGTCCGAAATTCGGGGAAGTGCTTGACCAGAATCACCCTTGTGGTTATCGGGCGCGCTTGAATTCGGCGCACCGGACCCTACTTCCGGTGCGTATTTATTTGATCAGAGAGAACCGATGAAGATCCGCAACAGCCTCAAGTCGCTCAAGAGCCGCCACCGCGATTGCCGCGTGATCCGTCGTCGCGGCCGCACCTATGTAATCAACAAGACCAACCGTCGCTTCAAGGCCCGCCAGGGCTAAGCTTCGGCTGCGCGGGCCTGCCCCGCGATTGTCTAACGATCGGCCCGGCTCCTTATGGGAGTGCGGGCCGAACGCATTTGGGAGGGATAGTGGATGAAGCGAGAGCCGGTCGATGCCGTTGTCTTCGATGTGGGGCGGGTGCTCTATCACTGGGACATGCGCCATCTTTACGAGAAGATGACGAATGATCCGGCCCGGCTGGAGAAGATCCTGGGCGAAGTCGTGACCGAGGAATGGCATTTCCTCCACGATGCCGGCCGTGCGCTGTCCGACATGGTGCTCGAACGGATCGCGCTCTTTCCCGACTATACGGCGGAAATCCGCGCCTATGCGACCCGCTTCAACGAAACGATTCCGGGACCGGTCGAGGGCAGCCACGAGCTGGTCGAACGGCTGCATGCGCGCAACGTCCCGCTGTTCGCGATTACCAATTTCGCCGCCGAGTTCTGGGCCGGGTTCCGTCCACGGCACAGCATCTTCGACCGTTTTCAGGAAATCGTCGTGTCGGGCGTCGAACGGATCGCCAAGCCCGATCCGGCGATCTTCGCGCTATCCGCCGAACGCTTCGGCCATGCGCCCGAGCGCATGCTGTTCATCGACGACAATGCGGCCAATGTGGAATCGGCGGCAAATTGCGGATGGCAGGTGCATCACTTCACCCGTGCCGACGAGCTGGAAGCCGACCTTGTCGAGCGCAGCCTGATCTAAAAAAGACCCCGGTCCGCAAACCGGGGCCCGATGCCTCCCACGATGGAGAGGGAGGCGGGACGTCGTATCAGCGGTTGCAGCGCGTCAGCTTGTCGGCATCCAGTTCCTCACCTTCGGTGGTGAAGGTCGCGATCTGGCCGACGCCGCGCTTGAGTTCACGGCACATCCGCGCGGGGCGCGAAGTACCCTTTGCGGCCACGCAGGTCGTTCCCTTGCACTTCCACGCTACACCGCCGGCGATGACGCTGTCCTTCGCCGCAGGTTCTGCCAGCTCGACCCGGTAATAGGCGCCGCTTTCCTGCGCGATCGCCGGGGCGCTGACGGCACCGAACAAGCCTGCTGCACTAAGCGCGATGGCGGTGAGGGCGCCCGGGCGGGCGAGGGAGAGGGTCATAAAGATTAGCCTTTCGATCCGATGGTTTTGGAGCGCGTCGCGACACGCCGGCAATAAGGTTGCGATTTGAAACTCGAAACGGCGCCCTAATCAAACAAGTTGTGATTCGCAACCCACTTTTCAAAAGGTTTGGCAGCAGGCCGTTTTCGGGTAGATAGGTTTCTCGAGAAGGACTTATTTTATGGGCACTATCCGCGAACCCTTGCGTGAACTGACCGAATGCGGGCTCCCGCAGGCGCTGGAGGTCATGGGCGAGCGCTGGAGCTTCATGATCCTGCGGGCCAGTTTCAACGGGCTCCATCATTTCGAGGAATTCCTCACCGAACTCGGCATTGCCCGCAACATACTCTCGAACCGGCTCGCCAAGCTGGTGGAACACGGCATCCTCAAGCGCGATCCGTGTCCCGACGATCGCCGCAAGATCGAATACCGGCTGACCGAAAAGGGGCTGGACCTCTTGCCTGCCATGATCGCGCTGCGGCAATGGGGCCAGAAATACGGCGAACAGGTGGTCGAAAATCCAGTGCTGGTCGACGAACGGGACCGCCTGCCGATCGGCCCGACCTCCATCCTCAGCCATGACGGCCGGATCCTTGGGCCGCAGGATTTGCATCTTGTCGAACGGTCCAATCTCGGCGTGCGCGCCGATGGTACGACTAGCGAGCCCGGTGAAGGACTGGGGCGCGGTGCGGTGGTCGATCTCGAGGCGCTCCGCAAGGCGCGCGACGCCGCCTGAGCGAGGCACCCGAGACCACTCCCGACGGCCGCTACATTATCGTTCGCGGACGGTTGTGGCGCGCCAGCAATCCCGCGCTGCCCAAAGAACAGCGCGAATCACTCGTCAAACGACTCATGGATGCGCGGCGCGATGTCGCGGCGGCGAAACGCGCGAACGACCCCGCTGCGGAGAAGGATGCACGCGCCAAAGTGCATGAAGCCAAGGTGGAATTGGGCGAAAGAGGCCCCGTCTGGTGGTCCGACGGCGCGCCGGATTACAACCGCAATCTCGTAAAAAATACGCCTTACGGAGCCGCTGCGACAGCAACGGGCGCGGCTAAGGGCGATTCCCGGAGTTAAGCGCGATGGTTAACGCATCTTTGCAAAAGTGACGTCAAATCGCGCTCTGACGGTGTGACGTCATCGTTAAAAACATCGAAACACCTTGCTGCCATACCCTGTCGAGAATCGGGGCGCATGCCTGCTTGAGCCGGATAAAAACGTGATCGAAATCGAAGTTCAGAACGAAACGCACCAGACGCAATTCCGTATCAAGTCGTTGAGTGTGCCGCGCATTGGTGAGGGATTGCGCCTGAAGGAGCCTGACGGCACCTGGGCGAGCTACGACGTCCTCGACGTGTGGTACCAGCAGGCCGACTTCGGAGAGATCTGGGTGCCCTATCTCCATGTGAAGACTACGCCGGCCGACGGCGGAGTGGCGATGGCGCCAGCACCGACGACGCAGGAAATGCCCAACCAGGCGATGCCCATCGCCGATTTCCTGGCGAAGTTCGAAGGCGACCATGAACATGAAACGGTGAAGCTCAACCTCGACATGGGCGAGGAAGACTGAGGCCACACCGAATTATCCGCTGACGCCCCGGCCCGTCCAGTTTGTGACAGGGCTGGGGCGTAGACACCATCAGTCCGCCGCCGAAGTCTCTAGTCTCGCTCGTAACGCTGTCAGCACACGGTGCGTGGCGTCAAGGTCCTCGACAGTAAGGTCCAGCGCCATTGCTTCCACGCGCGGGCCATAGAGACCGATAGCGGCATCGTATGTTTCCTGCCCCTTGGGTGTCAGGACAATTAGCTGAGCCCGCTTGTGATGCGGGTTTGGCTCGAACGAAACCAGTCCGTCCTTCTCCAGGTCGTTGACGATCCGCTGCACATTCTGGCGGTTCGCGCCCAGATCGCGGGCCAGCCATGCCACGGGCTGCGCCCGATCCGCCTGTACGATCGCGCCGAGGATCTGCCACCGCGCACTGGTCAGGCCGAGCGGCGCAACGATCCGGTCGCCCCAGGCGAGTGTCGCATTGTTGGCCCGAAACATCGTCAGGATAACGTCATTCAACAGTTCTGCTCTCGATCGCGGACCTCCACCGGCCATATGACACCTTCCATTTAGATTGACATCATCATGTCAAATATGCTTCATGGCGACACTACCGCAATCAAGGACGTGTGGACATGAAAAAGCTGGTTCATCCCGTAGCGGGCGCAATCGCGCTGCTGACGATCGCAAGCTTCTGGTTTTCGACGCTGATCAGCGAATTGTCCGGTTCAATGGAGGCGGTCGTGGCCGTTAAAACCGCAATTCCCTGGGGCTTCCTGCTGCTTATACCTGCTCTTGCCGCTACGGGCGGAACCGGGGTTTCGCTGGCCGGAGGACGGGCAAAAGGGCTGGCCGCAACCAAGCTGAGGCGTATGCGGGTAATCGCAACCAACGGCTTGCTCCTTCTGGTCCCCTCCGCCTTTTTCCTTGCATGGAAAGCGTCTGCCGGAGAATTCGACGCTGCATTTTATGGGGTGCAGGCGATCGAACTCGTAGCGGGCGCGGCAAATCTGGTGCTTCTTGGCCTCAACATGCGGGACGGGTTGAGAATGACCAGCAGGTTGAGGATCCGTCCTCGAAGCGCGCAACGTTGAGGGCGGCGTGGCCACAGGAGGCCCCCCTCCGGACAGCGCTCTGCCCTGGTCAGCGGCGGATTGTTATCCCGCTGCCCGTTTGCGCGCTGGCAAGCTTTGTCGCCGCAGCGGCATCGTCCAGCAGTTCCGCGCGCAGGAAGGTGACGAGAAGATCCATCGCCTCATCATAATGGGCCTCTTCGCCATAGACGAAATCATGCGAGGCACCGTTGATGACGAGTAGCGTGCGCTCGCCCGCCGGCTGCCGCTCGAAATAGGTTGCGTGGCTTTGCGGGTCGAGGGCGAACGGCTCCACCGTATCCGCCGTGCCGGTAATCATCAGCGTGGGAACCGCCACCGTCTCCAGCCGGCCTTCCGGCTCGGTCAGTCCCGGGATGATGCCGGGGGAGGAGAAGCTCGCCACGGCCTCGATCCGCGGCACGCGCGCATCGAACATTTGCAGGGCACCGCCGCCGATCAGCCCGATGAGCGAGCCGTAACTGTGCCCTACCGCGCCATAAGGCAAATCGGGAAAGGCCTCGGCGGAATAGGCGCTCACCGCCTGCAGGTCGCCGATCCTTGTCATCAGGGCGGTGCGCAAATCTTCCCGCCGATCTTCGGGAAACAGGAGCGAGTCGCCATGAAGCGGTGCGAGGACCACGAAGCCGGCATCCCGCAATCGGTCGATCAGCAGTTCGAGGCGGGCGGGCGAGCCGCCGGCCCCGTGCGACAGGAAAATCGCCCCCAGCGGAGCAGTCACCGGGCGGTAGATCGACAGGTCGATCGTGCGACCATCGGCCGGCAACATCACATGCTCCGGCGCAGCCAGTGCAGCCTTTTGCGTGCCGACGACGGGAGCCGAGGTGGTATCCATCGCCGCACAGCCACCCAGAAGGGCGACGCCAACAAGGCAATTCAGCAATACACCGGCAGCTTTACGCATATTGTCCCCCGATAGGTAATTCGTGGAAGATATAGATCACAGAAGGTCAGAACTGAGAAGACAATTGCGCGAGCGCGCGCACTTATCGCCGGGAATAATGCGGCCGGGACGATGCCCGGCAATGCTGCGTCTCAAGCCCGCGGCGGTTGCCTGCGATAGCTGAGCGCTTCGGCCACGTGGATGCGGCCCACTGTCTCCGCGCCTGCCAGATCGGCGATCGTGCGCGCCACTCTCAGCATGCGGGTATAACCGCGCGCTGACAGTCGCATCGTGGCGGCTGCCTGCATCAGCAGTTCGCGGCCCTTTTCGTCCGGCCCGGCAAACTCTTCCAGCGCATCGCCCTGCAGCTCGGCATTGGTGCGCGCTTCGCTTGCCTCGGCGCGGGCGGACTGGATAGCGCGGGCGGCGGTGACGCGTGCCAGGACTTCGGCGCTGCCTTCCGCAGGCGGGGGCAGGGCCAGATCGGCGGCGCTCACTGCATCCACATCCACATGCAGGTCGATCCGGTCGAGCAGCGGGCCCGACACCTTGCTCTGGTAATCGGCGGCGCATTTGGGGGCGCGGCTGCAGGCCAGTGCGGGATCGCCCAGATGGCCGCAGCGGCACGGGTTCATCGCGGCGACAAGCTGGACATTGGCGGGGAAAGTCACATGCGCATTGGCGCGCGCGACATCGACCGTGTTCGTCTCCAGCGGCTGGCGCAGCGAATCGAGCACGGCGCGCTGGAATTCGGGCAGCTCGTCGAGGAACAGCACACCCAGATGCGCCAGGCTGACCTCGCCCGGCTTCACTTTCAGTCCGCCGCCGGTCAGCGCCGCCATGCTGGCCGAGTGGTGCGGGGCGCGGAACGGGCGGGCGCGGCTGATCCGGCCATCTTCCAGCAGGCCCGCCACCGATTGCACCATGCTCACCTCCAGCGCCTCGGGCGGCGAAAGCGGCGGCAGGATGCCGGGAAGGCAGCTGGCCAGCAGCGATTTGCCTGCGCCGGGAGGGCCAATCATCAAGAGGTTGTGCCCACCTGCTGCGGCGATTTCGAGCGCGCGCTTGGCGGTTTCCTGCCCCTTCACCTGCTTCAAGTCGGGCGCCGTGCCAGCCTCTTCCACCAGTCCCTGCTCGGGTTCGGGAAGCTGGGCCGTGCCCTTGAGGTGGTTCAATAAGCTCGCCAGATCGGGCGCGGCTAGGACAGGGACATTGCTGGCCCATCGCGCTTCAGACCCTTGCGCGGCGGGACAGATAAGGCCCTTCTCGACCTCGCTGGCGTGAATGGCGGCAAGCAGGACGCCCGGCGAAGGCTGCACCCGTGCATCCAGCGCCAGTTCGCCGACCACGATCCAGTCCGCCAGTTGCTCCGCATCGGTGATGCCCATCGCGGCAAGGACCGCCAGCGCGATGGGCAGATCGTAATGCGATCCTTCTTTCGGGAGATCCGCGGGTGAGAGGTTGATGGTGATTCGTTTTGGCGGCAGGGCCAGCCCCATGGACGACAGCGCGGCGCGGACGCGTTCCTTGCTTTCGCCTACCGCCTTATCGGCCAGGCCGACGATGTTGAAATTGGGCAGGCCGGGGGCGAGCGAGCATTGCACCTCGACAGCGCGCGCTTCCAGCCCCAGATAGGCCACCGTCCGGACCAGTGCGACCACGTGTATGATACCCCCTTGTATGCACCGTGTCTGGCAAGGGAGGTGTGGCTTGTCGAGCCTATCCGCATCCGAAGCGGGGTAAAGCGAAGACACTTGACCTTCGGCCCTGCTTTCCTTAAGCGCGCCACCACAAGAGCGGTCGCCCTTGCGGCGGCCCTTTTTCTGTCGGAGCGATTCGCCCGGCGTTTATTTGATTTAACGAAGGATCATCCGATGAAGCGGACTTTCCAGCCCTCGAACCTCGTGCGCGCCCGTCGCCACGGTTTCTTCGCCCGCAAGGCTACTCCGGGCGGCCGCAAGGTTCTCCGTGCCCGCCGTGCGCGCGGTCGCAAGAACCTCTGCGCCTAAGTGACTGACCGGCCGCGCCGCGTGCGTGGCCTGCCAGTCTGAGCGAACCTGCGGGCTCCCTTCGGGGGGCCCGTTCGCGTATCTGCCATCCATGCACCCGAGTCTTTCCGTCATCCGCAAGCGCAGCGATTTCCTCGCTGCCAATCGCGGCCTGCGGAACGCCAAGCCCGGCTTCGTGCTGCTGACCCGCCCGAACGAGGGGCAGGGCACGCGCTACGGCATCACCGTGACCAAGAAGATCGGCAATGCCGTGGTGCGCAACCGGATGAAGCGGCGGTTCCGCGAATTGCTGTGGGCGGCGCTGCCCGGTGGCGGCCTGCCCGATCACGATCATGTGCTGATCGGGCGCGAAGGCGGGGTGGAACGCGATTTCGCCCGGCTGGCCGAGGAACTGGAGGCTGCACTGGTGCGCGCTGCCGAGGGCAAGGGCGACCGTGGGCGGGGCCCCCGCCGCAAGCGGTCGCGGCGCGCATGAAGTATCCGCTGATCTGGATTGCGCGGGCCTGGCAACTGGGGCCAAGCCGGATTTTGCCCTCCACTTGCCGGTTTTCGCCATCGTGCAGCCAGTATGCGATCGAGGCGCTGCAGAAATACGGGGCAATCAGGGGTGGATGGCTGGCCTTCAAGCGGCTATTGCGCTGCCAACCCTGGGGGGGCTGCGGCCACGATCCGGTGCCCTGAGTAGACAATACCGGGTCGCTGTCTTGACGTAGCAATACACCCTGCCCATCTGACGAATACAACTGCCAACGGGATCGACCTTGGAAAATTCACGCAATTTCGTGCTTGTGCTCACTCTCTCGCTGGCCGTGCTGATCGGCTGGCAATGGGCGATGGATCACTTCTACCCCCAGCCGGACGAGGTTCCGGTGACGGCGGAAAAGGTCGACACTCCGGCAGAGCATGCCGCCGTCACGCACAGCCGCACCGGCGGGCTGACCGATCCGGCCGCCATCGCGCAGGAAGAGGCCGATCTGGAAACCGCGCTCGCCACGCCCGAGCGCGTGCGGATCGATTCGGACCGCGTGGCCGGCTCGATCGCGCTCAAGGGCGCGATGGTCGACGATATCGTGCTCAAGGATTACGACGCCAGCACCGACGATGAAAGCGGCCCGGTCCGCCTGTTCTCGCCGCGCGGCACCCCGGCACAGCAATATTCGCAGTTCGGTTTCCTGGTGAACGGCCAGAAGGTGTCCGACGATGCATTGTGGACTGCCGATGGCGGCGTCCTGACGCAGGACAATCCGGTTACGCTGACGCATCAGAGCGGTGACGGCATCGAACTGCAGCTCGTCTATTCGATCGACGACAATTACATGATCACGGTCGACCAGCGCTTGACCAACCGCAGCGGCGCGCCCGCAGTGGTCCAGCCCTATGGCCTGGTGGGCCGGACCAGCGATACCGCCAGCCAGAGCATGTGGATCGCCCATTCGGGCCCGATCGGCACGTTCAGCGACAGCGCCAATTACGATTACGATTACGACGATGTCGAGGAAGCGGGCCGCATCAGCCCCGAAGGCACGACCGACTGGGTCGGCTTCACCGATATCTACTGGCTCGCCGCCATGGTGCCCGACTCCGGCGCCGCGCCGGAGGCCACCTTCCGTTCGCTCGGCGGGAATGTCTACCGCGCCGACATGATCTACGATCCGGTCACCGTGCCCGCCGGCCGCGCCTACACCACCACCTCGCGCCTGTTCGCCGGGGCCAAGGAAAGCGGCGTGCTCGATGCCTATCAGGACGCAGGTATTCCGCAGTTCGGCCTGGCGATCAGCTGGGGCTGGTTCCGCTGGTTCGAAAAGCCGTTCCTGTGGCTGCTCACCCATATCTTCGACATCGTCGGCAATTTCGGCGTGGCGATCATGATCCTCACCCTGCTGGTGCGCGGCCTGATGTTCCCCGTCGCGCAGAGGGGCTTTGCCTCGATGGCGTCGATGAAGGCCATCCAGCCCAAGATGAAGGCGCTGCAGGAACGCCACAAGGATGACCGCGTCAAACAGCAGCAGGAAATGCAGAAGCTGTTCAAGCAGGAAGGCGTCAACCCGCTGTCGGGCTGTCTGCCGATGTTGTTGCAGATCCCGATCTTCTTCGCGCTCTACAAGGTGCTCGTGCTCGCGATCGAGATGCGCCACCGCGAATTCCTTTGGATCAAGGATCTCTCCGCGCCCGATCCGGCGACCATCCTCAACGCCTTCGGCCTGCTGCCGTTCACGCCGCCCAGCTTCCTGGCCATCGGCATCCTGGCGCTGCTGCTCGGCTTCACCATGTGGCTGACCTTCAGGCTCAACCCGCAGACCGATCCGGTGCAGGCGCAGGTGTTCAACATCATGCCCTGGATCCTGATGTTCGTGATGGCACCTTTCGCCGCCGGCCTGCTGCTCTACTGGGTAACCTCCAACGTGCTGACGCTGGCCCAGCAGAAATATCTCTACTCCAAGCACCCGCAGCTGCGCGCCGCGGCGGAGCAGGAGAAGGCCGAGAAGGCCGCTGCTGCCGCCAAGGCGAAAGGCTGATGACCGAAGAAGCAACCACCGCACAGGAAAAGGCCGAACAGGCCGCGCTGGAACGGCGGGCGAACAAGCTGTTCTCGGGCCGGGTGGATTTCCTCCTCTCGGCGCCGCAGCTCAAGTTCCTCCCCGAACCGACCGTGCCCGAAATCGCCTTTGCGGGCCGGTCCAACGTCGGCAAGAGCTCGCTGCTCAACGCGCTGACCGGGCGCAAGGCGATCGCGCGCGCATCGGTCACGCCGGGGCGCACGCAGGAACTGAACTTCTTCGAAGTGGGTGCGCCCACGCTGTTCCGCCTCGTCGACATGCCGGGCTATGGCTTTGCCAAGGCGCCGGTCAAAGTGGTCGAGAAATGGAAAAGCCTGGTGAAGACCTATCTGCGCGGACGGCAGGTGCTGGTCCGCAATCTGGTGCTGGTCGATAGCCGCCACGGGCTGAAGGATGTCGATCGCGACATGATGAAGATGCTCGACGAAGCCGCCGTCGGCTATCGCATCGTGCTGACCAAGGCCGACAAGATTAAAGCGAGCGAGCTGGCCAGGACCGTCGAGGCGGTCGAAGCCGAGGCGAAGAAGCACGTTGCCGCATATCCCGAAATCCACGTGACCTCCGCCGAAAAGGGCATGGGCATCCCCGAACTGCGCGCCGCCGTGCTGCGCGATGCGGGCGTCTGACCTTTCCGCCTAGCGGATACGGAAATCCAGCAATTCGAAGCGCGCCGGGCCGGTGGCATAGACGCCGTGCCCGCGCCCGCCTTTCGAGCCGAAGACCAGCCCGACCTTATCGGCATTGGCCAGCGCCGCGGCGAATTCACGCGGATATTGCGATGCATTCCCGCCGACCACTGCGCCCCAGCGGGGATCGTCCAGCCTCACGGTCATTTCGTGCACGCCCGGCGCAATGTTCTGGACGCTGTCCGCAGGCGCATACCAGCGATACATCGCATAGCGGCCCTTGGCAGTCCAATTGTCGCCCGCGCGCTGGAAATAGAGCGAGACGGTGGCGGGCCGGTCTGGGAATTCCTGCGGCACGAAGCGGGTGCCGCGCCGCGCATCGACACGGTACCGCACCTTGATCTCGCGCGCGCCGTCCAGCGATCCGGGATCGAAGCTCACATAATGGACATGGCCATCGCGCTTGCTGTTCGAGGGGAAGTCGAAGCTCCACCCCCGCTCGGTCGGCTGCGGGCGCAGCGGCATGTTCACCGAATAGCTCTTGCCGCGAATGATCGGCCCGATTTCCCACTGATGCGCAGGCGGTCCCGCACCGATGGCGGTGGCTGCGGCGGCAAGGCTGATGGCGAGGGCGGGGAGTATTTTCATGGGGTACACTCTACCAGCACAGGCTTTGTGCGGGATGAACGTGGCGGTTGGCAAACCGTAAGCTAGCCCGTGGCGCTCAGCCGCTCTTCACCCACACTTCACCCGCCCATCATCCACATTGGGCGCGGTGCAGCAGCTTGTGATCCGCCAGCACCAGCGCCATCATCGCTTCCACCACCGGCGTGCCGCGTATGCCCACGCATGGATCGTGGCGGCCCTTGGTCCGCACCTCGGTGGCGGCGCCCTGCCGGTCGATGCTGGGCACCGGCGTCAGGATCGAACTGGTCGGCTTGAAGGCGACGCGGCAGACCACCGGCTGGCCGGTCGAAATGCCGCCCGCGATCCCGCCTGCATGATTGGCGGCGAATTGCGGCCCGTTCTCGCCCGGCGTCATGGCGTCGGCATTCTGTTCGCCGGTCAGGCGCGCGGCATCGAACCCGTCGCCGATCTCCACGCCCTTGACCGCATTGATGCTCATCATGCCTGCCGCCAGATCGCTGTCGAGCTTGGCATAGATCGGCGCGCCCCATCCGGCGGGAACGCCCGTGGCCACGCATTCGACCACTGCGCCCAGCGATGATCCGGCCTTGCGGGCATCGTCCACCAGCGCTTCCCAGCGCTTGGCCGCCTGTGCATCGGGGCACCAGAACGGGTTGTTGGCTATTTCCCCGGCATCGAAATTGGCCGGGTCGATCCGGTCGCCGCCGATTTCGGCGACATAGGCAAGGATGTTCACCCCGCCGATCACCTTGCGCGCCACGGCGCCCGCAGCCACGCGCATTGCGGTTTCGCGCGCGCTCGACCGCCCGCCGCCGCGATAATCGCGCAGGCCGTATTTGGCGTCATAGGCATAATCGGCATGGCCGGGGCGATAGGTGTTGGCGATCTCCGAATAATCCTTCGATCGCTGGTCGGTATTTTCGATCAGCAGGCTGATCGGCGTGCCAGTGGTCACACCTTCGAACACGCCCGACAGGATGCGCACCGCATCGGGTTCCTGCCGCTGGGTGGTGAACTTGTTCTGCCCCGGCTTGCGCGCATCGAGGAAGGGCTGGATGTCGCCTTCCGCCAGCGCGATCCCCGGCGGGCACCCGTCGACCACCGCGCCGATGGCGGGGCCGTGGCTTTCGCCCCAGGGGGTGAAGCGCAGCGTGCGTCCGAATGTGTTCCAGCTCATGGCACTGTCATATCGCGCAGGATCAGCCTGTCGAGCAAGCATGCCTTTCCTACAGCCCTGCTCAATTGGTATTGGTGCGCGGTGGCGGCACAGGAACAAGGGGGCGGGCGCGGTGACAGTTCGGGGCGAAAAGGGTGACAGGACGCGCAGCGCGGTGGTGACAGGCGCCTTTGCGCAAAGTGACGGATCGGCGGGGCAGGGTGACAGTCTGGCGCGCGAAGGTGACGGGGTGCTGCAAAAGGTGACGCATCGCGGCGCAAGGGTGACAGTTTCACGCCCCAGAGTGACGGATCGCGGCTTTTTGCCCTGGACCGTGCTCCACCTGCTCCATCCCGGCGCGCGAATCGCGGGAGAAACGGCGCAGGAGGGTGGACCCGCGCCGCGGACTACGGCAGGAACAAAACGCGCCCACGCAGCGATGGCGCAGAGAGAAGCCCCGCGCTCAAGCAGCGTAGCGGTAGCGCAGAGAGAAACACCATGATTGCGAAGCTCAAAGGCCTGCTAGATGAAACCGGCGTGGACTGGGCGGTGATCGATGTGTCGGGCGTGGGCTATCTCGTCCATTGTTCGGCCCGCACGCTCAGCCAGCTGGGCGAAAAGGGCGAAGCCTGCACCGTCTATACCGATCTGCAGGTTTCCGAGAACGACATGCGCCTGCTCGGCTTTGCCGACGGGGCCGAACGCGACTGGTTCCGCCTGCTCACGCAGGTGCAGGGCGTGGGCAGCAAGGTGGCGCTGGCGATCCTCTCCGCGCTTTCCATCGGCGAAGTGCAGCAGGCCTGCTCCAACGGCGATGCCGCCACCATTGCGCGCGCGCAGGGCGTGGGGCCGAAACTGGCCAGCCGCATCGTCAACGAACTCAAGGACAAGGCCGGCGCATTGCCCGGCGGCGGCGGCGCGGCAGGCGGCGTGGGCGTGGCGATGCCCGCAGGCGGGGCGAGCGCCGATGCGGTAAGCGCGCTCGAAAACCTCGGCTTCAAACCCGCCGTGGCCGCCCGCGCGGTCGCGGCGGCACAAAGCGAACTGGGCGAAGGCGCGGCCGAGGGCGACCTCATCCGCGTCGCGTTGAAGAGGGCGGCGGGGTAATGGCGGCGAAATGGCGCCTGATCCTCCTGTCCCTTTACGCCGTGGTCACGGCGGCGGCGATGATCGCAATGGGCCAGCCCGATACGCTGAAGTGGTACCTGCTCGCCGTTCCGTTCTTCCTGTGGGCAATGGCCCCGGTGGCATGGCTCTGTCTGCGCCGGAAGCGCCCGCTGGCCTCGGGGATCGGGGCGGCGGTCTGTGCCGCGGCGGGAGCGGCGATCTTCGGCTCTACCGCGTGGCTGCCACCAGTCGATGCGCAGGCAGGCCTCGTCTTCGTTTTCGTGCCAGCCTATCAGTTCGCCTTCGCGCTGCTGTGGGTTGCGGCACTCGCCATCATCGCCCGTCTCACATCGAAGGAGAGCTGAAATGCGGCTCATGACCGTCGTGCCCCTGCTTCTCCTCGCTGCGCCCGTCGCGGCGCAGGATGTGGACTGGCAGCTTGGCCCGGTATTCGACAGCTTCGGTCCGCATGTCGCGGTGGAAGGGGTGGACGCCTTTGCCCCGGACACGCAGTTCAGCGTCGCCTTCGATGTCGCAAAAGCCGCCGACGAGGGCGCGCGCAACCGCGGCATGGAAAGCGCGGCGCGGTTCATCAACATGCATGTCGCCAATGGCGTGGCGCCAGACAACATCCGCGTTGCGGTAGTGGTGCACGGGCCGGCGGTGTTCGACCTGCTCTCGGCAGAAGGCTGGGCCGCTCATGACCGCGAGGATGCCAACGGCAGCGCGGCCATGGTGCGCGAGATGCTCGGTCACGGCGTGCGCTTCATCGTCTGCGGCCAGAGCGCGGCGGCGCAAGGCATCACCGCCGACCAGCTGATCGAGGGCGCCGAGATGGACCTCTCCGCCATGACCGCCCACGCGCAGCTTCAGCAGGCAGGCTATACGGTGAACCCGTTCTGATGGCCGCGCCCGTAAACATCGTCATCCTGAACTCGCTGCGGGGCGCTGTTGATACGCATAGTCCGGTGATTGCCCTGCAATGGATGCTGAAACACGCTCAGGATGACGATAGGGGGGCGATGTGACCGAACCCGTCCCCCTCCATTCGCCCGACCGCCAGCCGGAAGACCCGGATGCGGCGCTGCGGCCCAAGAGCCTGGCGGAGTTCGTCGGCCAGAAGGCCGCGCGCGAGAACCTGCGGGTCTTCGTCGAGGCTGCCAAGGGGCGGGGCGAGGCAATGGACCACGTGCTGTTCTTCGGCCCTCCCGGCCTCGGCAAGACCACGCTGGCGCAGATCGTGTCGCGCGAGCTGGGCGTGGGCTTTCGCGCCACCAGCGGGCCGGTGATCGCCAAGGCGGGCGATCTGGCCGCGCTGCTCACCAATCTCGAGCCCAATGACGTGCTCTTCATCGACGAGATCCACCGCCTCAATCCGGTGGTGGAAGAGGTGCTCTACCCCGCAATGGAGGACCGTGCGCTCGACATCATCATCGGCGAAGGGCCCTCGGCGCGCAGCGTGCGGATCGGCCTGCCGCCCTTCACTCTGGTCGGCGCAACCACGCGGCAGGGATTGCTGACCACGCCCTTGCGCGACCGATTCGGCATTCCGGTGCGCTTGAACTTCTACACCGAGGACGAATTGCTCAGGGTCGTTACCCGCGGGGCGGGGCTGTTGGGCATGGGGATCGACGAAGGCGGCGCGCGCGAGATCGCCCGCCGGTCGCGTGGAACCCCGCGTGTGGCGGGCCGCCTGATGCGCCGCGTGCGCGATTTCGCATCAGTACTGGGCGAACCGGTGGTGAACACCAAGGTCGCGGACGAGGCGCTGACCCGGCTCGAGGTGGACAGCCTCGGCCTCGATGCGATGGACCGCCGCTACCTCACCATGATCGCGACCACCTATAAGGGCGGACCGGTCGGCGTGGAGACGCTGGCCGCCGGGCTATCCGAGCCGCGCGACACGGTGGAAGAAGTGATCGAACCCTACCTCATCCAGCTAGGCCTGATCGCCCGCACAGCGCGGGGCCGCATGCTCAACGATGGCGGGTGGGAGCATCTGGGCATTGCGCCTCCGGGCCTGCCCGACCGGCCTCAGGGCGACATGTTCGACAAGTAGGCACCAACGAAAAAGGACGGCTCCTCGCGGAACCGCCCTCTTCGAACTGGTCTTGCCGAACCTCAGGCTGCGGCGAGCTTGCGCAGCACGTAATGGAGGATGCCGCCGTTGCGGTAGTACTCCATCTCGTTGGCGGTATCGATGCGGCACAGCGCGGTGAAGGTGGCCTTGGTGCCATCGCCATGCGTCACTTCGACTTCGACGTCCTGAGCCGGGCTGAGGTTGCCGAGGCCCTTGATGGTAAAGGTGTCGTCCGCGCCCAGGCCAAGGCTCTGGCGGGTATCGCCTTCCTTGAACTGCAGCGGGAGCACGCCCATGCCGATGAGGTTAGAACGGTGAATACGCTCGTAGCTTTCGACGATCACGGCACGCACACCCAGCAGGATTGTGCCCTTGGCCGCCCAGTCGCGGCTGGAGCCGGTGCCGTATTCCTTGCCGGCAATGACCACCAGCGGAGTGCCGTCTTCCTTGTGCTTCATCGCCGCATCGTAGATCGGCATCTGCTCACCCTTGTAGGTGGTGATGCCGCCTTCGACGCCGGGGACCATCTCGTTCTTGATGCGGATGTTGGCGAAGGTGCCGCGCATCATGACTTCGTGGTTGCCGCGGCGCGAACCGTAGGAATTGAAGTCCGCCTTCGAAACCTGGTGGTTCTTCAGATATTCGCCGGCCGGGCTGTCTTCCTTGATCGAACCTGCGGGCGAGATGTGGTCGGTCGTGGTCGAATCGCCGAGGATCGCCAAAGGCTTTGCATCGGTGATGTCGGTGACGGGGGCCGGTTCCATGTCCATGCCTTCGAAGAAAGGCGGGCTGGCGACATAGGTGCTCGTCGGGTTCCAGCGATAGGTGTCGCTGGCTTCGACCTTGATCGCCTGCCAGTGCTCGTCGCCCTTGTAGACGTCGGCATAGCGGCTTTCGAACATCTGCCGGTCGATATTGGCAGCACGGTGCTCGGCGATCTCCTGATTGGTCGGCCACACGTCGGCCAGCATCACGTCATTGCCCTGCTGGTCCTGACCCAGCGGCGTGTCGGTGATGTCCTTCGTCACCGTGCCGAGGATCGAATAGGCGACCACCAGCGGCGGCGAGGCGAGGAAGTTGGCGCGCACATCGGGCGAAACGCGGCCTTCGAAGTTGCGGTTGCCCGACAGGACGGAGGCCGCGACGATGTCGTTGCCATTTATCGCTTTGCTGATCGGCGGTGCGAGCGGGCCCGAGTTGCCGATGCAGGTGGTGCAGCCATAGCCGACGAGATCGAAGCCCATCGCGTTCAGATCGTCCTGCAAACCCGACTTCACGAGGTAGTCGGTGACCACCTGTGAGCCTGGTGCAAGGCTGGTCTTCACCCAAGGCTTGGGCTTCAGGCCCTTCTCATGCGCTTTCTTGGCGACGAGGCCGGCTGCAATCAGCACATCCGGATTGGAGGTGTTGGTGCAGCTGGTGATTGCCGCGATGACAACGTCACCGTCGCCCACATCGTGGTGCGTGTCCTCGACTTCAACCCGCAGGGGTTGGTCCTTGCCGTAGATCGACTTGAGGTCGGTGTTGAACAGCTCGTCCACCTGCGGCAGCGCGACGCGGTCCTGCGGACGCTTGGGGCCAGCAAGGCTCGGCACGACCTTCGACAGGTCGAGGTCGAGCGTCTTGGTGAAGACCGGCTCGTTCTCCGGCGTGAACCACATGCCCTGTTCTTTCGAATAGGCTTCGACCAATGCGATGGTTTCCTCGTCACGGCCGGTAAGGCGCATGTATTCCAGCGTCTTGTCGTCGATGCCGAAGAAGCCGCAGGTCGCGCCATATTCGGGCGCCATGTTGGCGATCGTCGCGCGGTCGGCGAGAGTGAGATTGGCGACGCCTTCGCCGTAGAATTCGACGAAGCGGCCGACCACGCCGACTTCGCGCAGCATCTGCACGCAGGTCAGCACCAGATCGGTTGCGGTCACGCCTTCGGCCATCGCGCCGGTCAGCTTGAAGCCGACGACTTCGGGGATCAGCATTGAGATCGGCTGGCCGAGCATGGCGGCTTCGGCTTCGATCCCGCCGACGCCCCAGCCCAGCACGCCAAGGCCGTTGATCATGGTGGTGTGGCTGTCGGTGCCGACGCAGGTGTCGGGATAGGCAAAGGTGACGCCGTCAGGCGCTTCGCTGTTCCATACGCCCTTGCCGATATATTCGAGGTTCACCTGGTGACAGATGCCGGTGCCCGGAGGCACGGCGGAGAAATTCTCGAAGCTCTTCGAGCCCCATTTGAGGAAGTCGTAACGCTCCGCATTGCGGGCGTATTCGAGTTCGACGTTCTTTTCGAAGGCCTTGGGGTGGCCGAATTCGTCCACCATGACCGAGTGGTCGATTACGAGGTTCACGGGAACCTGCGGGTTGATCTTGGAGGTGTCGCCGCCGAGCTTGCCGATGGCATCGCGCATGGCAGCAAGGTCGACCACGCAGGGAACGCCGGTGAAGTCCTGCAGCAGCACGCGTGCCGGGCGATACTGGATTTCCTTGCCAGTGACCGGGTTCTTCTGCCAGTCGGCGATGGCCTGCGCATCGTCCGTGCTGACGGTGAAGCCGTCGTCTTCGAAGCGGAGCATGTTTTCCAGCAGGACCTTCAGGCTGAACGGTAGCTTCGACACGTCGCCGATTTTCTCCGCTGCCTTGGCGAAGGAGTAATAGGCGTATTCCTTACCGTTCACGGTGAGGGTTGAGCGCGTTCCGAGTGTGTCCTGGCCGACCTGGGTCATGCGGGCAAATTCCTTTCTTTCTGAAGCTGTCTCACCACCAATGGGCAAGGCGGCAGAATGTGCCGCGCCTGTGCGCTGTGGCGGGCAAAAAATCAAGGGTGGCCGGCATTGCGAACGGGTCGATGGGGAACCCTAACTGCGCTCAACCCATTGATAGGGCAAATGATGGGCCGATGCGCACCGCAATAGAAAAGAGCGAAAAGCGCCGCCCAATGAGGAGTTTAGAATATGAAGACCGCTAACCCTACGAATGCGAAATCGCGCCAGACCATTCGTCTTGCTGTAGTGACGGCTGCAGTAGGCGTTGCCGGAATGTTCACTGTCGCCGCAACTTTTGCCAGCGATAATGCACAGGCTGATCAAGTCGAGGTCACGCAGCAGCGTTGATCCAGTCTTATAGGGCGCTTTGCTCCGGTCGTTTGCGCCGGGCAGCTATCCAGCACCCCGCCATTATGAATGCGGCACCGATAATCGTAGAGCCGCGAACATGTTCGCCAAAATAGAGCCAACCGAATAGAGAGGCCCACAGAAAGCCGGTATATTCTATTGGCACCAAGCGCTGCGTTTCTGACCGGGCGTAGGCCCACGTGAGAAATAGCAGAGCGGCTACCGCCAGGATAGCGCCAGCGACAAGCTCTCCCCAAACTTCGCCCCTCGGCATTACAAACAAAAACGGGGCACCTGCAAGCAGCGTAAGGGCGGCAACCCCGTTCTGAAAGGTCCCCGCTTCTTCAGGTGAAGATATTAAAGCCTGTTGCCGTTGGAGGATCAGATTCCAGGCGAATAGCAACGCCGAAATACCGACGAGCAGCAGCCCGACGAGGGAATCCTCGCTCATCTTCTCGCGTCCGATACGGCCGCCAACAATGACAATCACTCCGCCAAGTCCCAGCAAGGCCCCCATGATGGCGCGACGCTCGATCCGCTCTCCCAGAATGATCGCGGCAAGATACAGCGTTATTAGAGGGGCGATGAAGCTGATCGCAATTGCTTCGGCAAGGGGTAGGCGAACCAGCGCGGCAAAGAAGGTCCAGCCCATAAAGGCGACCACTATCCCCCGCATGAGATGAACTTTGAGCACGGATCTGGTCGGAAGCTTTCTCACCCGCCACCACCAGATCGGCGCAATCATCACGAAACCGATCGCGCAACGCAGCAGATATGCGCTGTAGGCCCCTACCGATAGGCTGGCGCTCTTCATCACGGCGTCCATTGCCGAAAATAACGCGATCCCGATAATGGTTGCCAGAACAGGCCTTAAGCTGTCGTCATTCGCGCTCATCGTCGCTGGCATAGTGCGCCCTGTCCCAAGCGCAACTTGGTTCAGCGGTGGGTAAGCCGGGATCGCGGATTGTATCCTACAGTTAACGATACATAGCGCCCGTAAAGCAGTATATATGGCGGAGCGCAAAATTGGTGGGCCAAATGAAACGATTTAATCTTATCTCCGGAACCGCGATCGCGATCACCGCCGTTCTTCTTGCAACTTCCGCACAGGCTCAGCAGGCGGCGCCTGAAAGTCTGTTGCCAGTTGCGGGACAAAGCCAAAGTGTTGCCAAGTCTGCGCCGCAACAAAGTGGCGATGACGCACGCACGGTGGACGAAGCTTTCGGCGATATCCGCATGGCTAGCGGCGAGGTGGTGCAGGAAATACCGTCTTTGGAAGGTGTATGGAGCGTGGCACAGGCCGAGCAACTGCTCGCATTCATCCCTACATTGGTCGCTGAGGGGCTGAACCCAACGGATTATCGTGCCGACGCGCTCAAGACCGCGATCGCTGCGGGCGAGGGTGAGGCGCTAAACAAGCTAGCCAGTGAAACCTTCGTCTGGCTGGTCGAAGATCTACGCGATGGCCGCACGCCAATGGAATCGCGTCGTCAGTGGTTCGTCGTCGATCCTGATGCGGACCGTCTGCCGACTTGGAAGCTGCTCGAAGATGCGCTGGCCAGCGGCGATATTTCCGGCACGCTGACCTCGCTCAATCCGGTTCATCCAGACTATGCGGCTTTGAGGGAGGAACTTGCCACGGCAAAAGATGCCAAGCGGATCAAGCTGATCCGGGCAAATATGGATCGGTGGCGCTGGTTGCCGCAGGATCTTGGTAAGCAGTATCTCGTTACCAATGTGCCCGAATACATGCTGCGCCTCACGGTGAATGGTAAGATCATCAAAAGCTACCGTACCGTCGTCGGGAAGCCCGGTCGTACCGCGACACCGCAACTTGCCGAAATGGTCGAAGCGGTTATCTACAACCCGACGTGGACCGTGCCTCAGTCGATCGTGAAGGGCGAAGGTCTGGGCGCTAAGGTGCTCAACAATCCCGGCTGGGCCCGGACCGCTGGCTACAAGGCAACCAAGGGCGAAAATGGCTGGGTTACAGTGGTGCAGCAGCCAGGCCCGCAGAATTCACTCGGCCTGATGAAGCTCGACATGCCTAACGAACACGCGATCTTCCTTCACGATACGCCTAGCCGCCACTTGTTCGCGAATGACAACCGTGCGTTGAGCCACGGGTGCATCCGCGTGCAGGGTGCGCGTGAACTGGCGATGACCATGTCGATGCTCGGCAATGCCAGCAGCCGTGAAGATATCCCGGCGATCCAGCAGGAAGTTTCGGAAATCACGACTAGCGGCGAATACACGCGCTACGAGATGAAGAAGCAGTGGCCGGTCTACATCACCTATTTCACCATGGCGAGCGACGTGAACGGCCAGATGAAGACGTTCAGCGACATCTACGATCGCGATGCGCCCGTGCTCGCCGCGCTCGATGCGCCGCGGGTATCGGATCGCGCGCGGGAGACGAGTGAAGAAGCCGTCGAAATCGTCGACGACATGCAGATCAGCTAAGAAAAGTAGTGCGCCCCGGCGTTAGAAAACGCCGGGGTTCGTCCTTTCGAAAGTATCGCCGTTGTCGCTGCGTAGCAATTCGGTCTGCGTGACCGGCGGTGGCACCCGGCTACCGTCTTCGGTCAGCCCAAGGCTTTCGGCATAGAGCAGGCGACCGCCGCTCAATTTCAGCAGCACATAGTCGAACTGGTCGGGACCGAGCGCGAAACAGCCGTTTGATCGTCCCAGGCGGCCCCAGCGATCAACATGCTCCGGACGGGCATATTCTGCCTGATGCATCACGATGGCGCGAGGCAGCGCCTTGTCATTGGTTGGATCGAGCCCGTCGAGCCTGATCGAGGTGCCATACCGTCCGGTGTACCAGCTGCGCGTCATATAGGCGCCTCGGCTGGTCGCCTCGCTGCCCTCAATATTCGAATAGCGCTTGAGCCACCCATCATGCTGGCTGTCGGAGCCTGTGCCGTGGCTGACGTGGAAGCTCTGCACGCGCTGATTTTGCAGATCGACGAAATGGAAGCGCCTTTGCGAGGAATGCAGGCCGAAGTCGGCGATGCCGACAATGTCCTTTTTCCAGAGCACATCACCCACCCGCGCCAGTTGCTCACGCGCGATGGCGAACAGCTGCGCATCACGGCTGGCGGTGGGATTTACCTGCGCGCTCACCCGGCCCGGCAGCGTAATCGCTGCACCGGCGGCAAGCGAGCTCTTTAGAAGATCGCGGCGGTTCATGGTGTCATCCTATAACATCGCGCAGGCTATCGGAAGCTGAACGAGCGAATTCGTTATTCGCCTTGTCACAGGCGATCATCGATCTGGCGTGTCGTTCGCCGACTTCGCGCGGATCGGGGCCGTATCCGCCTCCGAGGGAACTGGCGATGGCCAAGCCGCCCGTGCGCACGGCGCGGATCACATAACTGTCGCGGCGAACCAAACCCTCGTTGGTCAGCGCCAAGCGGCCGAGTTTGTCATCGCCATGCACATCAACACCGGCCTGATAGAGCACAAAGTCGGGTTCGAATTGCTCAATTGTCCGGGGCAGGTGTCGATCGAGCGCCTCGAGATAGCCATCGTCATCCATGCCGTCCGGCAACGGCACGTCTAGGCTCGATCGCGCCTTTCGGACGGGGAAGTTCTTCTCGGCATGGAGCGAGAGCGTGAAGATGTCATCGCGCCCTGCCGTAAGACTGGCGGTGCCATCGCCTTGGTGAACATCGAGATCAATAATCAGAACACGGCTAACATCCCCTTCCGCGATGAGACGGTTGGACACGACGGCAAGGTCATTGAAGACGCAGTAGCCCGCGCCGGTATCGTAAAGCGCGTGATGGCTGCCCGCTGCGCTATTGCCAGCATAGCCATGCCGACGCGCCAGCTGTGCTGCCAGCCAAGTTCCGCCATTGGTATGGGCTACACGCTGCGCGATATGCGCAGTTACGGGAAAGCCGATCCGCCGTTCCTTCTCGCGGGGGACAGTGGAGGTGAATACCTGATCGACGTAATCCGGGCAGTGCACCGCCTCAAGCCAGCGGCGCGGCATTGCGGGCGGGGCGTGTTCGGTGATCGGATAGCCGCTCTCGCGCAGGGCCGCCATGACAGCCATATACTTGTCGAAGCGGAACGTCCCGCGCGTGGGTGCGGGAGCCATGTAATCGACGTGATGGACGACGTGGAGCAAGGTGTACCTAACCGTTCCTGTCCTGCTTGGCCGCGATTGCTTTTTCGGCCAGCTCGACAGCGTCTTTTTCATCGCCCGGCTCGAGTATTTCGACCTTGCGATCGATCAGACGGTTGTAGACTTCGAAGAACACGCCCAGTTCCCACAGCATGGTAGGGCGCAATTGGTCGAGCCGCTCGATCTCGCCGAATGTCTGGGACAGCGGAGGCACGCCGACAAGGCGGTCGTTGCGTACCATTTCGCCGTCCTCTTCCTGCTCCATGCGCAGGATCGCGACCGGGCGGATGTCGACCAACGTGCCGGACGGCAGTGGCCCGCCGGTCAGCACCAAGACATCCAGCGCATCGCCGTCAGGAGCCATCGTTGCCGGAATGAAACCGAAATTGGCCGGGAAAGTAAGTCCTTCCGGCAATTCGAGGGCCCAGCGGAAAATTCCCAGCTTCTTGTCGAGATCGATCTTGTGCGTATTGCCCTTGGGGCATTCGATGAAGGCGTGGAGCAGGCCTTTTTCGGATCGAGCCGGTAAACGGGCAAGGTGTTCGGCATCGATCATCGTAAGGCGCTCCGCATGGCTGTCACCAATTTACGGAAGACCGGGCGAGGCGTTCCGCCTATTCCGCCGGTTCAGCCTGTTTGGGGGCATGCGGATCGAACGCCACGGCCTCGCCTGCCTCGATTGCTGCTGCTTTCTCTTCCACCAGCTTCACGATGTGATCGAGCATATCGTCGCTCTCGATATGGTGGTTCTTCACGCCCGACAGATAGACCATGTGCTTGCCCGAACCGCCACCGGTCAGGCCGATATCGGTCTCGCGTGCTTCGCCCGGGCCGTTGACGACGCAGCCGAGCACCGAAAGGCTCATCGGCGTCTTGATGTGTTCGAGCCGCTTTTCCAGCGTTTCCACGGTGCGTATTACGTCGAAACCCTGGCGCGAACAACTTGGGCAGGACACCACGCGCACGCCGCGCGTCCGCAGGCCCAGCGCCTTGAGCATTTCGAAGCCGACCTTCACTTCCTGCTCAGGCTCGGCCGAAAGCGAGACGCGGATCGTGTCGCCGATGCCGGCCCATAGCAGGCTGCCAATGCCGATGCTGGATTTGACCGTCCCGCCGATCAGTCCGCCAGCCTCGGTAATGCCGAGGTGCAGAGGGCAATCCACGGCCTCTGCCAGCCCGTGATAGGCAGCGACCGCAAGGAACACATCACTGGCTTTTACCGCCACCTTGTACTGGTGGAAATCATGATCCTGTAGCAGCTTGATGTGATCGAGAGCGCTTTCGATTAGCGCTTCGGGACACGGCTCGCCGTATTTTTCCAGCAGGTCCTTTTCCAGACTGCCAGCATTCACGCCGATGCGGATCGCGCAGCCATTTGCCTTTGCGGCGCGCACCACTTCGGCCACGCGCTTGCTGTCACCGATATTACCCGGATTGATGCGCAGGCAGGCGGCACCCTTGTCAGCCGCTTCGAGCGCACGCTTGTAGTGGAAATGGATGTCCGCAACGATCGGGACACTGGCCGCGCGCGTAATTTCGTCAAAACGAGCGGTCGATTCTTCGGTAGGGCAGGAGACGCGGATGATATCTGCGCCGACATCTTCGCAGCGGCGGATCTGGTCGATCGTCGCGCCGACATCTTCGGTCGGCGTATTGGTCATGGTCTGGACGCTGATGGGGGCATCGCCGCCGACAGGCACGCTGCCGACCATGATCTGGCGGGACTGGCGGCGCTCGATCGTGCGCCAAGGTCGAATGGAAGACATGGCCCCGATATAGAGCGGGGAATGTGAAGGGGCAATGACGCCCCTTCACTAGAGTTGGCTATCAGAAGTTGGCGGCCAGCGAGAATGCCAGCACATCGGCATTGCCGCGGCTGTCGGACCGGATCGTGGCATCCACGGCTGCGGGCGTGCCCTGGAAGAAGCCGTCGGTGCGATCGAGCGGCTCGCTCTTCACGAAGACATGCGCATAGGCGAGGCTGGCAGAGATCGTGTCGTTCAGATCGTAAGTTCCGCCGACGGACAGCCAGGTGCGGTCGCCATCGGGAACGCGCGTTGTGCGGAATTCGTCGGTGATCGGCGATTCGTCGAACATGGTACCGGCGCGCAGGGTAAAGCGCTCGGAGAAGTCATATTCGGCACCGATGGCCATCGAATAGGTGTCGCGGTAGTTCTGTTCGCTCACCTGAGTGGGCGCACCTTCGGGCTGCACGCGGATTTCGTTGAAGTTGCTCCAGTTGTACCAGCGCCACGTTCCATAAACGCGATACGGGGTGTCGGTGCCGAACATGACGCTGACCGTGGCGATATCCGGGGTCGACAGTGGTGCAGTCGCAGAGGTGACGACGTTATTGCCTGCGAGCGGACCTGTCAGGCCGGAAAGGTCGAAATCGCCTTCGAGCGTGTGATCGATGGACGAACGGTAATGCGCGCCAATGCGAACGGGATCGAAGGTCGCAGTGATACCGGCGTTCCAGCCCACGGTGATATCGTCGCCCTGAATGTTGAGCGCTGCATCGGCATCCGCCGGATTGAGGTTGGGCACAGCATTGGCGAGTTCGACATCGACATATTGCACGTCGACACCAGCGCCGATCGAGATGTTCTCAGAGAGCTTGTATGCTGCGCTCGGCTGCACGTTCACGGTGAAAACATCGGACTTCAGCGAATCGTAACGGCCGAAGAAATCTTCGTCATAATCGACGACCACGCCGAACGGGCTGTTCACGCCAAGACCCAGCCAGAGACGGTCGGTGACCTGTGCAGTGGCGTAGAAAGACGGGATAACCAGCGGCTGCGCGAAAGGGTTGCCGCCATCGCTGCCGGTAACCGGGATGGCGACCGGAACGCCGGGCACGGTGCGAGTCGTGCCGGTGTTCGACTGGCGCGCATCGACGAACAGCGCTTGCGCGTTCGCTTCGATCGTGATGCCCTCAAGTTCCGTCATGCCGGCGGGGTTGAAGAACACGGTTGCCGCGCTGTCGGCAGCTGCTGCATCGCCCGAATAGGCGCGGCCAGCCTCCTTGGTCGACTGTTCCTGAATGTAGAAACCGCCTGCATATGCGGGGGCGGAAAGGGCAAGTCCGACGCCGAGAGCGAGCGCGGATGTGGCGAATTTAATCGAATTGTTCATCGAGATATCCAACATGACTTCAGAAGCGTCGTGCCGGATTATTTAACCGTTCGACGCGGGGGCGGCGCGTTAGGGGAAGGTCAGAGGCAGGGCAAGCACGTTTCGTCGAGCAACTTACTTCAAAGCCGCTGGCAAAGCTGGACGCCTTGTTGCATCACCGTTTGCATGACCCAAGCGACCGATGCCACCGATACCGACACCCCCATGCTGTTCGGGCGTGTACTTGATGGCCAAGGCGGCGGCCGGCCGATCGCTTGGGAAGAAGCGGTCGACTGGAAACCTGCGAGAGAGGGCGAGGTGCTGTGGCTGCATATCTGCCGGACGCGCGATGGGGTTCAGCAATGGCTGGAGCAGGATCTGGCCATTCCCGAACCGACTGCCGAATTGCTGACCAGCGATCAGACGCGCCCGCGTGCTTTCCGCGAAGGCAATACGCTGGTTGGAACGCTACGTGGCATCAATTTCAACCCGGGAGCCGAACCGGAGGACATGATTTCGATGCAGTTCTGGTCGGATGGCCACCGGCTGGTCACGCTGCGTCGTCATCCCCTCCAGACGCCGCGTGAAGTGCTTGCCCAGATCGACCGCGGGATCGGACCGGTCGATGCCGGGGCCACGATCACTCTGCTGGCCGAGTACATGATTGCGCGCATGAGCCAGTCGATCGTCGATATGAACGACGTGCTCGACGAGTTGGAGCACGACGATCCCGAGGAGCACGCCGAGGCGATGCTGACGCAGATTTCCACCATCCGCCGCAACTGCCTGGCGCTGAAACGCCACATGGGCCCGCAGCATGAAGCACTGGAGCAGATCAGCCGCGATGCGCCGGCCTGGTTCGAAGACCACGACCGGCGCGAGATCGCCGAGAGCATCGCCCGACTGAGTCGCTATCTCGACGACATAGACATCAGCAAGGAAAGCGCACTTGTTCTGCAGGACGAATTGCGAGCCCGCAGTCTCGCCAGCAGCGAGCATGCGACATACATGCTCACCATCGTGGCGGGCATCTTCCTGCCGCTCAGTTTTCTGACCGGCCTGCTCGGAATCAATGTGGGCGGTATGCCCGGGATGGACGATCCCGATGCCTTCTGGGGCGTCGCCGCGCTCTGCGCTTTTCTTTTTATCGCGCTGATTGTGGTCTTCCGACGCCTCAGATGGCTCTGACCGCTAACCGCCATTGCGCTGCGAGGGGATGAACTCCTCTCGCACGGCCTTCGCGATCAACTCCAGCGGGATGATACCTTGGCTCAGCAGGAAATCGTTGAACGCCTTCTCGTTGAAGTCTTCACCCAGCGCCAGTTCGGTTTCTACCCGCAGATCGATCAACTTGCGATAGCCGTAGTAATAGGAACCGGCCTGACCGGGCATGCGGAACTGGTAGCGGTCGAGTTCCTGCTTGGTCATACCGGGCGAGAACAGCGCTTCATCGCGTAGAACATGCTCTGCTTCCTCACGCGTCATCAGGCCGAGGTTCAGCGCCGGATCGAGGAAGGCGCGGGCGGCGCGTAGTAGCCGGAACTGCTGGGCGATGAACTGCCCTTCGATCGGTTCATGCGGCAGCATCTCGGCTTCGGCGTACAGCGCCCAACCTTCCACATTCACACTGTTAAAGGCGTAGAGCATGCGGGCGAGCGAAACGCCGTTTTCCACCAGAGCGGCGAACTGCATTTCGTGGCCGGGGCGCGCTTCGTGGGCGCTCAGCGTCCAGCTGGCGGCGGGGAAGTTAAAATCGTCATAGGCGTCTTCCGCACTCGCAGTCGGGTTGCCGACTGTCAGCACGAAGGTGCCCTGTTCGCCGGTGTTGCCGATCAGGCGCGGGGGGCGCATGTGCGGGGCGGGCTGGGCCGCGCTTTCAGCGACCGATGCCACCCGCATCTGCAATTCGGTGTCGGGCAGCGAAACGATGTCGTTGTCGCGAACCTTTGCCTCCAGCTCGCGGTTCACGCCGCGATAGAATTCCTCGATCTCGTCGTTGGGGATCGTCTGCTGCTTCAGCCGGGTCATGACAGAAGCCATATCGGTTTCCGGCCAGCCGTTCTTCTCTGCGATCTGCGGGGCCAGCGCTTCCATCTGGGCGCGGATTTCATAGAAGCCCCGGCGGGCCTGGCTCATCGCTTCGCGCGGGTCCATGTCGATACCGACATTGCGCAAGTTAAGCGCATAGAGTTCCTCGGGGAGGCGGGCCTCATCGCGAGCTGCGGGAAGAACGACATCGCGGGTCCATTCGCCATAGTCGGCGAACTGCTGGTCCATCGCATCGAGCGCTTCTTCGGCTCCGTCGATATCGTATTTGTCGAACAGTTCGCGGATGCCCGCGGCAAACGTCGGGATCTTGCCGATCGATTCCTCGACCTCGACCCGGTAGGGGCCGATCTTGCCATCGCCGCGGCTCGCTTCGAAACGGGCCTTGGCGAGTTCGGTATAAGGCTCGTATCCATCGGCAACCCCGGTATAGCGATTGAGCAATTGCACAGCCGATGCGCGGCGGTTCTCGGCGGTCTGGTCGGACAGCATCGAACCGATCGAATAGAAGATGCTCTGCGGCAACTCAGACCATTCGAGCATCATGCTTTCGTTCAACTCAGACGAGAGGATCGAGCGGTCGAGACTGTCGATCAGGATGGTCAGGTCCTGCTTGACGAAAGTGTTGCTCTCACTTGCCATCGCGGCAGCAAATTCGGCGCGCAGGGCTTTTGCACCGGCAATGTAGCGTTCGGTGCTGTCGGGCGAATAGTCGAAGGTCAGGCCATCATATTGTTCGTAGCCGGACGAGCTTGCGCTTTCGGGATAGAACTGGGCTTCGAAATCGATCAGCTTCTGCGTGTAGGCATTGCTGGTTTCGATCCAGTCGGCGCTGGTCGCCTGACCCGCGGCGTCCTGGGCCATTGCTGTGCCAGCGGGAACGATGGTCGCGGTGGCGAGCGCGATGGCTGCGGCAAAGGTCTTCATGGGCTTAATCCCCCTCGGTATAATCTAGATACTTTAATACGGGCATGGTCTGCGCCTGCCGATTTGCATTGGCAAGCAGCCACACGATGAACGGTCGATGCGGCCGGACCAGCGCGCGCGGCTAGCGCTGTTTAATAGGCGAATGTCTGGCCGACCATCTTTTCGCTCAGCTCCCACAGGCGTTCGGCCTTGTCCGGATCGATAGCGTAGCTGCGCACACCGCCGCCTGTGTCTTGATCGTCCTGTTCGGCAATATGGCAATCTTCGCAATAAAGGCCGCCGCGCCCTTCAAGTGCGGGGGTGGTGGCGACCCAGCAGGTCGTCGCAGCGCCTTGCGGGATGGTCTTGAAAGGCTCGGGCTCTTCGCCACGTTCCTCGGCGGATTTGCGGATTCTTTCCATGAGACTGGCCATCTCCTCTTCGCTCATATGGCGACCGAGATTGGTGTTGATGCCGCCCGGATGCAGCGCGAAGGCGTGGATGCCTTTCTTGGCGAGCCTTCGCTCGAGGCCGACGGCGAAGAGCACATTGGCGGTCTTCGACTGCCCGTAGCTGACCCATTTGTCATAACCGCGGTTCTCGAAATTCGGATCGTCGAAATCGACCGGGGCGATGTGATGACCGCGGCTGGAAAGATTGACGATCCGCCGGCGCTCGCCACGCTCAACCAGCGGCATCAGCAGGTTGGTTAGAAGGAAGTGGCCGAGGTGATTGGTGCCGAACTGCATCTCGAACCCGTCGGTAGTTTCGGCTTCGTCACAGGCCATGACGCCAGCATTGTTGATCAGCAGGTCGATCTTGTCGAAGCGCTCGTTCGCTTCAGCGCCAGCTTTCCGCACGCTGTCGAGCGAGGCGAGGTCGCATACCAGCGTATCCACCTTCGCGCCGGTTTCTTCTGCAATGGCATCGGCTGCCGCCGCCAGCTTGGTCGCATCGCGGCCAGACAGGATCACATGTGCACCGCGATCCGCCATGGCCCGGGCGGTTTCGCGCCCGAGGCCGGAATAGCCGCCGGTGATGAATGCGGTCCGCCCGGAGAGATCTACTCCGGCAAGAACCTCATCCGCCGTGCTCGAAAAACCGAAATTGCTCATTGCGTGTACTCCTCTTTCGCGAAGGCACGTAACACAACGGAAAGGGGGCGCGAGAGTTTTCCTCTCGCGCCCCCGGACACCCTCTCTCCTTGGTGTTTTGTCTTGTTGCCTCAGGCGCCCGGCGGCAGAGGATCGTCGCTCTTCGGAGCGGCGGCCTTGCGGCGCTTGGGCTTGGGCGCAGGCTTCGCCGTGCTGCCGCCCAGATCGCTATCCATCTGGTCGAGCTTGCGGGCTGCCCAGTCCCGGCCCCCGAGGCCGAAGGCCAGAGCGCCGGCCACCGAAATGCCTGCAATGATGATCGTCAGCACGTTGCCCGGGATCATGCCACCGATGCCGGTGAACTGCAGGCCCATGAAGACGAACAGGATGATCGTTGCCCAGCGCACGATGGTTGCGGCGGTGCCGTTTTCCCCGTCGCCCGAGATGAGGCGGGCGAGTAGGTTGGCGATGAAAAAGCCGAAAGCGATGACGACTGCGCCGAAGATCACGCGGCCACCCAGTTCGAGCACCTGATCGAGGATGCGCGTCAGTTCGGGGAAGCCGAGCAGGCGCGTTGCCGCGATGGCGAAGAAGAGGATGATTGCCACCTGCACGACGCGAGCGATGATGCTGGAGGCCCGCGTGCCTTCCGACATCATGCCGCTTTCCGCCAGGGCGCGGTCCACGCCGAGGCCCGGCAGCACCTCTTTCAGGATCTGCACGATGAACTTGCTGATCAGATAGCCGATGCCGAGCAGGATTGCCGCGCCGATGATATTCGGAATGGCAGCGAAGATGCGGCGCAGCATTTCCGAAGCGGGTCCGGAGATGGCTTCGATATTGAGCACGTCCAGCGCCATGATGGCGACGAAGATCACGATCACGGCATAGACGATCGTGGCGATCGTGCCGCTGATGGCGGTATTGCCGGTCAGGCTGTCCGCCCCGCCGCGGTTGGCCCATTTGTCGAAATTGACCGTCTGCAGCGTGGTCTGAACAATGTCGCGCACGATACGCGCCACCATCATGCCGATGAAGAAGATAAGGCCGGCCGCCACGATACGCGGAATGTATTCGACCACGTTTTCGAGCAGGCTGTCGACCGGACCTGCCACTGCGCCGAGGCCGAGCACCTGAAGGATGATCAGGAGGCCGAACAGCCAGATCAGCAGGCTGACGATCTTGCCGAGCGATACACCGAGCGAAGCCCCGCTGCCTGTGTGCCGCTGGAAGAACGCAATATTGTCCACCAGCTTGGCGAATGCCCACTTTGCGGCTTTCGCAGCCACCCAGGTGATGAGCAGGACGATAAGCGCCAGCCCGATCTTCTCGAGCACGTTGAGCGCGACCTGTTCGTCGAACCGATAATTTCCGATACGCATGAAACCTCACTCCCCTTTGGGTTTCCGTAAGCGACAAGGGCTAACACGCCTGCACGATTTGTCCAAAGGCCTTTCTCGTATTGAGTGGATAAGCCCGCGTGCTATCGCTTGGGCATGAGAGGATATCTGACCACGCTCGCCCCCGGTCTGGCGCTCGCCATTGCCGGTTTCGCTTTACCTTGTGCGGCGCAGGATGATGCGCCGCGATGGTCGCTCGCCATTCATGGCGGAGCGGGCACCATCGCCCGCGAAAACATGACCGCAGAAGAAGACGCAGCTTACCGCGCGTCGCTCCAGGCCGCGCTCGACGCTGGCGCAAAGGTGCTGGCGGATGGCGGGGAAGCGCTCGACGCGGTCGAAGCGGTGATCCTGCTGCTTGAGGAAGATCCGCGGTTCAATGCCGGGCGCGGTGCGGTCTATACGTGGGAGGGCGGCCACGAACTCGATGCCTCGATCATGGACGGCCGCGATCGGGATGCCGGTGCCGTGGCCGGGGTGACCACGATTCGCCATCCCATACTCCTTGCCCGCAAGGTCATGACCGACAGTCCGCACGTCATGCTCTCAGGCAAGGGCGCAGAAGAATTCGCCGCCGAACAGGACATCGAATTCGTGCCGCCGGAATTCTTCGATACCGATGCGCGGCGCCAGTCGCTGGAGCGGATGAAGGCTGAAAAGCTCACCGCGATCGATGTCGATGTGAAATTCGGCACGGTAGGTGCGGTGGCGCTCGATACGAAAGGCAATCTTGCGGCCGGCACCTCGACGGGCGGGATGACCGGGAAGCGCTGGAGCCGGATCGGCGATGCCCCGGTGATCGGAGCGGGAACCTATGCCGACAACCGGGCCTGCGCGGTATCGGCCACCGGATGGGGCGAATATTTCATCCGCGTCGGCGTGGCGCGGACGATCTGCGCACGCATGGAAATGGGCGGCGAAAGCGCGCAAGCGGCAAGCGACGCGGTGATGGACGACGTGAAGGCTCTGGGCGGTGACGGTGGTGTGATCGTCGTCTCGCCTGCAGGGGATGCGATCTTCAGCTTCAATACCGCCGGAATGTACCGCGGCCGCGCGACCAGCGACGGCGCGCGCGAAGTGGCGATTTACGGGGACGAATAGCTTCGGTCCTCCCAGTCTGAATGCGGGACTGTAGTAGTAGTCGTCCTAAAGCAGCACAGCGGTAGATCATAAAAAGGGACCGGATCGCTCCGGTCCCTTCTCGGTACTCCGCTTGTGCGGGAGAGATTACATACCCGAACCCGGGCCGTAAGTGACCTCGACGCGGCGGTTCTGCAGTTCGCGCACGCCGTCGGCGGTTGGAACGCGCAATTGCGTTTCACCGAAAGCCTCGCTCGAGATGCGGCCGCCCGGGATGCCGCGACCCGTCAGATAATCGCGGACCGAGGCATTGCGCCGTTCGGCAAGGCCGATGTTGTACTGTGCCGAACCCGAGGTATCGGTGTGACCCGCCAGTATGATCGATGCCATGCCGCAATTCGCATAGGCCGACACTGCGTTATCGAGGATCGTCGCCGCTTCGGGCGTGATGTCCGATTTATCCCAGTTGAAGAAGACGATGTAGGGCCCCTGCTGGCAGACCGGAGCGGGCGGCGGCGGGGGTGTTGCCGGCGGGGGCGGAGGCGGCGGAGCCGGTGTTGGCGGCGGCGCGACGACCGGCTCTGCGGGGCGTCCGAAATTGAACGCGACCGTGCCAAGAATCGAATGCGAGGACCAGTCTGTCTCGGCGGTCGGCGTCGCGAACGATCCGCCGATCCGGTATTCCGGAATGTTGAAGAAGCGATAGCGCAGGCCAACGTCGATGCTGTCGGTCAGGGGAGCGCGCAGTCCGGCAAGCGCCTGCCAGGCGAACTTCCAGTCGTCGCCATTGATGAGATTGTCATCATCGCCGGTGCCCACGAGCCCAATCGACTGATCGACATAAACCGTGCCGGCGCCGCCGCCGACGAAGGCCTGGATGCCGTCGTCATTGCCAAGGTCGAGCAGGGCGTTGCCCATGATGCTGGCAGCAGAGGACTTGCCCAGCGGGTTCTGGACCGAAACATCGCTGGCGAGCGCGGACAGCTCGTCGTGATCATATTCGCGGTAGCTGCCTTCGACTTCCATGCGAAAGGCACCATAGTCATAGCCGAGGACCACTCCGCCATCGAAGCCATAGTCTTCCTTCAGCGTGACATCGATCGTCTCGCCATCGGAGAAATCTTGGAAATCGAAGTCCTGGGCGAGCGAGGGGCCGAACCCCAGCTCGACGTAAGCGGTGTTGTCGCGGGCGAAGGCCGGCGAGGATAGAGCGGTCGAGCACAGTGCCAGACCCAGTGCCAGTTTGCGCATGGTTTTCCCCATTTTTGCTGTTTTGACCGACAGCACATGGCAGTGCAGCATGACACTTCATGTCAGCGCAGGTCCAAACTGTCACAAAACTGACGCGCGAACGGGGGAGGGTCAGCCGCGCTTTCTTGCCTGCGCGTAGCTGCCGAGAAGGCGCACGCCATTGGTCTGGAATTCCAGTTCCTCCAGCGCGGCGTCCACGCGCGGATCGCCCGGCGCGCCTTCGATGTCGGCATAGAACCGGGTGGCGGCAAAGCTGGCGCCCTTCTGGTAGCTTTCCAGCTTGGTCATGTTGACGCCATTGGTGGCGAAGCAGCCCAGCGCCTTGTAAAGCGCTGCGGGCACGTTCTTCACCTCGAAGATCAGGGTCGTCATCGCCTGCTGTGCCTCGATCGCTGCGGGATCGCGCGGCTCTTTCGCCAGCACCACGAAGCGGGTGGTATTGTCCGCCGCGTCTTCCACCGCGTTTTCGATGATGTCGAGCCCGTAGAGTTCGGCCGCCATGGGCGGTGCCAGCGCGCAGAATTTGGGATCCCGCATTTCGGCGACATAGGCCGCTGCGCCCGCCGTATCGGCATGGGCCAGCGCGATGATGCCATTTTTCTGCAAATATTCACGCGACTGGCCCAGCGCCTGCGGATGGCTGTAGGCGGCTTCGAACGGACCGGGTCCCGTCGCCATCAGGGCGTGGGTAATCCGCATGAAATGTTCCGCCACGATCGACAGCCCGCTTTCGGGCAGTAGGAAGTGGATGTCCGAAACCCGGCCGTGCTGACTATTCTCGATGGGAATCATCGCACAGCCCGCGCGCCCCTGCTTCACTGCGTCCAGCGCATCCTCGAACCCCAGATAGGGCAGCGGAAGGCATTTGGGATCGAACTGCATCGTCGCCTGATGCGAATTGGAACCGGGCGCGCCGCCGAAGGCGACCGCGCGTTGCGGATCGGTGGCGGCGGCCTGCCGCATGGTATCGACCATGTCGACGGCGGGTTTGGCGAAGGTACGCATGGCCGGGCGTGTTAGCGCTCATTTCGCCTTGCGCAACCACTAAGGCAGTCGCGGCACTTGCGCGAGCGCGCCCGTCGCACTAGAGCGGCGCGCAACCATCAGACCACACGGATTCTCGCAGGCTTTCACGCAATGGACGATCGTTTCAACACCGCTTCCGGCTGGGTTCTCTTTTCCGGCATCGTCGCGCTCGGCGCATCCATCGCTTCGGGCATGTATTTCCACGCCGATGGACATGAGGAATTCGAAGACGGCGAATGGGGCTTCTTCGTCGAAGGTGCGGAAGAGGAAGGCGGCGCCGATGCCGGTCCCGACCTGGGCACGCTTCTGGCCAGCGCCGATGCGGCTGCCGGTGAAAAAGTCTTCGCCAAATGCAGCGCCTGCCACACCATCAACCAGGGCGGCGCCGACGGTATCGGCCCCAACCTCTATGGCGTGATGGGCAAGCCGATCGGCAAGCATGCGGCAGGTTTCGCCTATTCCAGCGCGCTGTCAGAACATGGCGGTGACTGGAATTGGGAAAACATGAACGAATGGCTCACCAGCCCGCGCGCTTTCGCCAGCGGCACCAAGATGAGCTTCGCCGGTCTGTCCAAGCCTGAAGACCGCGCCAATGTGATGGAATATATCGCTTCGATGGGCGGCGCCCCCGCCAAGCCCGAACCGGCTGCTCCCGAACCTGAAGAAGGTGAAGCCGCAGATGCACCGGGTGCAGGTCCGGGCGCGGTCGAAGGCACTGCAGCCGATCCGGCGCAGGCAGCCGGCGCAATGGGCGGCGATCAGCCAGTCGCTTCCGAAAATGCCGGCGGCGACAATGCAGGCGCCGCCAAGGTCGACTGACCTCTACTGAAATTCGAACGAAAAGCCCCGCCGCGTGCGGGGTTTTTTGTGTCCATAATCCGGCGCGTTTTCAGTCGCCCTTGAAGCCCTGCGCGATGACATACCACTCACTCGAACCTTTGCGGCTGGCGGGAGGCTTGGCATGTTTGACCGTTTTGAAGTGCTTCTTGAGCAGGTCGAGCAGGTCCTTGTCGGTCCCGCCCGCCAGCACCTTGGCCAGGAATGTCCCGCCCTTTTCCAGATTCTCCACCGCGAACCAGGCTCCTGCTTCGACAAGGCCCATGGTGCGCAAGTGATCGGTCTGCTTGTGGCCCACGGTGTTGGCGGCCATGTCGCTCATCACCAGATCGGCCTTTCCGCCCAGCGCTTCTTCCAGCACCCGCGGCGCGTCCTCGTCCATGAAGTCCATCTGGAAGATCTCGACGCCCTCGATCGGCTCGACTTCAAGCAGGTCGATACCCACCACTTGCGCCTTGGGCACGACCTTGCGCGCCACCTGCGCCCAGCCGCCCGGCGCAATGCCGAGATCGACGATCCGCTTGGAGCCCTTCAGCAGGCCGAACTTCTCGTCCATCTCGATCAGCTTGTAGGCTGCGCGGCTGCGATAGCCGTCGGCCTTCGCCTGTTTGACATAAGGGTCGTTCAGCTGCCGCTGCAGCCAGCGTGTCGAGGATTCCGAGCGCTTCTTCGCCGTGCGGACGCGCGTGTCCTTGTCCTTGCCCGATCTAGACATCCTGTTCTCTCATTCTTTGAAGCGCGGCGCGGCTGCGTTCACCCGTCGCATCGGCCGCCATCAGGCTGCGCAAAATTCCCTCGCGGATGCCGCGGTCGGCCACGCCCAAAGTCTCCGATGGCCAGATGTCCAAGATGCTTTCCAGAATGGCGCAACCTGCAACCACAAGATTGGCCCGGTCGTCTCCGATGCAGGGCAATTGGCGCCGGTCCACCCCGCTCATATGCGAAAGACGCACCGAAATATCCCGCATCGCGACCGATGGCAGGATCAATCCGTCCACCGCCTGCCGATCGTATTGCGGCAGTTCGAGGTGCAGGCTTGCGAGGGTGGTGACGGTACCGCTAGTCCCCAGCAGCCGGATCGGATGCGGTCCCTTGGCAAATTCGCGTACGCGTTCGGCAAAGGGCCGGAAGCTGTCGAGCACGGTCTTGCGCATGCGGCGATAGCGGTCGAGCCTCAGTTCCTCGCTATCATCGGATCCATCGACCGTGTCGGTCAGCGAGACTACGCCCCACGGCACGCTCATCCAGTCGAGAATGCGCGGCACCGCGCCGCTCGGTTCGACCAGCACGAGTTCGGTGGAGCCGCCGCCGATATCGAATATCACCGCCGGCCCGGCGCCATCTTCCAAAAGGATATGACAGCCCAGCACGGCGAGGCGCGCTTCCTCCTGCGCAGAGATGATGTCGAGCGCGATGCCGGTTTCCTCGCGCACCCGCTCGATGAATTCGGCGCCATTGGCTGCACGGCGACAGGCTTCGGTGGCGACCGAGCGGGCAAGGTGGACGTGGCGGCGGCGCAGCTTTTCGGCACAGACATGCAGCGCGGCCAGCGTGCGCTCCATCGCTTCGTCCGACAGGCGTCCGCTGCCGGCCAGCCCTTCGCCCAGCCGCACCACGCGGCTGAAGGCATCGATGACGGTGAAATTTTCGCCCGAGGGGCGGGCGATCAGCAGGCGGCAATTGTTGGTGCCCAGATCCAGCGCGGCATAGGCCTGATTGCGACCGCGCGGCATTTGCGCGGGCGTGCCCTGGGCCGGATTGCCGGAAGGTTCCCCGCGCGCCTTGGGTTCGCGCGGTGCCTGCCCGTTTTTACGCGGGCGCTTGTTGGGCCGGGAGGGGCGTTTGTAGCGGAAATCGGCTACACTGCCGGACGTGCCGCCCCTTGTTTTTCCTTGGCCCCGTTTCATGTCCGGCGGATTAGTGTCCGCCATGGGGTATCTTTCATTATTCCTCCCGCGCGAAGAATTAAGCGCGGGGACCTGACAATGATGCTAGCGGCTCGGTTGCAAAGGGGCAAGCGCCCTCCTGCGTGATGGGGTTGACCTTGTGTGCGGGTGAAACTAGATGCGCGGCCTCTCTTGCGGAGACCACGCGATTCTCAGCGTCGTACCGCATGGCTGATGCCCCGTCGTCTAATGGTAAGACTACGGACTCTGACTCCGTCAATTGAGGTTCGAATCCTCACGGGGCATCCAATATTCCCAAACGCTGGACCCTCGGGATTGCCTCGCCTAGCGTGCGCAGATGATCAAACTTGCTCTCCTGTGCCTCGTCATCGCCGCCGTTGCTGCCATTCTCGGGTTTGGCGGACTTGCGGGGACGATGGTCGATGTCGCCATTGTCCTGGCTGTGATTGCGGCGGTGCTGTTCGTCGTCTTCCTTTTGCTCGGTATCTTTGCGGGCAAGAAGGCCAAGGATCTGCTCGACTAGCGCTGGTTGCGCTTTACGCGCTCCGGCGCTTGCTTTACACCATGCCCATCCCCGGGGAGCGCGCGTGCGCTGAGAGGTGGGCTTCGCGCCCCACGACCCGTCGAACCTGAACCGATTAGCATCGGCGGAGGGAGTGGAGCGGCGTGACAATTCCGCTCGACCTCCGTCATTTGGAGAGAGCACGCATGGCCGACATCAACAGCAAATTCGACATCGGCGTCACCACCGGGCCCATTCGCGGCAGCCGCAAGGTCCATATCGGCGCCAAGTCCGGCAGCGGCGTGCGCGTCGCCATGCGCGAAATCGATCTCGAAGGCGGCGAACCCAGCGTGCGCGTGTACGACACCTCCGGGCCCTATACCGATCCCAACGCCACGATCGACATCAACAAGGGTCTGCCCCAGCTGCGCCGCGAATGGATCATGGCCCGCGGCGATGTCGAGGAATACGATGCGCGAGAAGTGAAGCCCGAGGATAACGGCCAGCTCGGCCCCGATCGCAGCGGCGGCGTTCCGGCCTATCCCAATGTGGTGCAGCGCCCGCTGCGCGCGAAGGCGGGCAAGAACGTCAGCCAGATGCATTATGCGCGCCGCGGCATCATCACGCCCGAGATGGAATATGTCGCCGAGCGCGAGAACCTTGGCCGCGAAATGCTGCGCGAGGAAGCCGCGCGGCTGGAAGCGCGCAATGATGGCCAGCCCTGGGGTGCCAGCCTGCCCGATTACGTGACGCCCGAATTCGTGCGTGACGAGATCGCCCGTGGCCGCGCCATCATTCCCAACAACATCAACCACCCCGAGACCGAGCCGATGGCGATCGGGCGCAACTTCCTCGTCAAGATCAACGCCAATATCGGCAACTCGGCGGTCGCATCGGATGTGGCGAACGAGGTCGACAAAATGGTCTGGTCGATCCGCTGGGGCGCCGACACGGTGATGGACCTCAGCACGGGCCGCAACATCCACGACACGCGCGAATGGATCATCCGCAACAGCCCCGTCCCCATCGGCACCGTGCCGATCTACCAAGCGCTGGAAAAGGTCGGCGGCATTGCCGAGGATCTGACCTGGGAAATCTTCCGCGACACCCTGATCGAACAGGCCGAGCAGGGCGTCGACTATTTCACCATCCACGCCGGCGTGCGCCTGCCCTATGTCCCGATGACCGCCAAGCGTGTCACCGGCATCGTCAGCCGCGGCGGCTCGATCATGGCGAAATGGTGCCTCGCGCATCACAAGGAGAGCTTCCTCTACGAG
>NZOF01000078.1 GCA_002695185.1 Erythrobacter sp.
CGCCCGAGCGCCGCGTGCTCGCCGTATGCGGCGATGGCGGGTTCATGATGAATTCGCAGGAGGTGGAAACCGCGGTCAGGCTCGGCCTCAACCTTGTCGTACTCATTCTCAACGATGCCGCTTACGGGATGATCCGGTGGAAGCAGGAACAGCTAAGCTTTCCCGATTACGGCTTGAGTTTCGCCAACCCTGACTTCGTCACCTACGCGAAAAGTTATGGCGCCACGGGCCACCGGATCGACAGCAGCCAAGCGCTGCTTCCGACCTTGAACGACGCATTCGAAAGCGGCGGCGTTCACCTCGTGGATCTGCCGGTAGATTATTCGGAGAACCGAAAAGTTCTGATCGAAGAGCTGAGCGCGATGGAGTGCCCCCAATGACCTGGCAGGTCCTCAATCCTTACGACCAGAAGTGCATCGGCAGCGTGGACCTGGTCGACTGGTCGAAGATCGACCGCTGGCTGGACGAGGCGCGTACGTTGCACGAAGACCGGCAGGCCTGGATTCCGGTTCACGAGCGGATTGCCATCTTGCAGCGTGCGAGCTCGCTCATGCACGAGCGTGCAGAGAGCCTCGCAATGCAGATCGCGCGCGAGGGCGGAAAACCGCTTGTCGACGCCCGTGCGGAAACGAGCCGCGCCGTTCAGAGCGTCGAACTCTGCGTGCATGAACTGTTCGCGAGCGGCGGACGCCAGATTCCGATGGAGCTGACCGAGGCGGGCGCAGGCCGAACAGCCTACACCTTTCGGGAGCCGATCGGGCCGGTGGTCGCGATTTCGGCGTTCAACCATCCCCTTAATCTGATCGCCCATCAGGTTGGCCCCGCTGTCGCGACGGGATGTCCCGTTTTGGTGAAACCGGCCAAGGATACTCCGTTGTCCTGCAAGAGTTTCGTGGAAATCCTGTACGAGGCAGGCCTAGACGAACGCTGGTGCCGCTTCGTGCCCTGCACGGACGATGTCGCCGAACAAATGGTCACGGATCCGCGAACGGCGTTCTTCTCCTTCATCGGCTCAGCCAAGGTAGGCTGGATGCTCCGTTCGAGGCTCGCACCCGGTACACGTGTGGCGCTGGAACATGGGGGCGCGGCCCCGGTCATCGTCGATGAGAATATACCACGCGAAAACGTCATTCCGTCGCTCCTGAAAGGGGGGTTTTATCATTCCGGTCAGGTCTGCGTATCGGTCCAGCGGGTGTTCGTTCCGCGTGCCGAACTGCCGGACTTCGCTGCCGCGCTCGCTGCGGGCGCAAAGGCACTGAAGGTGGGGGACCCCACCAACGAGGAAACTCAGTGCGGTCCTCTCATTCGCCCTGCCGAGGTCGACCGGATCGAAGCCTGGGTCGCGGCCGCCGTCGAGAGCGGCGCCGAGCTAGCCGCAGGTGGCAAGCGCATCGGCCCGACGCTGTATCATCCCACCGTTCTTATCGATCCGCCTCGCGCCGCCAAGGTCTCGCGAGAGGAGGTGTTCGGGCCCGTTGTGTGCCTCTACGGATACGACAGTATCGATGCAGCCATTTCCCAGGCGAACGAGCTGCCTTATTCCTTTCAGGCCGCCGTATTTACCGAGCGACAGCACATTGCCGATTATTGCGTCGAGCGCCTGTCGGGCTCCACAGTGCTGGTCAACGACCATACCGCCTTCCGAGTCGACTGGATGCCCTTCGCAGGTCGACGGCACTCCGGTCTCGGAACAGGCGGTATCGGATATACAATGTCCGATATGAGCCCGGAAAAGATGGTGATAACGAGGAGCTCGTCCGGCCTCGATTAGCATCGGCTGCAATCAAACCGACGAATCACACCGCTTTCAGCGCGCTTCTGCCTCTGACAGCTTTCAAGTTTTGAGCGAAGATACCAAGGCTGTGCCGGTTGCGCTCGGAGTTGCCCGGTACAGGCGCAAGCTGCGCCAGCGCCGTGTTCACTGCCGGCATCCCGCCCGCGCATTACCGCGGTGGATCAGTGATCGGGGTCGCTAGCCGGAGGATGCGTCGGTATCAGCTGATCGTCGCATTCGGTCGCGAGGCATGCCTCGAGGGTTGCGTGAGCGATGCGGGGACCGGTCAAGCCGAAGCCACGCCCAGAATGCAAAGCAACCGGCGATCTCGGCGAATGCAGCACCGACGTAGATAATATAGGTCATCCGGAGACGATGTCGCACAAGGAGGCGCGAGCAGCAATGTCGCTGCGCTGGTCGTTTGTGGCAGCGGTAATTTGCTCAGGACATCTTGAATAGATGCGTCGAACAGCAGCGATCTTAAGCATCTAGGCCAATGCGGGAGAGGCCTTAGCTGGAACCTAGAGCAGGCGAATTCGTCGTGCCTGTAACGGAACCAACGAGCTGCCAATTAGCGGTCTGGTTGATGTCTGACTGGCCCGAAGGAATTTTGATCATGCGATTTGCAATCGTAGTGTGTTCCCTCGCTGTTGCCGCCTGCAGCTCTCAGGATGAAACCACTCCTGAAGAAGTTCCAGAAACGCAGGCAACGGCAGAGCCATTAACTCCGACCATTCCGCCACCGCAGCGTGAGGAACTCGCCGCCGCTTGGGCTGAAGGATGTCCCGAAGCAGAACCTGCCAACAAGGGTCTTTGTAAATCCAAGGGCTTTGGCCACCCCGATTTCACGTGCGATTTTGCTTTGGGAGACGATGAGTATCGTCGTTACACTGCAGAGCTGACGATGTCAGATGGGAAATGGGTCCTCGCTGAGCCGGAAAATGCGTGCGCCATCGTAGAGTAGTCCTTTGTCTTCGCGAAGTTCGACCGCTCCTTGTTCGAAGCCCTTCATCATTCGCTGGGGAAGGCCGATGCTGATGTGACTGTTTTCATATCTAGGTGATAAAATCCCACCGCCAGATGCCTTCGGTAATAATCCGCTTCTTGAGAGCCAAAGTTGGTGATGTGTGGGAGTGTGTCTGCATAGTTAGAACGTCAGGTTTAGCCATCCAATGGCTTGAAAGCGGACCGTCCGGGAGCGGCCCCATTCCAGTCGTTCTTAGAAGCCGGATCCTTTTCCTCGCCCCCTCATGGCTGCCAAGCGCACCGCGTCGCTCAATTCTTCGTCCTCGGCCGCACGGGCTGGCTCTGGAAAGCGCGAGAAATTGGTCGCACTCGTTCGTGCTACAGATCTTTCCGGCGGCTCCTTTTCCAAGCTCTTCGGTTTTGCCTTATCTCGCTTCTGCTGAGACGTCGTTGCGGATTCGCTCTTGCTTTCGTTCGCCGACTTCGACGAGACAGCCTTTTGGTCAACGACCGTTGGATCGTGGAGTATCTCTCCGTTCTCCAGGACGAGAGCGTATCCTCTCGCTTTCGCGACGTCCCGGCAGATATCGAGAAATTCTCGTGAGCCGGTCACGAGAATACGGTCGCCACGGGTGCTTGCAATGGCCAGACTGGCTGCGACCGCATTCTCTTCGATTTGATGGACGATCAAAACAACGCCGATGTCGGTGACTGCGAGACTGCCATCATCATTGCGGTACTCTACTGCATAATCACAAGCGCCGCCCGTTAGGCCGTGATCGCGGGCAATGGCCTGGTCTCGGAAAACATTTGGCGCAAAAATAAATTCTGGAAGCTTGACCTTCTTGGGCGGGGGCTGACCTACCTTGTACCATTGATCGCGCTGAAGCTTAGTCTCAGCTATTGTAGCGCGCGCGCGATCGAACGCTTTCTTCACCTCAGCCTCAGCAAGGTCAAAGGATAGCTCGAGACGGGCAGCGGCAATGATGACTTTGTATTCGGACTTCTCCGCGAAGATCTTCTTCTTGAGACGCTTTCGTCTTTCCCTGAGCTTCGCCAGGGCTTGGTTCCAAGCCTCGCGAACACGCTTGCGCTCCTCCCTCAAGGCGGCCAAGTAATTCTCGTAAGGGTCGCGCTCGAGAAGCGGATCTGGCGCGTACTCGCCGAGCCGTTCTGTCATCTCGCCATACGAGAATTCTCTGCCGAATGAGGAAGCTTTCATTCGCTCGTCGTTGATCGTAATCTGCGCTCCCGATCCTTTTGTGCGATAAGTGGCACCAAGTTTGACGAGGCGGTTGTGCAGCTCTTGCCAACTTTGCGCGGATCGTATGGCTTCAGCTACCGCGGCATTTTCAGGAGAATGGCACTTTTCGGAAGCAACTAATTTACGCGTGGCGCAACCTGCGCGCGAACCATTTGCGCGGCGCATGATTTCCCCGGTTTCGCGCTCGCGAACCTCGCCCCCGCTCGCGGCATAGATCGCGTTAGTTTCGGATTCCCAACCTTGCGCATCCTCAATGATCGCGGCGACCTGATGGAGTCGATCAATGTCCCAGCCATCGCCGGGGTTGACCACCTTTTGCTTCGCAAGGTCGATCCTGTTGACCACGAGATGAAGGTGATAATTTTTTGTGTTTGAATGCGTGGCCCAGACAATCTGGCAATCTTGGTAACCCATCTCCTGCGCGAAGATGTCTACTGCGTCCTCGATCTCTTTTAGGGCAGGTCGTTCGTGCGATTTCCAGCTCATGACGTAATGCTCAATCGGGTCGACTGCGCCGGGCGTGAGCAAATTGGCGGCAAGCATCTGGCGCTGAAGCCCGACGAGCGCGCTCCCCTGTAAACGACGAGTGCCGTGCAGGTCGACTTTCTCTCCAACCTCAACCGGGTGGCCCGCCAGTATCTGCGTGTCCAAAACATACTTGGCCAGCGCATTCTCGCCGTCGTACATTAAGGAGCGATCCGTACTCGCATTCAGCACGTAAGTTGAAAGCACATTCACGATCGTCCGGATTTCGTCGAACGAGCGCCGCTTGCGTGGGGCGCCTTTTCTTATGCGCTTTACGATCATTCCGAGCCGCCCGGCTCACTCGGCGAGTTCGAAAGTTCGCGAACAAGGGCGTGAAGTTCTTCCAGCAATTGTGGCTCGCAGCGAACATCAGTCTCGAGTTTGTGGGCCAAGCTGACCAAACGAGCCAATGCCGCCAACTCCGGATTGGAGAGGACTGGGGTATCGGTCACTCTTCGGTACAAATAGGAAGAGACAGAAAGGTTCGCAGCTAATGCTGCAACCTTGATTTCCTCGATCTGGTGCGGCTTCAGGCGCAACGATACTGTCTTTGTCATTCTAAATTTCCCTGTGCGAGAAGGCGCCCGCCGAGCACGGATCTGAACGTGTAAACACGTTCCAACCTGCCTTTGAATTTCCTCCCTGACTGGGAAAGAAAGACGCCTATGTTGAGACTTCCGCGAGCCCGGTTGGCTCGCGTTTGAGATTACCGTGACGAGCTCTGACTATCCGTCACGCAAGAGTTGGTGATCAGCTTGAGACCGATGCGACTTCGGTCGGGAAGGACTCATGGCCTTCTGCGCCTTCAATCGATGATCGCGTTGGCGACGGCTCGGCCGGAAGCCGGGAATGCGTGCGAAGGGATAAATATCCGCGCCTGTCATTTCGCCGGCCTCAGTCGAGATTCAAATCGTACCTGCACCGGTCTTGTCCATGAGACCGGTAAGGGGTCTGGCCGGGAGCGCGACAAGATTGGTGGAGCTTGAGCAATTGGTAAGGATCGGCATTCGTGCCGCGGACATTGGCGAAATCCAGTATCGCGACGAGAGATTCATCGAATGGCGGTTCGCGACGATGCCAGTCTATGTTGCCACCAACCGTTTCTTGAACTGCTTCGGCAAAATTGATCTTTGCGTAGGACTCCTGGGAGAACCACATGGGTCTGATCCAACCCCAAGCGAAGAGGGTTGCGAAGAGGAAAAACGCCAACCCGAACGCCGCGACGAGAAGCCCTAGGCCTCTCACGAAGGCCTTGTTGGCAGCAGTTTCGGCAGATGGTGAAGATTCATGGATACGCCCGACGGCGTCATCGACCATCGCCTCGACCACGGTTTGGGACCTTGCTTGCACCTGCGTAAGGATCTCAGGCGTCCGTCGCCCAATGCCAAGTAGATGGAAGACCGTGAGAGACCGGCGATCTTCGCCGCCTCCTCCACGCTATACGCGAAGGGCTTGCGCGGCTCGCGATGGGGGTCCGACTGTTCGTTGTATTCGTCCATGTGTATGTCCTTTCATGTGAACACACACAGACGTACCTAGGGATTTGAAGCCGCTAGAGGACAAACTTTGAGGAATTTCCGACCGAACTTTACTCTATTCATCAGCGCTGGCCGCTTCGTCCGAGCAAGCTTGAAATTTTGCGCACCAGAATGGGCAGCGCATTCGCCTGCAGGGCAACGGGTTCAGGTGTTTTGCAGGCTAATGTCGGATGTTGTCGTTCCGACTCGCTACTCGGAGAAAACGAGAGCGCCTAGAGCGTGGCAATGTCTCGTGCAGTTAAGTCCTTTTCGTGGCCGAAGGGGGACTTTCCTGATTGATTGTAAGTATAATTTATATTTCCAGCAGTAAATGATCCCCCATCAATCTTCGCTACAGCTTCTTGCATAAAGCGAATGCTAGGACCACCTTCGCCAAATTCGTTAACGCTGGTCCGTATTTTACCCCGACCCCAAACATGTGCGTAAAGAAGGGCAAGACGGGCGAGAAGCAATTGAAGGTTCTCCGAGTCTATTCGATTTTCTGACTTGAGGGCCCGTTCATCCGCAATGATGCGGTCGCAGCGCTTCACCAATGCGAGGAGCGATCGGATGAGTTTCTCTGCGTCGACGGGAATGAGTTTATCTGTGTTGATGTAGTCACCTGCAAATATTCTCCCGGGAGAATAGAGCGAAAGATCCAAATCTTTTGCATCACTATGCGCATTTAGACCGAAGCATCCAAGCAGATTTATAGTTTTTGCCCTAGTATCTTCTGCGTGTTCTATCATCTTAACCGAAGTTCGTAAGTCAAATGGTGAATCGCTATCCCACAGCTTGCCTTGCTCTTTGTAAAGGTCAGCATATGAATTGAGCTTTGTCTGGAGGAAAAATAGCATTTCCTCTCCTAAAGGGTCGAACAGTGTTGGGCGGCCCTTTCTAACCAAGGCATCTAAGTCTTCGCAGTCAGCGATCGAAAATGGTGCTGTCGGGTTTTCCTTATTATCAGAGTTTTCGGCGTTCATTTCGGGGCGCAACGTTTTTCCTTCACGGTATCGGGCGGAGCACAGACGCCCAGTTTCTAGGGCGCATACTCTGCGGCGAAACCGTTAGGATTTGCTTGTCGTCGCTATTTAGAAGTGAAGTTTTTCAAGCGCATCCTCCGCTTTTGGGCGGACTAGATGACCATAGTGGTCCTCAATCATCTGCACTCCAGTCCCAGCCAGCTTGGCAACCAAAAAGAGTGATTGACCGTCCATGACAAGGTCGGTGATCACGGAATGGCGAAGTGTATAAGCAGTGGTGGCCGTTGGGAGATTAGCAGCAATGGCGGCAGCCCTAATTGGCTTTTTCCATGAATTACGGTTCCATGAGCTGCCATCATTCCTGCAAAAAATTGGCTGTGACGGAGACCGACCTTTGGCTTGTTTTTCTAGAAATTTCATGGTCGACGACGGGATGGCGATCTGTCTGGGTTTAGTAGATTTTTCCTGACCTATCGTCACTGTGAGCGTTCTAGGTTCGAGGTCGCCCACGCGGAGAGCTGCCAGTGCTCCGACACGGATTGGCAGCAAGCACATCGCGTGAACAAAAGGTCGTATTTCTTCTGTTGAGGCTAAGAGCCTGACCCGAAACTAAGTTGGGTGATATCAGCGAGTTAGCTTGACGGCCAAATCCAGGGCTGATTCAGGAGTTTTGCGAAGAACTTCTGGAG
>NZOF01000079.1 GCA_002695185.1 Erythrobacter sp.
CGTGCGGTAGCGGGCGGGCTTAAGCTTGCTCATGCACCTCGTCTAACCGCATGGATTCCCGATGTGAATCCTTCACCGGCTGAGTTCTGCAACAACGCCCTTGACGACATAGAGGTTCCTGTTTTCGTCGCCGCCCTGATAGATTTCCTGCCGGGCTGCAAAAGCACGCTCGGCCTTTTCCAGCTTGGCAAGACGTTCCCTATCCAGATCAGACAGCGGCACGTAGTGTGACAGCTTGGTAACGAGGCAGCTGGATGTTTCGGACATGGCTGAGTTCCTATTTCTGACCCCGAATATGAAGCCAATCGAAGATGTTGAGAACCACAAAGATCAACGCCGAGATGAAAGCTGCTTCTTTAAGATAACCGAGGCCGCAGGCAATTCCGATCGATCCCACGGCCCAGATGGCCGCTCCGCTGCGGATGCCCTTGATACGACCGTTATCGCCCGGCGACATAATCGCGCCCGCGCCCAGGAAACCGATGCCACCGACGATCCCCTGAATGAGGCGGGTCGGGTCGACGGACATGGCCTCATCCTCGGCCACGCCGCTCAGGGCGAAATTCAGCGTGACGACCATCAGCGCGGCCGACCCTATCGCGACGAGCACGTATGTGCCGGCCCCGAGCGGCTTTCCCTTGATCTCACGGTCGAGACCTACGACCAGCCCGCACCCGCCCGCGAACAGGACGCGCAGGATGAATCCGCTGAAATCGATCATTGTTCATCGCGCTCCGAAGCAAACTTATGGTGCCGGTATTGGTTTTAACGTCATTTGCGGGAAGCATGTTCAATATGGATTGAGACAAGACGACCGTAGCGTGTTTAGATTGCGGCATCCGCCGAAGGATCAAAGGAGCAAGCGCATTTTCGTTGACGAACCTTTTCTTGACGCCCTCTTGAAGGGGGCCGTGCTGAGTGTCTTCGGCATCTCTTGGATCATCTTGCTGGTTCGTGTCGTTGGATTGCGGTCGTTCTCCAAGATGACGAATTTTGATTTCGTCATGACCCTTGCCATGGGATCGCTGCTGGCCAGTGCGTCGCAATCACAGGAATGGCCTGCCCTAGTGCAGACGCTAACGGCGATGGCAAGCCTCTTTGCGGTGCAATATTTCATGTCCCGATTGAGGCGCTGGTCGCGGCAGCTGGATCGGCTGGTTCAAAATACGCCGGTCCTCCTGATGAAGGATGGCGAGATCCTGCATGAAGCGCTGCGCGCCACGCGCGTGGCCGAGGAGGATCTGATGGCAAAACTGCGAGAGGCGAATGCGCTTGACCTGTCGTCGGTCAGGGCCGTTGTTCTGGAGACGACAGGGAATATTTCGGTCTTGCATGGCAAACATATGGATGAGGTGGTGTTCATGGGCGTAAGCGATACTTGAGACGCGAGCCGATCGCCGGGAATCGAGCCGGGACTACCGGCTTGCCGCGAGTATAAGAAGAAGCTGAGAAGGGCGCAGTTGTCAGACTTAATCGGAATTTCCGGCGTTTTGTCTATGGTCATTGAGATGGTGAAATCCCTGATCACCACAGTCGGCGCACACGATAGCGTCCCATCGCCATTCGGATAGCTCGCTGTGCATTGGGCATGTTCCGGCGGCTACCGGATACTGGGCCACAGCAGACACTCATCGGCCCGCTGGTGGTGGCAAGCGTCGCCTCATAGCGGATATTAGGGGACAATTTCGCGTGGACGATAATATTTCACGATATCACAGGCATCGGTGATGCAACAAAGCACCTGAACTCCCGCATTTGGGATATCTCTTATTGACGGGCGAGGCTGGAGCGAAATTTCCTACAAGTTCGAACATTGCCCTCGGCATCAAGGTAGGGCGCCGAAACGTCGAGATGATGCCCTCGCTATTCTTCCTGCTCCGAAGCGGGCGGCACGTTTTTGAACTGTTGTCCCAACGCCGCCAGCCGCCATGCCTGGCCCTCGGAGATCAGTTGACGGGCCTGGCTGGGTCCCAGCTTGGCATCCTTAGTCGGAATGACATTGGCGCGCAGGTATCGTCCGGTTTCCCGCACCTGCACGTCATGGTCCGGAAAGCGCGTGCGCAGAGCCGTTGAAAGCGCTTCGACCACCGGGTGGATGTCGGGCGAGTCCAGCTCTCGCGGTGCACCGTCCAGCAGTTCGGCCACCGCGATGCGCAGGTTGCGCACCCCGTCCCGCAGTACATCGAACGAGATCAAACCAGCCGCAGCCGCATCGGCCCACCAAAAGCCGAACCCGATTCCGATAATTCCCGCGATCCCGGCGAGGCCTGTTTTCCAGTCGGCCGCGTTCATGTCGGCGTCCGTGTAAAGGATCTTGTCCATCGTATCGCGCGCCAGCGGTTTCTTCATCCGCCCCAAGATGACCGGAGGGATCACCGAATAGATCAACGCCGCCACCATAAGCCACCCCAGCCAGACATCCCATCCAAGGACCACCACATTTCCGATCGTGGGATGCTCCCGCAGAATCAACGCACGGGCGGCATCATACAGCAAGAACACCCCCATCGCCGTCAACGCGCCTGCCGCCAAAAGAAAGGCGAGCGATCCAACCCGGTGAAATCCGAACGGATACTTATCAGTCGCCGGCCTGTCCTCGAACTTACGCGCCAGCAGAAACAGGGCAGGGGGCAGCAGGCTCAGGGTATCTTCGACCCAGGCGGTCTTCATCGCCTGGCTTGACCCCATGGCGAAATACATCACCGCAATTATGGTCAGGAGCCAGAAGATCGACCACCGTTCCAGACGCTCGGCACGGCGCAGCGTGCGAGTGATGTCGTCCGGCCTATCATGTTTCATTGAGACATTCTCCGGATTGCACGATTGACTGTCACAAGAAATCGGTTTTCACCCTTGCGGATCGCCAGCACCCGGTCTTTGGTTTCGTCGGCGACGGTGACCTGCGCGACGGGATCCGTTAGCCCGACATGCGGAGCAAAGGGCGTATTGGATGGGATGCGTCCGGCGACGATATGAAGCTCTCCCTTATCCAACTGCGCAACGAGGCTGTGGGGATCGCCCGTCACGATATCCGTTTCGGCCTGCAAGGTGTCTGCGATCCGCGCTACCGCACGGGTTTCCACCTCATCGAGCGGCTCCATCAGCGCACCGACTTTAAGCGTGCCCTTGGTCAATTTGCCCGTCGTGCCGTAAGGATCTTCAGGCACCTTGCACGCCGTTAGCAGCGACACCACCGCCACCACGAGAACAATTCGTGCTGAAGGGAAGGGCGAGATGAGGTATGGGGCAAAGCTTTTCACGATAGGTTAGCCATCTCGTTGATCTTTATCGTCAGTTTTCAGACCCATTGGTTCATAGCCAGAACAAAACAATGGCTGCGCGCGCCTTGGCTGAAAGGGACGGTTGGGCAGCGGTCATACAGGGTCGCGATACGGCGCCAGTGCATCAGTCTTCCGAACATGATCTCGATGCTTTTGATGTCGTTGTATTGGCGCTTCCTATGTCTGATAAATATTACGGGAGACCTGAAAAAGATCGCCGCGTAACTAACGACAATCAGCCTCCGGAAAAACCGAACGATTCATGGCGCACGCTGGTTTATTTGGTTAGTCTTCGTCCACGACTGCGTTACATCATCGGCTTTCCTCCCGTGACGGCAATGGTGGTTCCGGAGATGTAACTTGCGGCGTCTTCAGCAAGCATGACGTAGGGCGCGGCAAGTTCTACGGGCTGGGCCGGCCGCTTCATTGGATAGTTCTGTCCGAACCCGGACACCTTCTCTTCGGACATGCTGGCGGGTATGAGTGGCGTCCAGACCGGTCCGGGAGCCACGGCATTTACGCGAATATTGCGAGCGGCAAGCATCTGGGCGAGGCCCATCGTAAAGTTCTGAATTGCCCCTTTTGTCGTTGCATACGCCAGAAGCGTCGGGTTCGGATCATCGGAGTTGATAGAGGCGGTATTGATGATCGAAGCGCCTTCCTTGAAATGCGGCATTGACGCCTTTACCAGGTAGAACATCGAGTGGATGTTCGTGGCGAAGGTATATTGCCATTCCTCATCAGAGATGTCCTCGATGGTACTGAAACTGCGCTGATGAGCCGCGTTGTTGATCAGGACGTCGATCCCGCCAAAGGCATCGACGACTTGGCCAATCACCGATCTGCAGACATCAGGCTGGGAAAGATCGGCTTCGATCTCAAGGCATTCTCGACCGGCCTTCCGCACCAATGCCGCGGTGGAGGCTGCATCTTCGGTCTCTTCGAGATAGATCAAAGCCACATCCGCACCTTCGCGGGCATAGGCGATCGCCACGGCGCGGCCGATACCACTGTCGCCACCGGTGATGACTGCCAATTTGCCCCTTAGACGTCCGCTGCCCTTCCAGCTCTCCTCCCCGTGATCGGGGCGAGGTTCCATCTTCTGGAAACTACCGGGCAAGGATTGTTGTTGTTTGGGAAACGGCGGTTTGGGGTAGTCGGTCATGTGAACCTCTCCATTCAAAGTGCTCTGCTATTCTTCGGGCGGCGGCGTCAGTCTGCGGACGGCGTGCCTCAGGAGAATCCGCCCCGATTCCTCTGCCAGAACGCGCGTGTCGTCGCTCCCCAGTTCCAAGCCTTGAATTTCGTCCGAAACCAGACGGATTCCGTGCGTGCCGCTACGGTAGAAATGAAGGGTCATTGAGGTGTGGTCGTGCATTTACTTACCTTCAGTCGACCAAAAAGGCCCTCGGGGCATGGCTTTGGTCGGGGCTAAACTGGGGAACGGTTTTGACACCGGATTGACTCTGAACAATGGCAAGCTGATGAGGTGCGTCCGGCCCGTCGACTTGATGAGATGACACCAGACTTCCGATTTGCATTTCCATGCGATACCTTCACTTCACTGATATCACCGAACATGTATTGCGCCTCCAGCGTTCCCGAAGAATTCCCCAGCCAACAAAAATGAACCAGCCGCGATGCGGTCCAGCGGCGGGTCGGCGGTCATCGCGGCAGTGATCGTGGCATCTCATCGCGGTCACTATCACCCGATCATTTGTCGGGAAGGATCAAACTGGCTCTAAGCGAGCACCGAGACGGACAGTTGCTCTGATGGCGATGGCTGCGATCCTTGGAACGCAAATCCGACATGCTTGGGTTGATCTTGTTTATCGCGCCGCCAAATCACATTGCCCTGATCGATGATCTTGCGTAACCAGCTTCCATGCTGGCATGGATCGAGACGCATACCTCTGCTCTGCAGGTTGTCGTGGGCCTTACGACCGCGCTGGTATGGGTAATCTATCTGCACATCCTTGTCTCGGGTTTGCGGCGACAGCGCCGATCCGAGATCCTGATTACCCTTGCCGGAAAGCGTGACATGTCAGGACGGGTCATGGTCAGCAATCTCGGCTTCGAACCGATCTATATCCTCGACATCCTGCTGAGGTTGAGTGCCGATCATCGGGAAGACACGGTTTCGGTCGCGGAGCGCGGCAAGCAGGACGAGCGTGGGGAGGATCCATCGGACAAGCCCACTCTGCAGACGCCCCTGAAGACCGGCGACCTGGTCGATATAGGAGAAATCGCGACCTTGCTGGATCGTGCGGGCAGAGGTTTCTCGGATTCACCTGTTGCTGACGCTCTGTCGCGCATCGACATCACCGTCGTCGCCGTCACGGCGGCCACGTCCAGCATTGTTGCAGCCCAACGCAGCTTCGACGTCGAGCAGGGCGGTGATGGTCCTGACAGATTGCGTCCGCAGTCGCTCTACGCCCGACAGATCCGAAGCCGTCGTGAGCGTCGCAGTATTGAACAGGACATGCAGCGCAATCTGTAGCAATGACTGAACACGATCATTTAGCCAGATCGCGTTTACCTTGTCAGATTGTGATCGTCATGGCGACGTGAAAGCCTGTGGAAGCATTCTGACAGAGGATCGTGCCGTTCAGCTGTTCCTCCACGAGGGAACGCATCAATCGACGACCAAAGCCGTCCTCAGTCGGCTGTGCGGACTGATCGCATTGCGAGTGCTCGCGCCAATTGATTGTAAAATTGCTACCTTGGCGATTGCACGAGACCTCGACCCACCCCTCGAGTGATCTGAAAGCTCCGTATTTCGACGCATTTGTCATCAACTCGCCAAAGATCAGGGCGAGCGGCGTCAAGTTCTGCATGTTCAGAGGCAGGCTGTCGCCGGTGAGACGGAGGCGAGAATCTTGTCCCGAAACGAAGGGATCGGCCAGAGCCCGCAGCAGAGCATCGAAGGTGGGCATTTGATCCAGTAGCCCGGATTCCAGCATGGAGGAGGGGGCCACCAGTGAATGGGCTCGAGCGAGTGCACTGAGCTTGGCATCAAGCACAGTAGCCAATTCCTCTTGCGAAGAGCATGACTTTGAACAGAGACGAACCAGACCGCTTGCAAGGCTGAAGACGTTCTTGATTCGGTGCTGCATCTCATAGAGGAGCAACTCCTGCTGTTTCTGGTCCCGCTTTTGCCGAGTGATGTCACGCGCGATCTTGGATGCGCCGTAAATCGTTCCGTCGGCGCGTCGTAATGGCGAAACCGTAAGCGACACATGCAGGCTTCGACCATCCTTGCCTTGACGCACGGTCTCAAAGTGCTCGATCCGTTCGCCTCGTCGGATCCGCGCAAGAATCTGAGGTTCTTCTTCCTGCCTGTCAGAGGGGATGAGGAGATTGATCGGCTTGCCCATCACCTCTTCGGCGCGATAGCCGAAAAGCGCCTCTGCGCCGGGGTTCCAACTCGTGATGATGCCCTTCAGGTCCTTCGTCAGGATAGCATCCTGCGACCCTTCGATGATCGCCCGCAGATGCCGTAGCTGGTGCTGAGCCTCGGATTGATCTGTAGGCTCACTCGTCAGGGAGGGGCTGCCACCACTCATCGCTGTTCTCCGTCCACAAGAAGGCGCGCAATGCTGGATTGTCAGAGCAACGGGAATATTGAAGAATGCCATGAATACAATGGCTTTGCCAAAGTAGCGCTGGCAAGTCAGGTAATCAAGCCAACAAATAGTTGTGGAATTGCGGGGTGCGGGGCGCACTGTCGGGCAGCGCTTCGTTCCACTGAAGGATCATCTCGGATGCACCCGCGGTCAGGAACCACCTTCCGCCTTCCGCATGGCCCAAGGCACTGTAAAGCCGTGGACCGCGGTGGATAGCAGGATAACGAGGGCGACGATTGCCCAGAGCAGTTCCTCGTTCAGGAAATCGACATGCGACTGGGCGTAGCTGAGGTAGTAGATCGAGCCGATCCCACGCACGCCGTAGAGGGCAGTCACGCCACGTTCAGACTTGGTCATGTCGCTGCCCAGAAGTGCGATCAATCCGGAGAGCGGTCGGACGAGCAGAAGGAACAGAATTGCGAGAGCAATCTCGCCGAGGCTCAGCGCCTGGAACAGGGCCGGCAACGTGGTGCCGAGCGCGACCAGCAGCAGCGCGGTCAGAGCCTCCTCAAGTGCAGCAGAGAAGTCATGAAGTTTGCTATGATAACTGTGCCCCTCTTCAATGCGCCGCAATCGCATGCCGAGAACTGCAACCGCGATGAAGCCGTAGCCTTCGGCCAGTTCGGTCGTGCCATAGCACAGCATGATCCCGGCCAGCGCGATCACCCCGCTGCCGGTATCCGCGAGCAGCGCCCCACGCGGGACCGAAAAGAGCACATGGCCAAGGAGGCGCGCACCCACCCAGCCCATCAGGACCCCGACACCGATCCGGTAGACGAGATCGACGGTGAGCCAGTGGGCGAACCACGCGCCGGGCTGCGTTCCCTGCGGAGCGACGGCGATGGCAAGATAGACGAACGGGAAGGCGAGCCCGTCGTTAAGTCCGGCTTCGGTGGTGAGCGTGAATCGGACAGCGTTCTCGCGCCCCTCGTGGGGCGGTCCGACCTGCACATCGGCGGCAAGAACAGGATCGGTCGGTGCCAAGACCGCACCAAGCAACAGGGCGCCGGCGAAAGTGAGCCCTGACAGAAGCGTTCCCAGCAATGCGGTCGCGGCGATTGTCAGCGGCATCGTGATGGCCAGAAGTCGGATGGTGGGCCACCACTTCTTGAGGGGTCCGAGCCGGTCTATCCGCATACCGGCCCCGAACAATGCGATGATCACGGCAAGTTCGCTCACAATCTCCCAGACCTTCGGCGTCGATCTTGGATCCACCGGGTTGGAAAATGTCGGCAGCGCGAACGACGCCATAGCGCCTAGCAGGATCATCAGCGGAGCGGCGGTCGGCTCCTCACGTGACAAGAGCCGCGGCAGCCAAAACGCCAGGATAATGATCGCTCCGGCACCGGCCATGAGTTGGTGATAGCCCGCAAAGGTGAAGAAGCTCTCGTTGGTCATGGCGCGCCTTTCATCGAAGCGATAGGGGCCCTGACGGGACGTCAAAGGCTCCCGAAACACATGTCATAGGCGGGCGGTCGGTTGGCGACTTCCCGCAGCCATGACCTCGCGGGACATGGAGGGTTCAATCGTGAATATTTACATGCTGCCCGGATCGTTCATTTAGCCTCGTTAGTCGGAATATGACAGCAAGGAAACTTGCGTCTCCAAGCCTTCCGTCAGGCCGCGTGGTACAAAGGCAGAAGGTCCTCAACGCGGGCAACATGGTATTCGACATGCCAGCCTGTATCTATGGGGGCCATAACTGAGGTTCGCTTCCAATCAGCTCTGCAGACTGGACCAAGCCCCCGTAGATGGCGGTTGGCTTTCCGCGAGTCGACGAAGAGATTGTTCTTCCAGCCGCCGCGTTCATCTAAGGTATTGAATCCCGTCATGGCGTGGCCCAACCTCACGCCGCTACCTGATCAGGAATCAACAACGCTCGCGCATATCTCTGGTTTGGAAGACGTGTTTCCAGCGAAAATGAGGAACTGATGGACGAACTGATCCGAGAACTGACCGCACCGCCGTTGCCGGGGCTCGGCTGGACTATCGTTCTACTTCGCCTGTCTGTCGCGATTTCACTGGGTGGGCTGATCGGCTGGGAACGAGAGTCACGGCAAAAGCATGCGGGGCTTCGCACCCATATCATGATTGCATTGGCCGCATGTCTCTTTGCCTTGATCACCCTCGGCATGATGATGTCTCCGATTGTGGATGACGACAGCATCCGGAAGGACCCGATCCGCCTTATCGAGGCGGTAACCGCCGGAGTCGCATTCCTTGCGGCCGGCACGATCTTCACGCGTGGCGGTGACGTGAAAGGTTTGACCACTGGCGCTGGCATGTGGCTCGCAGGAGCTGTTGGCGTATCCAGCGGACTGGGCCAGATCGGTTTGGCAATTGTGGCCACGTTGCTCGCGCTCGCAGTGCTGCGTATCTTCGTCATATTGGAGCGCCGTAGCCAAGCGGAGGAATGAGTGTCGGCCCCGCTGGCGGGGCGCAACCCATGCAAGTCCCATCCATACCGTTTCCTCGGGGAGCCGGATTGCAAACCGCGCAGCCTGTCTTTCGTAAATGCCAAGCACCTCGCTGATCGCTCCGTTTCCGAACAGGCTTCGCAATTTCGGCGACTTTTTTCGCATTTATAGCGTCTCGATACTCGTCAGGGTCGGGTGATCAACGGCATTATCTATCCAGCTGGCGATTACCCGACCCGCTCGGATCAACTCACATGGCTTTCAGTTCCTCAACGGCCGCCATGCAGGCTTCTTCGTCGCCTGATGCCAAGGCCTGATTGGCACGGGCCATAAGGGCCTCGCGATCAGTATCGCCTTCCATCGAGGAGCCCCCCGAGGCGGCATCGGCCGCGTCAGCGGATTCCGGCTTCGCCGTCTCCGCACCTGCATCCGCCTGAGCTTCCCCCGCGGCAGTTGGCTCGCCATCCTGTTGCGCTTGGGCGTCCTTTCCGGACATCGCCTTCATTTCTGCGCTTCCGGAGGCTTCTCCTTCAAGAGGTGTATGTGTGCCGTCCTTGGAGATCCCGTCGCCGGCGACAGATGCCGCGGCGCTGCTGGCTTTGGTATCGGTAGCGGCCATTGTCTCGCCGGACGCGCCCTTGCCATCGGTCGACATTTCGGCCCCGCCGCTTGCGGTCGTATCGCTCGTATTCGCTGCGGTTGCAGCGCCTGCTTGCGCAGCATCTTCGGACTCGGCGGGCTGTTCGAGGGGCGCCAGCGATCCGTCCTTGGAGATGCCTTGGGTCGGGGCGCCGCCAGCGCCGTCCTCGGTCAGCGAGGCCAATTCCCCGGCGCAGTCGGCATAGGCCCCGGAACTCATGAACGCGAGGGCGCAACTTGCCATCAATGTCGTGTGCATCTTCATGTCATTTCCTCCCCGAAATGTCAGTTGACGCCCGGGAAACGGCGAGCAGAACCGATCCGTTCCGTAAGCAGACAAAGATCAGTCGTGCCTTCTCCGGCCCGTCGAGAGCCGGTCGATTAAGCCTCAGCACTGCGGAGCGCCATGATCCGAAGGGGAACTTTCCCCCAAGGCCGCGCGCCTCGGGATAGCCACCTGGAGGCGGGAGCAAAAGGCCCAAACATCCCACTACATTCCGGCTTCGCTGTACGGCAGCACCGGGCCGGAGTAGAGTATCCGCAGCATCCTCTCGATCATCGAAAGCACAATCAAGCGTCCCCTATCGGGCCGCGCCCCCGGTCCCGCCCTGACGGCCTCCACCCGAGCTGATTGAGGCGATGCGCGCGGCTGCAACGTCCGATTTACCGTCTCGTCCCGAAGCTCCGCGTCAAGACCGGCGAAAAAGACGGCAAAAACTTCTGGGACGATTGCGGCGTCCTCTTCATCAACCGCAGCGACACCGGCGAGATCGCCTATGTCCAGGTCCGGCACAACATGTTCCCGAACGTCGATATGGTCGCCTTCCCGAAACGGGAAAGCACAGAAG
>NZOF01000080.1 GCA_002695185.1 Erythrobacter sp.
CTGCCGCCGTTGGATACGGCTTCACCGCCGGCCTTCTCGATTTCCTCGACGACCTGCAGGGCCATGTCCGAATGGCCGGTGCCATCGCGCGAACCGCCCAGATCATTGACGACGACCTTGGCACCGCGGCGGGCGAGCTCAAGCGCATATTCGCGGCCCAAGCCTCCGCCTGCACCGGTGACGATGGCTACCTTGTCCTTGAAATCGATGCTCATGGGGCTGCTCCTGTGTGTTGTTTGTCGTTTACGTAAAGGTCAATTGCCTAGGCGAAGTGGCACTTAAACCCCGCACTTGCAACCGTATGCGCGGCGATCCGCCGTGCCGTAGGGGCAGGACGAGGGCTAGAGCCGCTCCAGCGTCGGGATCAGTTCGGCCAGCGAATCAATCGCCGCATCGGCGCCGAGTTCCGCCGCCGTGCCGTCACAATAACCATAGCAGGCCAGAATGGCGGGGACGCCTGCCGCGCGGGCTGCTTTCATGTCGTAACTGCTGTCGCCGATGAACACCATTGTACCGCTGCCCGCCAGTTCGCGTGCTTTCAGCAGCGGATCGGCCGCGGGCTTTGCGATGTAATTGCCGTCCGCGTCTTTGCCGAGACTGTCGCCGCCGATCACGAAGGCGAAGCGATCGAGGAGCCCCAGCGTGCCGAGAATGCCGCGGGCAAATTCCTCGAATTTGTTCGTCACCACGCCCGTGGCAATGCCGCGTGCAGCCAGCGTATCGAGCACCTCCAGCGCAAGGGGATAGGGGCGCGTGTGAACGGCATAATTCTCGCCGTAATAGGCCAGCATCTTTTTATAGAGCTTGCGGAATTCCTCATGCGGAAGGCCGCCCTGCGCATCGATCGCCTGCTTGAGCATGGCCTTGGCACCGCCGCCGATCAGATCCGTCGCGCTTTCCACCGGGATCGTGGCGAAACCGCCAAGCGCGAGCGCATGATTGACCGCCGTGCCGAGATCGTGATGCGTTTCGAGAAGGGTGCCATCGAGGTCGAAGGCGACGATATCGAAGGGAAAATCTGCCATTGCCAATCGAGTGCAGGATGGTTCTTCAAACTGCAAGCGAATGATGGCATGGCCTTGGACATGGAAAACAAACGCGATTTCGCCGCCGTCATTCTTGCCGCGGGCAAGGGCACCCGCATGAAAAGCGAGCTGCACAAGGTGCTCCACCCGATTGCCGGACGGCCCATGCTCGATCACCTGCTGGCCACGGTGGACGCACTCGCACCGGCCAAGAAAGTGGTCATCGTCGGCGCGGGTCGCGACCAGGTCGAACAAGCGCTAGGCGATCGCGCCCAAACCGCCCTGCAGGAACCGCAGCACGGCACCGGCCATGCTGTGCAGCAGGCCGAGGATGGCCTGAAGGGCTATTCGGGCGACGTGTTGGTCCTGTACGGTGACGTTCCTTTCGTGCGCGGGGAAACGATGGAAGCCATGCTCGACAGGCTCCATGCCGAAGACAAACCGAAGGTGGTGGTGCTGGGCTTCGAACCGGAAGATCCGGGCCATTACGGCCGCGTCATTGCGGATGAGAGCGGCCGAATTTCCAAGATGGTCGAATTCAAGGACGCCAACGAAGCAGAACGCGGCTGTCGGTTGTGCAATTCCGGCGTCATGGCGGCACGCTCGGCCGATCTGTTCGATCTGCTGCGCCGCGTCGGTAACGACAATGCGCAAGGCGAATATTACCTCGTTGATGTCGTCAATATCGCCAATGAAGACGGCGATACCAGCGCCGTGATCTCCTGCACCGATCCGAACGAGGTGACGGGCATCAACAGCCGCGCCGAACTCGCCGCGGCAGAGCGGCAGTGGCAGGAATACCGCCGCGAGGAAGCGATGGCGGAAGGTGCCAGCCTGAAGGCCCCCGAAACCGTATTCTTCAGCTATGACACGGTCATTGGCCGCGATGTGACGATAGAACCAAATGTCGTTTTCGCGCCCGGCGTGACGGTGGCCGATGGCGCGACTATCCGCGCGTTCAGCCATCTGGAAGGCGCCAGCGTTGGCGAGGGCTGCGAGGTGGGCCCCTATGCCCGCCTGCGCCCCGGTGCCGTGATGGAAAAGGGCAGCAAGGTCGGCAATTTCGTGGAAATGAAGAAGGCCACTTTGGGCGAAGGCGCCAAGGCCAATCATCTGACCTATCTCGGCGATGCGACAATCGGCGCAGGCGCTAATATCGGCGCGGGCACGATCACCTGCAATTACGATGGCTATTTCAAACACAAGACGACAATCGGCGAACGCGCCTTCATCGGCTCGAACAGCGCACTGATCGCCCCTGTCACCATCGGTGCGGACGCCATAGTCGCCGCCGGCAGCGCGGTGAGCCGCGACGTGGCGGCTGGCGAATTGCGCATGGTTCGCGCTGACCAGATGGTCAAACCGGGCTGGGCCGACCGTTTCCACGATACGATGAAAAAGAAGAAGGCCGCCGAAAACAAAGACAGGGGCGACAAGGGCTGAGCGAAGAGCCGCTCACCTGCTGGCTGTGCGGTCGGCCGCTGGGCCGCCGCATCCAGTGGCACCATCCTGTCCCAAAATCGAAGAAGGGCCGGACAACGGTGCCGGTCCATCCGATCTGCCACAAGACGATCCACGCCAATTTCACCAATGCCGAACTAGCGCGGTTTGGTGACGATCGGGATCGTCTTGCCGCCTCGGAAGACATGGCCCGGTTCCTGCGCTGGATTGCCGACAAGCCCGCCGATTTCCAAGCGCCGGTAAAACGGGCGCGATAAAAAAGGGGCGGCCATTCCTGACCGCCCCTCTCTTGGTTTCGCTGGCTCTGGCGGGTTTATTCGCCGGAGTTGTCGTCCATCAAACGCTGCATCAGATAGACCATCTGCAGGGCCTGGAGCTGGGCGCGCTGTTCATTGTCGACGCCGCCCGAATGGCCGCCGGTGGTTTCTTCGTAATACCAGTAGGGCTGGCCGAGCGATTTGAGCTTGGCTGCACCTTTGCGCGCATGTGCCGGATGGGTGCGGTCATCGGCGGTCGATGCCCAGAGGAACGGCTCGGGATAATCCACGCCTTCTACAATCTTCTGGTAGGGCGAATAGCCTTCGATCCATGCACGCTGTTCGGGAATGCGGGGATCGCCATATTCGCCGATCCACGAAGCACCGCGGCCGATCAGGTGATAGCGCAGCATGTCGAACAGCGGGATCTGGACGATCGCCGCATCGAATAGGTCCGGACGCTGGGTAAAGGCAGTGCCCACCAGCAGACCGCCCTGCGATCCGCCCTGGATGCCCAGATGGTCGGGCGAGGTAATGCCGCGGGCAACCAGATCTTCGGCCACGGCTATGAAATCGTCCCACGTCCGCTGCTTGTTCTCGCGAATGGCGCTCTGGTGCCACATCGGCCCGAATTCGCCGCCGCCGCGCATATTGGCCAGCACATAGGCGCCGCCCTTTTCGAGCCACAGCTTGCCGGTCGTGCCGAGATAGCTGGGCAGACGCGGCACCTGGAAGCCCCCGTAACCCGTAAGCAGGGTCGCGGTAGTGCCGTCCATCACCATGCCCTTGGGCTTGACGAGGAAGTAGGGGATCTTGGTCCCGTCCTTGCTCGTGGCTTCGAACTGTTCGACGTCCATCCCGGCCTGATCGAAATAGGCGGGGGAGGTCTTGATGATTTCCGGGGTGGATGCGCCATCGGAATAGTAGAGCGCACTCGGTTCGAGGAAGTTGGTCACCGAATACATGATGTCGTCGGATTCGTCGGACGTGGCAGCCACGCCGACCGTGGCATTATCGGGCAGGGCGATTTCACTGCTGACCCACTTGCCGTCGACATAGTCGAACTTCAGGACCTTCCCGATCACATTGTCGAGAATGTTGATGTAATAGCTGCTGGCGGTCGATCCGCCGCCCTGCTTGGTCTGCCGGTCACCCGGCGCCCATACGAGCGTCTTGGTCGCGCCGTTCGGATCGGCCAGAAATTCCTGCAGATCGGCGGAAATCAGCGAATCGGCCGGGAAGGTCTGATCGCCCACCGTCCAGTCGACATCGGTCGAGAACAGCATCTGCCCATCGATAATCCCGCCGAGCGAGGACTTTTCGGGCATGTCGAGCCGTACCCATTCGCCATCCTGCTGAAGATACCAGGCGCGATCGTGGAAGGACGTGCCGCGCATGGCGGTATAGCCGTGGACCGTCCCTTTGCTATCGCGCAGCAGGCCGGCACCGGCCCAGACATCGGTCGGTTCGCCGCGGTAGATTTCCGGCGCATCGGCAAGCTTGGTTCCGCGCTTCCACAGGCGGGTGGTGAAGGGATATTCGCTTTCGGTCAGCGTGTTTTCGCCGAAATCGCGGCTGACCAGCAGCGTATCGCGGTCAAGCCATTCGGCATCGCCCTGGCTTTCGCTGTCGATGACGAAGCCGTTTTCGACGAAGGTTCCGGTCTGCATGTCGAATTCGCGCATGACGGTGGCATCCTTGCCCCCGTCGGACAGCGAAATCATGCAGTAACGCATTTCGGGCGGCAGGCAGGAGGAACCCTTGTAGACCCATTCCTTGCCTTCGGCAGCGGCCAGCGCATCGATGTCCAGCACGGTTTCCCATTGCGGTTCGTCGCTGCGATAGCTTTCGAGCGTGGTCCGGCGCAGAATGCCCTTGGGGTTCTGTTTGTCCTGCCAGAAATTATACAGGCCATCCGGGCGGAAGGAGACATAGGGGATCTTGTCTTCGCTGTCGTAGATCGCCAGCGCTTCCGCCTTGAGCTGGGCGAAGCGCGGGTCCGCCATCATGTGGGCGGTCGTCCGCTCGTTCTCGGTCTCGACCCAGTTCAGGGCCTTGTCACTGCGGGCTTCTTCCAGCCAGATGAAGGGATCTTCGTCGGGGCCGGGGATGCCGTCCTGCGCTAATACGGGTGTCGTCATGCCAAAGGCCATGGCCGCCCCCATCGCGAGTGTCGATACAAGTTTCATTTATCGCGTCCCTCCTAGGAAAGGCGCCACTATGCCGCCGCGGGACGAAAGAGTAAAATCGCCCGTCGGCTCCATTCAACCGTTCGACGATTGCACGGTCAGCTTTCGTGCGCTGTCGAAGCGGGGCGAGGGCGCCCGAGGGAGAATTCCCGGCTCTGCAGCCACCGGACGTACCGGCCGGAAAGCCACCACACCAGCAGCACCATGGCGGCAGAGAACATACCGTCGGTCGCATAGTGCCAGCCGAGATGGATCGAACCGACATAGATGGCCGCCGCGTAGAGCCAGCCAAGTATCGTCAGTACCCGGATCCGGTATCGCTGCAGCCAGAGGGCGATGGCAGTCGCGATGGCCACATGGACCGAGGGCATAGCCGAAATGCCGCTGATGAGGAGCGGATCGTCCATGGTCGAGATAAGCAGGTTTTTGGTCGTGATGAGCGAGGGCGCTTCCCGCTGGAGGAGGTCCATTAGAGGTCGGAACTCATCATTGGGATAGAAATCACCGACCATGATCGGGCCGACTGAGGAAAAAGCTAGTGCAGCTCCTCCACCCAGGCCAATCCAGATGAACTGCAGCAGCAGCGTGAAGCGGACCTTCTGCATCTCGTCGAAGGCAAAGGCTATCCATACGGCAAGCCCGATATGGGCGAAATGCCAGCCATTATAGAGCCACAGGATCGGCTGGGTCAGCCAGCCGAATAGGGCGTGCGTTACGCGCCAGGGATCGGTGCCTAGGAAGAGCGTCCGGTCCAGATCGATCAGGAACGGATCGAGATAGAACGGCACGATGAATGGGATCGACTTCTTGATCGCGCTGAATGCTTCAAGCGTGACCGCAAGCGAGAGATAGAGCGCTGCTGCCCAAAGGATCTTGGGCCAGTTGGTGCGGACATCTGCGATCAATTGCCGGGTGGGGGCGGGGTGACGCTTGAGCATCAAGCGCAGCGGCTGGGCGCACAGGAAGAATGGAATGACCAGTATGGCGAGCGTCAGAAAGGAATCGCCCCGGCTGTTGTCCGGCAGGGGAAGCAACAGGGCGACACATGCGATCGCGATAACGGTCAGATAGCCTAAGGTAATGCCGCGAATGACCATGTTGGTTAGATAACTCCCTGTCCGGCATCGCCATAGCGGACCCGGGTTACTTTTCCATGTGCGGCACGAAAAAGGGCGGCACAATGGCCGCCCTCTCGAATTAATATGTGATGCCGGATCAGCCTTCGACGTGTTCGGCAAGGACTGTCAGGCCTTTATCGCCCACTTCGGCGAAACCGCCGCGGACCTCGATAGTCTCGGGCGCCGCGCCTTCGGTCTTGTAGACCTGCACGGCGCCGTCGCGGATGGTGGACATGAAGGGCGCATGGCCGTCGAGCACACCGAATTCGCCTTCCGTACCAGGGACGACCACCATGTGGACCTCCTCGGAGCGGACCAGCTTGGCCGGTGTGACGAGCTCGAAGTGCAGGGCCATGCTTAGTCTTCTTCCGCCAGCTTCTGGGCCTTCTCGACCACCTGGTCGATACCGCCGACCATGTAGAAGGCGCTTTCCGGCAGGTGATCGTATTCACCGTCGACGACAGCCTTGAACGACTTCACCGTGTCTTCCAGCTGGACGAACTGTCCGGGAATGTTGGTGAAGACTTCGGCCACGTGGAACGGCTGGCTGAGGAACTTCTGGATCTTGCGGGCACGGGCCACAGTCAGCTTATCTTCTTCAGACAGTTCGTCCATGCCGAGGATGGCGATGATGTCCTGCAGGCTCTTATACTTCTGCAGCGTTTCCTGAACGCGGCGAGCAGTCTGGTAGTGTTCTTCACCGACGACGCGCGGTTCGAGCACGCGGCTGGTGGAGTCGAGCGGGTCGACGGCCGGGTAGATGCCCAGTTCCGAAATCGCGCGGTTCAGCGTGGTCGTTGCGTCCAGGTGGGCGAACGAGGTTGCCGGTGCCGGGTCGGTAAGATCGTCGGCGGGGACGTAGATGGCCTGGACCGAGGTGATCGAACCCTTGGTGGTCGAGGTAATGCGTTCCTGAAGGTTACCCATGTCGGTGGCGAGCGTCGGCTGATAACCCACGGCCGAAGGAATACGGCCGAGGAGTGCCGACACTTCCGAACCCGCCTGCGTGAAGCGGAAGATGTTGTCGACGAAGAACAGGACGTCCTGGCCTTCGACGTCGCGGAAATATTCCGCCATCGTCAGACCCGAGAGAGCAACGCGGGCACGCGCGCCCGGAGGCTCGTTCATCTGGCCGAACACGAGAGCAACCTTGGATCCTTCGCTGATCGCTTCGCCGTCGTCATTCTTGGCGATAACGCCTGCGTCGAGGAATTCGTGGTAGAGATCGTTACCTTCGCGAGTACGCTCACCCACGCCGGCGAAGACGGACACACCACCGTGGCCCTTCGCGATATTGTTGATGAGTTCCTGGATCAGCACGGTCTTGCCCACGCCGGCGCCGCCAAACAGGCCGATCTTACCGCCACGAGCATAAGGAGCGAGAAGGTCGATGACCTTGATGCCGGTCACGAGGATGGCCGCTTCGGTCGACTGGTCGACAAAGAGAGGTGCTTCCGCGTGGATCGGCATGGTTTCTTCAGCGCCGATCGGGCCGCGTTCGTCGATCGGTGCACCGATGACGTTCATGATGCGGCCGAGCGTTTTGGGACCGACCGGGACAGAGATCTGCGATCCGGTGTTCACGACTTCCTGGCCGCGGACGAGACCGTCGGTGCCGTCCATCGCGATGGTGCGGACAGTGTTTTCGCCGAGGTGCTGGGCAACTTCGAGAACCAGCGTGTTTTCGCCGTTCTTGGTTTCCAGCGCGGTCAGGATCGGCGGAAGTTCGCCTTCGAAGGCGACGTCGACGACGGCGCCGATAACCTGGCTGATTACGCCATTGGGGCTTTGATTAAGCTTTGGTGCGGTGGCCATGATCTAGGTCCTGGTTTTCAGTGATTTCGGCTTAGCCGACACAGACGTTTTCGGGATCGGCGAAAGTCCATTCGCCATCGCCGGCGGTGAGGGTAGCCTGATTGCGAAGATATTCGTCTTCGCCGAGTCCGAATTCGCAGACGACGTCGGGCGAGCCCATGCCGGCCCGCTTGCACACTGCGGTGTTTACGGGGTCTTCATCCGGACAGGCTTCCGCGTACTTTGCCGAGAAGAACGCCTGGTCGGGGGCGGCAAGTGTTTCAACCGGTTCGGGCGCGGCAACCTCGGCCGGGGTCGGCTCGGGTGCGGGCTCTTCACCGCAGGCCGCGAGGGCGAAAACCGGGAGGAGGAGGGCGAGTTTCTTCACGTCTATTCGTCCTTTAAAGAGCTTCGGCACCGGCGATGATTTCGATCAGCTCGGTGGTGATGGCTGCCTGGCGGCTGCGGTTGTACTGGATGGTCAGTTTCTGGATCAGATCGCCTGCGTTACGCGTGGCGTTGTCCATGGCGGTCATCGATGCGCCTTGTTCGGATGCTTCACGTTCCAGCAGAGCACCGAAGATCTGCGTCTTCACGTATCGGGGCAGCAGGTCCTCGAGGATTTCCTCTTCGCCCGGTTCGTAATCGACCACGGCGCCATCGCCGGCCATGCCATCTACTCCGTCAGCTTCTGGCGGCGGAACGGGGATGAGCTGATCCACGGTGGGATCCTGCGCCAGGGCCGACTTGAAGATCGGATAGACGAGATGGGCGACATCGAATTCGCCCTGCTCGAACTGTGCGATCAGATCGTCGGCGATTTCTTCGGCTTCCTCGAAGCCGGGCTGGCGGACTTCGGAAGTGTCGAAATGCTTGGCGATGCGGTTGGGATAGTCACGCTTGATCGGCGCGCGGCCTTTCTTGCCCACGAGGTAGAAGGTGACGTCCTTGCCTTCGGCGATCAGCGCCTTCGCCTTGGCCTTGGCAGCCTTGACGATATTGGCGTTGAGGCCGCCGCACAGACCCTTGTCGGTGTTGACCACCACCAGCAGGTGGCGCTGGTTTGCACCGTTGCCGCGCAGCAGCATCGGTGCACTGTCGCCAGCCACCTTGCTTGCTAGCGATCCCATCACGCCCGAAAGCCGTTCCGCATAGGGGCGGGCAGCTTCGGCCGCAGCCTGCGCACGGCGCAGCTTGGCGGCTGCGACCATCTGCTTGGCCTTGGTGATCTTCTGGGTCGATTTGACCGAGTTGATCCGGCCTTTCAGTTCCTTGAGGCTTGCCATATCTCGTTCAGCCTTCCAGCGACTTCACTTCGACGAGCTGGGGTTCCGACTGGAGCCGGTTCTCGTACTTCGCGAAGACGTCCTTGGTATATTCCTGAGCATGGTGGAAATCGAACGCGTCGCGATCCGCCCACTCTTCGAAAATCATGATCGTGCTCGAACCGTCCGCGGCGCGGCGCGGTTCGAACGAGATGCAACCGGCTTCGTCACGAGTCGCAGGCACGATGGCGGCCACTGCCTGTGCGGCGGCCTCCATATGCTCCGGCTTGACCGGGATCGTGGCGAAGACGGTGTAGCTCATCTCTCGATCAGGCGAACTGCTTGGCGAAAGCCTTCAGCGCGTCGACGACCTTGTTCTTGGTGTCGTCTTCGAACTTGCCGGTGGTGCGGATTTCTTCGAGCACGCCAGCGTGTTCGGACCGCATGAAGC
>NZOF01000081.1 GCA_002695185.1 Erythrobacter sp.
ACGGGCTTGTGTGCGGTCGTGGCGGAACTGGTAGACGCGCAACGTTGAGGTCGTTGTGGCCGCAAGGCCGTGGAAGTTCGAGTCTTCTCGACCGCACCATTTTCCTGTTTCTCGATATAGCTCAAAGTATCGACAAACCCCCGGAAATCTGCGATTTAGGGCGTTCATTCGTCGCTGGATGTGCGCAGATGTTTCCGGGTAATCCGCCAAAATTGGGGGCATGGCTGGGGGCAAATCGCGAAATGGCAGCGACCTTGCGAAGGGCGATGCCCCCAAATGGCGATCACAGACGCGCAAATCCGCAGCTTCAGGCCCGCTGAGAGACCCTTCAAACGCGCGGACGCGAAGGGCCTTTATATCGAGGTCATGCCGAATGGATCGAAGTTGTGGCGCTTCAAATACCGCATTGGGGGCAAAGAAAAGCGGCGGGCCCTAGGCGCGTATCCGGAAATCAAACTGGCGGAAGCGCGCAAGCGCAGGGACGAAGCGCGAGCCAAGCTCGATCGCGATATTGACCCGGCCTTGGCACCATCACCCTCAGCTTATCTGCGCGCTGCTGTAAGACGAAAGGCCGTTCGGCTGGCCGCGCCAGTGGGAAGCGAGTGGGTGGGCTTTGGGATGGTCTATCGACGCTATATTGGGACAACCCTTGCGCCTTCCGCGTCCTGATCTTTGCAACCGTTCGCGCACCGGTATTGCGAAAGTCCGTCGTTTCAGCGGTTTCGACGATCCACCCAAGAGAGTGCGATGCAACGCGAGCCAAAAGGTCCGGGGTCAAGCATCTTCAAGGTCCTCGTCATTCTGCACCCATATCTGCGTCGCTCGATTTAGCGCTTCGACCTCGGCGGCGTGCGGGTGGTCGGTGAACTCTGTGATGTCGAACCTGGCGCAGAAATCGAGGTCGCTCAGCGACATGTTGAGGAAGCGCATCACGTTGCTCTCGTTAACAACGTGGAAGGTGAAGGGGCTGGTCGATTCCAGCAGCTCTTTCTCCATATCCTTATTGAAGCCTACGAGCGCGGTTGCAAATTTGGCTGGCTTGACCAGCTTGATCTGCAAGATGTTGAAATAGACGAAGCACATGGTGAGCATGTGATAGGCGAGGTAGGCGAACTGGTACTTTCCGCTTTCGCTAACCGCCCTCTACCGCCGCGCAGCCGGGGGCGATGTGGACGAAGTCGCTTGGCTGGCCGATGGCCTGCGCCCCTTCGCGCTGGTCCTGATCGCGTCCAACGCGCTCGACGATACCCCGCTCGGCCCGTTTGGGAATATCGGAGTTGCCTGCGCGAGCCCGGGTGAGGCGCTGCGCCTCGCAGCCGAAGCCGATCGGCGCGGCATCCTTCGCCCGCTCCGCGCGACGACGGACCGCCGGTTGGACCCTGAACCTATATCGCCGACCCCGATGCCAATACGCTCGAACTCTCGTTCGGGCAGGAAATCGCCTTCACCGTGACCGATCAGCGCTGACAGACGCGAGTGTTCTGCTCGAGCGGATTTTCGATCGCCCAGCGATAGAAGCGCTGGAGGTGGTCCGCCAGATCCTTTCCCTGCTCCGTCAGCGCATAGGCTGTCGTGCGCGGAAAGGACGCCGCTTGCTTCCGTTCGACCAGCGCCTTTTCCGTAAGCGACGCAAGCCGCTCGGTGAGCACCTTCGGCGTGATACCGGAGAGCCCGTTCGAAAGCTCGGTGAAGCTCCGGGGACCGGACGACAGCCGCCACAGGATAAGACCATTCCAGCGATGCCCGAGGAAGGACAGCCACTGCTCCAGTGCGCAATCGGAGGCATGCCGCGCCGCTTCGCGCAGTTCGACTTCCCGTTTGGATAGTCCAGATTCCATCTGCTTCACCCTTCGAAACCGCAGCCCGAGCCGATTCTTCGCCGGACGTTCGATAGCGATATAAGGAGCAAAGCCATTACTGCATTCCCCGATCATGCCGCTGCAAGCTACGACGACCGGATCGAGCATCTGGTGCCGGGCTACCGGCTCGTTCTTGATCTGGTCGCGAGCACGCTTGCGGCGCGCCGCCCGCAGCCGACCTCTGTTCTGGTGCCGGGGTGCGGAACGGGTGCGGAACTCTCTGTCGCGGCAGTGGTGATGCCCGACGCGTTGTTTACCGCTATCGACCCATCGCGAGGTATGCTGGATGTCGCCCAGCGCAAAGTGAAGGCTGACGGATCAGATGCGCGCGTCGCTTTTCATCATGGCTTTCTCGATGAGACAGGTCACGACCTCCATGACGCGGCAATACTCTCGCTCGTCTTGCATTTCCTGCCCGACGACGGCGCCAAACGCGATCTGCTGTCCGGCATCGCCCAGCGTCTCCGCAAACGCGCCCCATTCTTGCTTGTCGATGCAGTCAAGCCGGATGCCGACGACGCTGCGCTGCACGACTGGCTTCAGCGCAGGGGGAACAGCTCCGCCCAAGCATCGGAGGTGATCGGACGGATGCAGGAAAGCTGGCACCGTGTTCCGCTGGAGCGGCTGATCGGCTTGCTGGATCAAGCCGGCTTCCACGTGCGCGAGCCGTTCTTCCGGGCCTTCGGCTATCTCGGCATTCTGGCGGAAAAGGCATAACGTCATGACAAATAACGAGATCCTGATCGTGGGTGGGTATGGGCATGTGGGACTGCAGATTGCGGCCCGCCTGCAGGCAACGGCCCTGGCGCCCGTGCGGATCGCGGGGCGCAACCGCGACAAGCTTGCCGAAGCAGCTGCACGCTTGGGATGCCGCTCCGTCCCCCTCGATCTCGGTAAGCGCGATACATGGGCTCTGGCGCTCGACGGAGCGCGATGTGTGGTCATGTGCGTTGACCAGACCGATACCGGCTTCGTGGCAGCAGTGCTGGAGCGCGGCCTCGCCTATGTCGACATCACTGCCGATGACAGATTCTTCCGGCAAATTGAGCGCCTGGACAGTATCGCGCGGGCCAATGGCGGCCGGGCTGTGCTTTCCGTTGGCCTGGCGCCGGGGCTGACCAACCTGCTCGTCGCAGCGGCGAGCTCGGGGCTGGACACGGTCGAAAGCGCCCGCATCGGCATTCTTCTGGGTCTTGGCGACACACATGGTCCGGCGGCGATCAATTGGACCTTGAGCAATTTCCGCAAGGTCAGTCATGGCACATTCGCGCCGGTCATGTTTGGCAGCCCGCCTCGCCCTTATCCGGTCGTTCCGTTCGATTTTGCTGACCAGCATGTCCTTCGCCGAACGCTCGGAATCGCGGACGTGCAGACATTCATGACGTTCGACACGCCGGGCATCAGCCGAATGATGTTTCCCATGCTGCGCCGTGTAGCAGCCAGCGCCGTGCTGACCCGGCTGTTCAAGGCGATCATGCCTTATGCCAAGATCGGCTCCGACCGCACCGCCCTGAGCGTGGTGGTTCAGGGTACGAAGGCCGGCAAAAAGATGACGCAACGAAAGACAATAGAAGGCCGCAAGGAAGCAGACATAACCGCGCTGATCGCAGCGCTGGTTGTCGAACATGTACTTCGCCGCGGCGTGGGCGCGGGAATTCACCATATCGAGCAGGTACTGTCGCTCGATATGCTCGCGTCGCTGATCCCCGCTGACGCCGCCGTTACCTTCGGCGCCTAGCTGGAAAGAGTGCCCTCCTCATTGCACCTGCGCCCTATCACGATAGCGTCGCTCTATGCGCGGCAGACGGGTCTGAGGGGAGGGCGCGGGGTTACACGCTTTCGGCCCGCTCGATCGGGAGCCCCTCATACTCCCTCACCGGTGAAGTGGCGGGCGCGTATGAGTCGTATTTCGGTTGTCCGTGTTTCGTTAACGCTCGGTCATTCCTCTCTTGGTTCTTAGCGACATGAGCGCACCGCAGAATGACAGGAGGAACGCAACGCCGAAGGCTGTGCCATATCCGAAGGAAGCTGCGATGAAGGTGGCAAAGGAGCTGCCGCCCATCTCTCCCAGATCGCGAGTGCTTTGTACTCCGGTCATATCCGTCCCGGCCTGATCGCCCTTCTGGGCGAAGGCCATGGCAAACGTCATCAGCGCGACGGAGACGCTGCCGCTGCCAGTTGAACCTGACACGACCGCAATCAGCGCCATCGTGTGCGTGATGTCGGCCTCGCTGGCACTTGCTTGCATCCACAGCGCGGCTGACAGCGCGAGGCAGGCGAGGCCACAGATCAGGACAAACCGGATTCCGGCCCGGTTGACCAGCCATGCCCCACCGCCGCAACCGATGATGATGGTCGCCACGCCTCCCGCCATGCCGAGTGCGCCGATCTGTTCGAGCGGCCAATCGCGATCGACCAGCAGGAGCTTGAACAGCGCGAAGGTTGAACTGGCGGCGATCGCTGTCAGCAGGGCCAGGGCCAGGATCGTCCCGGCACCCCGACGCCGGATCAGGCGGACGAGGCTGGCCCGGGGGCGTTCGCGCGATTGCCCGTCAGTACCGGGTTCGCGCCAAAGCAGCGCAAGTGCCAAGCCCACGCCTACGATGGCGGCAACAGCCAGCAAAGCAACGGGTCGTCCGAACAGCCCGGCGAGGATCAGGCAGCCTGAGCCGCCGATAAAGAACCCTACCATCGTGCCGCCCACTTGCACGGCATTGGCTCTGGCAAGTGCAGGGCCATGGGCATTCTCCGCTGTCAGGCCGTCGGTGGCAGTATCTTGCGTCGCCGAAGCCAGCGAGGAAATGGCGAACAGCGTCAGTACAACAGGCGTTGCGTGGCCGGTCAGGCCGATGCTGGCCACGAGCAACAGGCATAGCAGCACGACGCTTTGCATCGGAATAATCCAGCTGCGCCGCTTGCCGAAGCGCGCAGACCAGACATTGTCGACCATCGGTGCCCACAGGAATTTGAGAATCCACGGCAGGCCGACCAGCGGCAGAAGCGCTAGCCATTGCAGCGAAACCCCGTCTTTTCGCAGCAGCGTCGGCAAGGTCTCCATGGCAAGGCCGAGCGGAATGCCCTGCGTCATGTAGAGAAAGGCGATGAGCGCGAAGAGACGCCATTCGGCGCGTGAGAACATGATCGTCATGAGTGAAAAGCTTTGCTTGCAGAGGGAGGGGGACGACGCAGACGTCGGCGCTGCAGCCACAGAAGGAGGCTGGAACAGGCGAGAACTCCGCACAGCAGGGCGCAGGCGAGGTAGAGGCCTCGGACCGCAGCACTGCTCCACAGGCCGGTGTGGAGCGACTTGGCGGCGATCATCATCTGCATGAAGGCGGGCACCGGTCTGGCGGGCAGGGGCTGGCCGCTCTGCCGGTCGAGCATCAGAGTGCGCGATTTGGCCCAGGGCGGGGCGCTGCGATCGAGCAGCATGATCGCGACGGGGGCCTCACCGCGGGCCGGCATGATACCCTGAATTTCAGCGCCGGGGTACAGCGCCAGCGCGGTTGACGCCATTGCAGCAAGGTCGGCCGGGCGGACCTGCTCGATCGTCTGCCGCGCGGAACGCTCCGGCGCGGATCGCAAGTCGCCGAGCGTCTTGAACGCCAGCAGCATGGCGCCGGTCACGCTCAGCAGGAGCAGGAAGGCCAGCGCAACAAGGCCAGTCCATTTGTGCAGCGATGCAAGCGGGTATGCCCCATGCCATGGCACTCGGCGCAGCACCCGCAAGCGGCGGCGCATGATCGCAAAGCCGGTTATGGCAAGCGTCAGCAGCCCCAGCGACGTGGCGAGCATGACCAGCTTGCCGGGCAGACCGATCAGCAGGCTGTTGTGCAGGTCGAGCAAGACATCGCGCAGTGACGACCCGCTTCGCGCCACGGCAAGAATACGGCCATCGCGCGGATCGAAGGTGAGGGTCCGGCCAATTCCGTCTCCATCGCGCAAGGCGAGCGTCCACTCCTTGCCCGGAGACAGTCCCGGCATAACCAACCCGATCTGCGCTTGCGGAAAGCGATGGTTCGCCTCGGCCATGGCGCTGTCGATCCCGATGGGAACGAGCGGGCTGGCTGCACCCGTGGGCCATGCCGGCAATATCAGCAGGCCGATGCCCGTCAGCGTCAGAACCAGAAACGGCGCAAGGCAGGCCAGCCCGATCCAGCGGTGAACCTTCCAGAGTGCGGCGCGCATCGTTACGCACCATCACGCCAAGGCCGCATCCGCGTTCCGCCCGCCGGTGTCACGAACATCAGCCGGGAGGGTTCGCGCAGCAACAGCCGGTGCCAGGTGCCCACTGGCACAAGACAGCTCTGCCCGGCGCGCAGGAGGAGGGCCACTTCCTCGCCCCCGTCGCCATCCCCGACCACGACATCGATTGCGCCTTCGAGCAGATAGAGTAGCTCATCGCCATGCGGGTGCATTTCCCACTTATCGGGATGCAGGTCCTGCGGATCGACCGGCGCGAACATGCCGATCACCCGTTCTCCCTGCGACCTGTTGATCTCTCTCCATGCCTCGGGCGAACGGGGCAGGGGAGAGGCCTTGCGGGCCTCGGCGTCGAGGCGGACCAGCGTGTCGAGCGGGTCGAACAGTGTGATGGCCATGTCAGTACCTCACCCGAAGGGTGGCCATCAGGCTGCGCGGTTCGCCATACCAGTTGTTCCACGCGGTCCCGCCGATGGTGGCGAAGTAGCGCTTGTCGAACAGGTTCTTGGCGTTGAGCGCGAGGTCGATGCCCGGTGTGAGCGCATAGTCCGCCCGCAGGTCGACCACTGCATAGCTGGCCTGTGTCATGCGAACGCCGTTTGAGGTCACGTAGAAGCTGCTCTGCCAGTTCACGCCCGCACCTACGCCGAACCGTCCGTCGAGCGCCGGAACCTGATAATGCGTCCAGAGCTTTACCATGTGGGCCGGAGTGATGGTGGAGAACTTCTGTCCCTGATTGCCGCTTGGATCGCCGGCTGCCGTGCGGTCGCGCAGATATTCGGTGTCGGTGTAGGTATAGCCCGCCTGGAGGCTCCAGCCTTTGGCCAGTTCGCCCTGGATTTCGGCGTCGATCCCTTTGCTCTCCACTTCGCCATCGGCGATGTAGGCACAGGTCGATCCGGGGGCGCAGGGATAGTCGGGATCGAGCTGCGCGCGGTTGTTCTGGCGAATGCGGAAGAGCGCGATGGATGCGTTGAGCTTGTCGCGGAACCAGCTTCCCTTGAGCCCGGCCTCGATATTGTCGCCGGTCATCGGCTTGATGACCTCGCCGTCCTGGGTGAGGCTGCTCTGAGGCGTGAAGATCGAACTGTAGCTGGCGTAAAGGGAGAACGGCCCCCCAACCTTCCAGACCATGCCGCCGTAAGGCGTGAACTCGCTGTCGACCTGATAGCGCCCAGTCGGAGTGAGCGGCCCGCCGATGCTGGCGCGGCGCACGGTCTCCGTCTCCCACCAGCTCAGGCGGCCCCCACCGATCAAAGTCAGCGGATCGGCCAGCTTCAGGCGCAGCACGGCATATCCGCCATATTGTTTGGTATCGGTAGTCTGTTCGCCTGCCCATGTCCGGGTGTCGGGTTTGGGCGTAGTTACCGGACGGTCGGTGAACAGGTTCACAGGGCCGAACATGCCCGGCAGGCTGTAGGAGACCTGCTGGGTATGGCCGTCCCAATAGTTGCCCCCGATCAGTATCTGGTGACGCTGCCCGAACAGGTCGAACCCGCCCGAGACATAGCCGTCGAGATCGGTCTCGCGATTGTCGAAATCGTAGGAGCCGCCATAGAGGATCGGACCGAGGCCGGTCGCGTGGTCGACCGCACCATAGGCGCTCGCGTAGGTCATGTCGCTGTCGCCATCGATCCGGCTGACCGCCAGCCTCGCTTCCCAGTCACTGCCGAAATCGTGGCGCAACTCGGCGAACAGCTGCGTGTTGCTCCAGTTGCGCTCCGACCAGTCCGCGCCGGTGTAGCGCGAACGGGGCAGGTCGAGCGCTCCGCCGTCGCTGTATCGCGGGACGCCCATATAGGTGCCGTCATCGCGGACATCCTGCCACTTGATCGTCGCGGCGAGCACGGTGCGCGGGGTGACATTCCACTCCAGTGTGCCGTAGCCGAGCACCTTGTTGCGGTGGCCGACGTCGTAATGGTAGTCGCGATCCTCGACCACGCCGACCGCACGGGCCCTTAGATCGCCGCCGCTGGTGAGAGGAATGCTGACGTCGCCCTCAGCGCGAAAGTTGTTCCAGCTTCCGGCGCTCAGCGTGGCATTGGCCGACAGGTCGCGGCCCGGCCGCTTGCGCACCAGATTGATGGTGCCCGAAGGGTTACCGGTGCCCTGAAGCAGCCCGCTCGCGCCGCGCAGCAGTTCCACCCGATCATAGATCGCCATGTCTTCGGTGTTGACGGCCTCGTTCCAGCCCGATGTCGGGATGCCGTCGAAGTTGAGCGTGTCGATCACGAAGCCGCGCGAGTAGTAGGCGGTGCGCAGGCGCGTGCCCGGCTGGACCGTCACGCCCGGCGCATTGGTCATCACATCATCGAGTGTGACGAGGCGCTGCTCGTCCAGTCGCTTGCGGTCGATGATACTGATGGTTTGCGGCGTTTCGGCAATGGTCAGGGGCAATCGCGTGCCGATGCCAACACCTTCCTGCATCGCCGCAGTGACGATGATAACAGTCTCTGGCACGTCGCCATCGTCGGTTGTTTCCTGGGCGCTTGCGATGGACGGAATGCCGAGCGCGAGCGTGACGATAGAAACGGAAGCGCCAGCGCGCAGCCTGGATATGCGTGAAACGGACATAGAGCCTCTGTTGATGCGAATGATTATCAATAGAGGCTCTAGGCGTGGCGTTGCGTCCTGTCTTTTCGATGGCCGGTAAAGATCTTTCGAAAGGTGGTCAGTTCATGCCGTGGCGGGAGAGGCTTCCGGGCGTAACGCCAAAGCGGCGGGTGAAGGCGACGGTGAAGTGGGGCAGGGTATAGCCGGTCTGCTCAGCCGCCATCGTGGCGGACATGCCGCCGTCCAGCAGCCGCCATGCCTCCCGCAGGCGCAGTTCGCGCAGATATTCGCTGATGGTTGAGCCGAACAGGCGCTGGAAACCCGCTGTCATTTTCCGGTGACCGAAGCCGCACTGACGCGCGAGCACGTCGACGGTGGGCGCATCGCGCCAATGGTGGTCGAGAAAATCGCGTAGCTGATGGAGCCGCTGCACCTCGCTTGCGTTGGCGAGCGAGGGCTGGCTGGTCGGACGCTCCCGCCCAATGGCCTCGACCGCAAGCGCTGCCAGTTCAAGAGCCTTGCCAGAATTGTGCAGGCGCCCGGCTGCTCCACACAGAGGGCGATGGAGAATACTGGCAGCAAGGCTCCCCATGGCGTGCGGTGTGTTGCGCATGGCGTGAAATACGCCGCCGCGCGCCACCCCGCCCGGCATATCCTGCTCGAGTAAATCCGCGACCAACCCGGCTTCGAGGAAAAGCGTGAGATAATGCAGCCGCATGCCTTCCGGGAAATGGTGCCCCAGCCGCCAATCGTCACGACTTACGAAAAGACTGCAGGTGCCAGCAGTGACAGTGCCGCCCGCCCGATCGTCCAGATCAAGCGCAAAGCTGCCTTCGATAAGCAGGGCGAGTTTCAGACCCGGAGAAAGATCCTCGTGCGCCTGTTCAGCGGCACAAAAGCTCTGTGTGCCGCCACTCAGATAGATGCCCGGCATCGGTTCGCTGGTCCATGATAAACGATGGGACGACGACGCCATGGCGCTGTTCATACCTCGCTTCCTAAGTCCATCTGATCGGGAATGCTATTGCGACGTAATCGCATTCCCTTTCGAGCTTGTCTATCGCGAAGAGGGTTGCCGCCTAATGGCTCAACATCTGCCATCCGCCTTCGCTCCCGGAAGATTAGCGCATCGGAAGGGAAATTTCCCAATAATTTGAGTGCCCATCTTTGTCCTCTATGGGGCACCAATATTTTTCCGAATAGCTGTTTGAATGCGTCGGGCCCTATTGGGCCACGCAGTCTACCGAGGTCCGACTCGACTTTGGAGCCGCAGCGTGATTGTCTCCCTTTCGCGAACACGGGGGATTTTTCATGAGCAATATCCGGGGCATGGGCGATGTATCGCGGCGGCGCGCGCTGGGAATGGGTGTCGGCGCATCGCTGTCGCTCGCCAGCGGCAGGGCGCTGGCGCAGCAGGCCATCGGGCAACCGCTAATCGGCAATCCCGCGCTCCCCGAAGCCCCGCAATCGCGGATGCGGTGGGCCATCGTCGGACTCGGCACGTTTGCTGTCGGGCAGGTGATCCCCGGTTTCGCCAGCGCGCGGCAATCGCGGATGACCGCCTTCGTGTCGGGCAATCGCGCCAAAGCCGAAGAGCTGGGTTCGCGCTAC
>NZOF01000082.1 GCA_002695185.1 Erythrobacter sp.
CGGCGCGCTCGCTGATCCGCACCAGCGCGATGCCCCGGCCGTTCTCGATCCGGGCCGAGCCCGGCACGACCGAGCCGATCACCGCATCCAGCGTGTCGAGCTCGTGCACCTTCAGGAACGGCGCGCCCGCGTTCAGCCGGTCGAGCCGCACATGGGCCGGGTCGAGGCTCAGTTCCTCGTCATAGGGCTCGCCGAAGAAGGTCGCGCGGCGGACGCGGGCCCCGGCCGACCAGATTACCTCGACGGTGCGGGTGTCGGCATCGGCGGTGTTCGGCGCAAGCTCCGCCGACCGGCGCATGGCCGGCAGTTCGATCATCGTGTCCATGGGGTCAGTCCTGTTGGTCGGCCTGCGCCGGGTCGGTGTCCGCGTCGGCGGCCGGGTCTTCGGCGTTGGTGTCGTCGGCGGCGGGATCGGTCGCCGGATCGCCGGTCTGTGCGCTGCCGGTCTTGGTGACGCGGCGTGGGTCTGGGGAGCCTCGCCCGCGAGATGCGGGCTGGAGACATGGGAGCGGCCGCATGACCCGCGAGCCGCCGATCCCCGAGACCATGACGCTCCACGTTCCGTTTCGCATCGTGAAGCGCGGCGGGCGCAAGGAGATGCAGCTTCCCCATGGCGTCCGGCCAGACCGGAGGACGGACAACACGCTGGTCAAGGCACTGGCCCGTGCGTTCCGCTGGAAGCTTCTGCTGGAGTCGGGTGACCGGGATTGTCGACAAGCCACTTCTCCGTGCCTCTCACATCAAGCCATGGCGCGACTGTGAAAACGACGCAGAGCGTCTGGATGTCCATAACGGCCTGCTTCTGTCGGCTCTTTGGGATGCCGTATTCGATGGCGGCCTGGTTACCTTCGGCGATGACGGCATTCCGGTCTTTTCGGAGAACCTCAGCGAGCAGGCGCGTGCCCGACTTTATTTTGATCAGCCAGTCGATTTGACGGACAAGCATCGGGTCTTCTTGGAGTGGCACCGGACGAAGGTATTCGACGTCAAAGCGCCTGACGCCCCAATCAGCGGCCTGGGCGGCGGCGGTGTAGACCACGTTGGTGGTGGCGGTGCTCAGCACCCGCTTCGCGGTCGCGCCGTCGAGGATCTCGATCTCATAGGCTTCGACCTCCTCGGCCAGCGGCACCTCGAGCCCGCCCCAGCTGTCGGCGGCGAGTGCGCGGGATCGGCGCGTCCAGCGGATGGTCAGGTCCCCGGCCGTGCGCGGTCTGCGCCAAGGCTGTTCGACATGGGCGACCGAGAACGGGCGAAGCCCCACGCCCTCGGGCGTGAAGGCCTGCGCGACGTAGGTCTCGTCGCTGACCGGGCGGCTCGCGGGTCCGATGCGCCAGTTCCACGGGACGCCAAGATCGGCTTCGGCGATCGGCAGGGAAGCGAGCGCGGTGTCCAGCACCACGACCCGTGCGCTGGCGGGTGCCGGGTTGCCCATGGCGCCCTCGGTCCCGCGTTGGCCGCGCAGGAGTCGGGTCAGGCGATACCGGCCGGGGGCGATCAGTTCGGCCGCGCCTGCCTGCACGATCTCCCAGACACCGGGCGCACTCTCGAGGGCCAGCGCGTTGGCCCCGCCGAACAGCGTCAGGTCGGTGACGCTTTCGAGGGTGCCGGTCTGCAAATCGACCACCAGCGCGTTTCCGAGATCGAAGCGGGATGTGGGTCCGGCGTAGAAGTCCGAGACCAGCGTGCCGATCCGGGCGCGTGTGCCAAACGTGGCCAGCAGGTCAAAACCATCCGTGGACGGGCTGCGGTAGACCGCGATCTCACCGGGCCAAGGCACCGCATGCGCCGCCGCGAAGGGCCGATGCGCGGCCTGATCATCGGTCAGCTGCGGCAGGTCGAGGAGGACGGCCTCGGGCGCGCCGAAGACAACCGCCTGCGACAGCGCCGAGGGTCGCGGAGCCCCGGGCGGCAGGTCGTAAGCCTCCCGGTCCTGACGCACGGCCTCGATGCCGCGCGCGTCGGCATCGGCAATCGAGATGAGCCGCAGCGGGATGGACCGGCCGTCATGGGCGAGCGTCACCACATCGGCCGGATCAAGCGCCAGCCGCGAGGGCGGCAGGCGGAAGGCTGCGCTCTCGCGGCCGGTCCAGGCTTCCATCAGCGCGCGCCGGCAGCGGCGCTCCGCTTCCTCGGGCGGCACCGCCATGGGGAAGCTCTCGGAGGCAATGCGCGTCGTATCGACGGTGATCCGCCGGGCCTCGACGAGGGCGGCGTCGTAATCCTCGTCGGCCCGGGCGACCTGCCATTTCAGCGCCTGCGGCAACTCGGTCTCCTGGCCGCGGGTGAGTTCGAGGACGTCGCCTTCGCGCGCGGCCACCAGATCGTCGGGGGTGACGCTTGCCACCGCCGCCTGCCGGTGCGGATCAGAGCCCCGCGCAGCACGACGAGCGCGGTGGCAAACCCACGGACCGACAGCGTCGCAGCGGCCAGCCCGGCGACCCAGCGGCCCGCGAGAAAGGTCGCGAAGGTCACGGCATAGGTGGTCAGGCGGCCGATGTTGTCGAAAAGCCCACGGATCGCGATGCCGAGCGGACCGGCGCGGCTGGCCACCGCCGCCATGGCATTGGCGACAGCTTCTAGCGCGGGGGCCGCGGCGACCGCCATCTGGTTCGACAGCGGGCTCGTGCTGCCAGTGATAATCGCCCCGGCTCAGAACCAGCCGCTCCTTGGCCCAGATAATCTGGGACCGGATGGTGAAGCCCGCAACCTCGAGGCTTTCCGCCACGATCGCCGCGTGCAGCGCGCCGTGCCAGACATAGGCGACATCGCCCGGGAACAGCGCCCAGGCCTCGCGCCAGTCGGCGCGATCATCGTTCAGCACCTTGCCGGTGCGCTTGGTCTTGGCCGCCCCCGCCTGGTTGCGCCAGCCCGGGTCATATTCCACGCCGTAGGGCGGATCGGTCACCATCAGCAGCGGCTTCACCGGGCCGAGCAGCCGCTCGACATCGGTGGCGACCGTGCTGTCACCACAGAGAAGCCGGTGGTGCCCGAGCAGCCAGAGATCGCCGGGGCGGCTGACGGGATCTTCCGGCGTTTCCGGGATCTCGTCTTCGCCTTCCTGTGGACCGGTACCCGCATCGAGGCTCGACATCAGCGCGTTCACCTCGTCCTCGGTGAAGCCGGTCAGGCCGAGGTCGAAATCCGCCTCCAGCAGGTCCGCCAATTCGAGGTTCAAGTGGTAGGGCTGAGGGAGGGCACCGGTAGGGAAGCCGGTAGGAAAGTCACAAAAGCAAAAGGCCGCCCTGATGGACGGCCTTCAAAATGGCGATGGCTGATCGGATCAGGGCTCGATCCAACAGTTTCCGTCAGCATATTTGATGAACGAGCGCCAGTCGTCGCGACCGCTGAAAACCTTGGAGAACGCGTTCGTGCTGTCCCCGTAGCCCGCCTCGAAAAGCACGACCGCGGTCCGGCACACAGGCGATCCCGACCAGTAGGCGTCGAACAGCAGCCCCAAGAGTTGTCGCTGCTTGTCGCTGCCGAAGGTGAGGGTTTCACCGCGCAGCCAGACGATGCCGTAGTCATCCGAATGATCGATCGGGAAACGACGCTGCACTTGTCCGGGGAACACCCGAGCCCCGAGGACTTGGGGCGAGATCGCGAGCTTCGCCGGATCACCCGCAACATCCGCCACGTTGATGATGTGGTTGCGCTTCTGGGCGGTCGCCGGGATACGCTCGCCGGGTGTGGAGGTCAGGATGATGCGGATTTCCTGAGGCGGCTTGCGCCCGATCAGCGCCTCGAGCTGTGCCCAGACCCCCGGATAGCCAAGCCGCCGGGCAAACCAGACGGGCACCGGGGCCTTCGCTCCGGCGAGCTTGATTGTTCCCACCTCCCAGATCAGATCCGAGACCAAGGGAGTCGGGCGGGAAGGCCCGGCGCGCTCGAACGCCACCAGCATCTTGGCAAGAGCCAGACCGTAGTCGACCCTGCACGCCGCGATGTCCTGATTGGCGACCTTGACCCAACGGCCGGTGCTGTCGTGATAGCCGAACGATTTCAACTCGGCCGACCAGGTCGCCTCGACCGGTTCATCCTCATAGTTGTCCATCGCGGCGACGACCGGGACATGCCCACTCGGCACGAGCAGCTTGGCCTTGATCAACGCGTCGGTCGCGCTGCGCGAAAACTGGTGCAGCGCCGATGTCTGGAGAGACATGCTGCGGGCTTCCATGGCCCGCAGCAGAAGCTCGATCGCACGCTTACTCAAGGACGTCGCCTTCGTCACTATCGTCCTTCAGGATGCCCCAGAGCCGCAGATACTTTTCGCCGATCAGGCGCTCTTGCGGAGTCATGTCCTTCAGGTTGCAGCCATGCGGCATGGTAACGGTCAGCGACAGCGACTTGCCCCGCCCGCCATCGGGGCCGGGGTGGAACTTGATGGCGAAGCGCGCACGGGTGACCACCCATTCCGCCACGTCGCCGGTGCCACCCAAGACACGCGCGCCGCCACCGATGTCGAGGCCGATCCGGTGTTCCGCCATCTGCCAGATCGTCCGGTCGGCACCCGACATGGATTCGAGCGTGATGCGCTCCTTCGCATCGCCCAGATCCATCAGGCGCAGTTCCTTGACGGTCACGCCGGCAATCCCGTCGGCCGGGTCAGTCGGGAAGTCGAACGGCCGGAGCAGCATGCTGAGATCATATTCGCGCAGCGGCAGCGACTGATCTTCATCGAGGGTGATGCCCAGAAGGTCGCGCGCCATGTACCGGGTCAGGTCGATCCGGTCCTCGCGCGTCTTGGCCACGACCTCGATTACGCCGGTCGCGGCCTCATAGGTCAGCGCCGCCTCGAAGACCGGCTTCACGATCCGACGCGACAGGGTGCTGTTGGCATCGAATCCCAGCGTATCCTCGGGACGCCCCTCCCGGTAGACCGCAACCTGGACCAGTTCGCATTCCTCGCCCTCGAGGATCACCCGGTGGCGGTCGAAGATGTCGACATGGACGTTGGGTGTTTCGAACCGTTCGCGGATCGCGGCCGTAAACGCCGCGAGCGAGACCGGATCCTTCTTCACCGCGAGATCGGGATCGACGCCGAACCCGCTCCACGACCGCCCCCGGCGGCGCTCGTCATTGTAGCGCACCTCTTCGGCCAGGCGGAACCGGTCGTTCTCGTTGAGGAAAACCCAGAGCGAGCGGTTGTTGGCCCCCTCGAGCGTATCGAAGACCCCGCGGTTCACGACGACGTTCTGCAACGCGTTCTGGCCGGGCTCATCCGCCAGCGCCGCCACGCGGGCCGCATCGAGGACGACGCGCTGCTTTTCGTTATCGGACATGGCGTCGACGGCCTTAATCAGCGACTCTACCACCTCGGGCTCGGGCTTCGGCCAGTCGATGGGCGCAAGCGAGGTGAACCTGCCAGAAGTGAAGTAATCCTGCAGACGGATCACGGGGGTCTTGCGGAGGAACGCGGCGATGGCGGTCATGAGAGCCCTTTCTTTGGCCGGGGAGGAGGACAGAATCACAAAAATGCGATACGATGTTGTTCGATATATACCGAACAAATCGCCACGTCTACTTGCGCGGCACAATTTTGTTCGGCATATCGAACAAACGTCCTGCAACCAAGGAAACCAAGGATGATACGATGACCACGTCCCTCGGCGCGAAGATCAAGCGCCACCGTCAGGAAAAGGGATATTCCCTCGACAAGCTCGCCGAGCTGACCGACTCCAGCAAGAGCTACCTCTGGGAACTCGAGAACCGCGATACGAGAAAACCGTCGGGCGAGAAGCTGACCCGCATCGCCCAGGCTCTGGAGGTCACGACAGACTACCTGCTCGATGATAGCGCGGAGCCCAGCGACGAGGTTCTGAAGGAGGCCTTCTTCCGTAAGTTCAGCAAGCTCGACCCCGAAGACCAACAGAAAATCAACCAGATGATCGACATGTGGGGGAAGAAGGATTGAGCCTGCCGACGACGCCGAAGGGGTGGGCTATTCGCCTGACGCAGATCCTGTCCGTGCATCAAGCGGTGCACGGGCTGCCGCGGTTCCCCATCGATGTGGCCGCGCTCGCGCAGGATTTCTCGCGTCAGGTTTTTCCGGCCGCGCCGATCACGATCGTGAAGGGGCTTGCGCTGTCCAAGGGCGTCGAAGGCATGCTGATGCCGCATCCCAGCGGCCCCAGCGAGTGGGGCATTGTCTACAACGAGACCATCCGGTCGCCGGGGCGGCGCAACTTCACGCTGGCGCATGAGCTGGGGCACTACCTCCTCCACCGGCAGGCCAATCCGCGTGGGCTTCAATGCACCAGCCGTAACATGGCCGACTGGGATGAGGCCCGGAACAGGATCGAGGCGGAGGCGAACACATTCGCCTCCTACCTGCTGATGCCCCTCGACGATTTCCGCGAGCAGATCAAAGGCCGGATCATCGATATCGACGTGATGACCGAGCTCGCGGATCGCTATGCCGTGTCGCTGACGGCCGCGATCCTGAAATGGATGACCATCACCGACAAGCGCGCGATGATCGTGGTCGGCAAGGAGGGCTTCATCGATTGGGCCTGGTCCAGTGAACCGCTGTTGAAGTCCGGGGTTTTCTACCGGGCACGGCAAGAGGTGATCGAATTGCCGCCAGCCTCGCTTGCCGCGCAAGAGGTGAACGGGGATGACGGGCGCCACGGCTGCCACCATCCGGGCGGCATCTGGCTCGGCTCTGAACCGGTCCACGAGATGACTGTGTTCTCGCCCAGCAATGACCAGATGACGATCTCGCTTCTGCTCTACCCCGACCGCGCCCCGTCGCGATGGGAGATGGCCGATCTGGAAGAGGAGCCGGTCCTCGACAGCTTCGACAAGTTCATGGACGGCCGGACAGGTTGATTCGCCACGGCCGTCCGACCAAGAGGAGAGCGCAGGGACATATCAGCTACGCAGATTTTCGTCAGGGTGCGCAGCGACCGTAAGCGTCCGTAATAAACTGATATACTTGATATTTTTATGATTTCGCGACACATTTCGCCTATCACAACAGTCGCGAAAACCCGCCATGTCCATTCCCCCCGAAGACCCGGTTTCCGGGCCCAATCCTCTATGCCCTGAACGGATGTCCCCTGATGCCCGGCTTGCCGAGTTGGGTCGCATCCTCGCCGCAGGCGTCGTTCGCCTGAATGCCGGGAAGTCCAGTTCTTTATCGCCCGCCGACGGAGACAGTTCCGTGGACTACCCGCCCCGAAAGAGCGGTGGTCGTCGCAGGAAACGCATCCGCATCGGAGGAATTGATGAAGCATCAGAGTAAGATAACGCCGCCCAAGCCCGGGCAGGACGCGCGCCTGGACCAGAGCGTCCTGTCGCGCATCGCCGCGCTCAAGGCCATGTCGGTGAAAGAGCTGAAGACCGAATGGGAACGGCTCCTCGGCAGCGCCGCACCGAACAACAGCCGCGCCTTTCTCGAGGCCCGCATCGCCTATCGCCTCCAGGAACTGACCTATGGCGGCCCTGATCACGAGACCCGTCGCATGCTGGACCTGCTTGCCGACGAGGTCGAGGGCGTCTCCCGCCGCAAGAACCAGATCGCGGATCCCCGCAATCCGGTGGCTGGCACGCGGCTGATCCGGGAATGGAACGGGGTCGAGCACACCATCACCGTGCTGAAGGACGGCTTCGAATGGCAGGGCCGCAAGTACAAATCGCTCTCGGGGATTGCGCGGGAAATCACCGGCGTGCGCTGGAACGGCTATCGCTTCTTCGGGCTGCAGGTTCGATCGCGGGAGGTTTGACCATGGACATGAACACGCGCCCCGGCCGCCGCCTGCGCTGCGCCATCTACACCCGCAAGTCGAGCGAGGAAGGGCTCGACATGGAATTCAACAGCCTCGACGCCCAGCGGGAGGCCTGCGAGGCCTATATCGCCAGTCAGAAATCCGAGGGCTGGGTCGCCACCCGCGACCGCTATGACGACGGCGGATTCTCGGGCGGCAATCTGGACCGGCCGGGGCTGAAGCAGCTGCTGGCCGATATCGACAACGGGCTGATCGACGTGGTCGTGGTCTACAAGATCGACCGGCTCAGCCGCTCACTCGCCGACTTCGCGAAGCTGGTCGAGGTGTTCGACAGGAACGGAGTTACCTTCGTCTCGGTGACGCAATCCTTCAACACCACCACCTCCATGGGCCGGCTGACGCTGAATATCCTGCTCAG
>NZOF01000083.1 GCA_002695185.1 Erythrobacter sp.
CCAGCGATCCGCACAAACAACGGCAGCCTTGCAACGGCGCGAAGCCGCCGGATGCGCTGCGCGCGCGATCAGTGCGCCAGCGGGCGTCCGGCAATGAGAGAGGCAAGAGTGCCTGCGGGTTAGCTCAAATACGCCGCGCCCTCAGGAGCGCTGAAAGCGCGGTACAGAGCGCGTCCTCCAGATACTCCCGCTCAACTTCCATCTGCTCCTGATCGTCACCCGGATGGGCCGGGACTACAGGGCCCGGTCCGCGCAGCGGATAGAGCAGGTCGCCCGCAAGGGCAGCCCAAAGTTGGAGCGAGGTTAGGACACGGTCGTCGTTTATGAGCCCCGGACCCTTCTGGCGACCTGCTCAATGCAGCCCTTGTTCCAAGAAACTACTCAACGACCGGTGTCGTGGATCATTCGCGGTATGAGCTGATCGCACTCCGATCGAGCTCCCGCCACGGCACGAGCTTATAGTGCTTTTCATCGACCACGCGCACCTCATCGTCCTGTAGCGTGAGTTCGAAGAGCGCCACCACGTCGTCCGCCATAAACTGCGCCGCAATGGCCCGGCAGCTCATATCGGGAAACTTCTGCTCGACCCATCGGATGTCTTGCGAGGTCTGCACGATACCGATCTGATCGTTTCCGCCCTTCGCCTGTACCGGGATGACAAAATGACAGCCGCGCTTATCCAGTCCGACATAGAGCTCATCGATTTCTATCTGGCCTACCCCTTTCACCGTGGTGCGGAGGTGGTTCTGCAGGCTGTAGGTCGTGAGCCCGAGGAAGGTGTCGATCAAACGGTTATATCGGACGATCGCCAATAGCGCCTGCTCGTCGTCCAGCGCATACATTCGGATAAGCTCCGGGGTCGCATCCGGGATTGCGATCCGCACCAGATCTTCGCGAGGCTGGACCCGGTTGGCGCTCACGAGTCGGAACCGGTAGCGACCGTGCCCCGCTCCTTCGATGATCCACTCCTGACCTTCGGGCTGGGTCGCCAGAACCCTCTCCGGCAAGGGGTTTCGAAAGCGGAACGAATAAATCACATCGCCCAAGTTTTTGGGCAAACCTATTGCGAGAACTGCGGCCTGCGACTCCAGCTCGTTACGCTCGAACTCGAACGCGGTGACCCCTTCGGCGTAATGGTCGAAGAAAATCGCTTCGACCAATCTGGCATACCGGCTAGCCACGGGCGCTTCGCAGTAGAGCTTGCCGCGTCTCTTCGATTTCTTCCTGCTTGCGCTTCTTGGCACCGCTTTTTCGGTCCCGCCGCGAGCTGGGGGCGGGAACGCCGAAGTGCGCTGCCGCCTGCGACATCTCCAGATTGAGCAAGTTGGGATCGCCGAGCGCAACCGTTCTATCGGGACGCTCAGGCCCGATTCCCAAAGTCTCGATGACCTTGCTGGCAATGGCCCGCGCCATCGGGGGCGCAACGGCGTTACCGATCTGCCGCGCACCGTGCCATTTGGTCGCGTGCAGTCTGAACCAGTCCGGGAAGCCGTGCAGACGGGCCATTTCGCGGACGGTGATGCAACGATCGTATCGGTGGTGGATCGGTCTAGGACTGGTAAAAGCGCCCCTAGCACCGTCGGTGCCCGCCCTGAGGGTATTCGACAGTCCGTCGGGCGCGAGTCGATAAAAGCGGCTAATCGGCTCGACTGTGCCGGGCTCGGTTTCTCCGAAGCGGCGCTTGGAGATCTCGGTGTGCTTCGTGCGGGCGCTCGAAGTCAGGATGCCCGGCTTCCAGTCGCGGACGTACCCGAAGTGCCAGGCATCGTTCGTAAGACCGCGGAGCTCTGACGCATATTCGCTGGGCTCTCCGAAGCGCTTGGTCGCGACGGCGTCTCCGTTTTCTAGCGCAGGAAATTTATCGGCGTCGGGAAGGTCGTCGAGGGCCTCCGAACAGGTCGGACCCTTCGCCAGACCCGCTACCCCTCGCTTTCCATCGGCAGGCGAGGTCGAGAGGGCCGGATATTCGGGGAGAGGCAGACCCTTTTTAGCGCCGATGAGAATAAGGCGCTCGCGGTGTTGCGGTACTCCGAAATGCGCCGCGTCGAGGACCTTCCACGGTTGCCCGACCCGGTAGCCTGCAGCGTCGAACGCTTGCACCAGTTCATCGAGAAACTGACGATGCTTGCCGACCGTAAGTCCTTTAACGTTTTCGAAAACGAAGGTCTTGGCGTCGAGCTCGGCGACTATCCGCACGAAATCGAGCACGAGCCGGTTACGCGGGTCGTCGAGAACGCGCTGCCCGATCATCGAAAAGCCCTGACAGGGCGGTCCACCGAATACGCAGTCTACAGGACGACTGCCGATTCCTGCCGCAAGACGAATATCGGAACCTTTCAGTTCTGCCACTGATCGAGGGATGACAGCCGTCTCGGGAAAGTTGAACTCGTGGACCGCACAGTGGACGGGATCTATCTCTACGGCAGCGGCGACGTCGAAGCCTGCCTGCTCGAATCCCAGACTGAGGCCACCCGCGCCTGCAAACAAATCTACTCCGATTGGTCGCGACAACTCGAGATTCTCCGCTCGCAAAATGCTCAGTGGCTCACCTAGCGAATTAAGTATCGCTCGTCTTGCCCTGGCTCGGCGCATTACCCAGAAAATCGACCAGCCGGGCTCGCAGACTTTCGAGGTCCTGCAGCTCGCACTGCCAAACTGTCAAAACCGACCAGCCCAGATCGCGAAGCTCACGTGCTTTGCGCTCGTCACGGTCTCTGTTCGCTTTCAGCTTCGGACCCCAGTATTCCAGCTTCGATTTAGGAGCTTTGCCTTTCTGGCATTCGTGTCCGTGCCAGAAGCAACCGTGCACGAATATCGCTTTCTTTCGGCCGATCATCGCGATGTCGGGACTTCCCGGGAGGTCCTTGCGATGAAGGCGATAACGGTAGCCCAAGCTTGTAAGCGCTTTTCGAACGACAAGCTCCGGGCCGGTGTTTTTGGTCTTCACCGCCTTCATGATTCTGCGACGCTGGTCTGGTGTCCGGGTGTCGGCCATGCGACAACCTAGCGCTCGACCCACGAGATGAAAGAACTCCCGGGCCACAAATATGGAAGATACTCTATCGCTAACTCAGAAGCGCGTTCTCGTTTCGTTGGTCGAGGGTGCGGGCACAACGCAACGGTTCGGCAGATGGAAACGCGGAACGGTCGATGCGCTCCAGCGAAAAGGCCTTTTGGTGATTAAGAAAGTCACGGACGGAGATGAAGACATTTACCCGGTCTGGTGCATCGATCTGACTGACGCTGGGAGGCGAATGCGCCAGCTGCTCGGCGGTACACAATAGAGCCGATCGGTTTTCCCTTCTACGCACCGCAGACACGGAATGAGACGTGCTTGCACAACCCTCGTTACCCTGACGGGAATTGGCGGTGCGCACTAAAGAGCGGTCATACGGGCTTCCATCGCTACAAACCCACCGACAAAATTGAGTACCTTTGAGGGTCTCAACTACCTCACCCGGCTCCAGCCGCAACCTGCGTCGCCGACCGCTCATGGCCCAATTTGATTCTTTGAACGACTGAAAACCTGGGCCGTTAGCCGACTGTCAGCTGTTGCTGTATGATCGCGGGGAGCGGATTCTTGGCCTTGCAACATGCGTCGCTCCATGTCGCGTTTGCCGCAGTCGGAAAGCGGCGGTGCTAAATTCAAACGAGCACAAGCGAGAAGTCTGGCTAGGGTACGAGATCGTACGCGTGTGTGCACGCGAGGAGCACATCGGTTGGATAATATGGGTCGCGACGATAGTTCATGCGCCCAGCTTCCGATATCAAATGTAGGTTCTTCTTGGCGCGCGAACAGATTACATAAAGCATCTTGTTGGCCGCAGCGTGCTTGTCGACCTCGCTATTATGCGGAACCATCCCCTCGAGAAGGCCGAAAGCAATCACAGCCTCGAACTCCGCGCCCTTTACGCCGTGGATGGTAGATACAGTGATCCCGGTCTTCTCATCGAACACCTTCCGGAACATCGCGACCTCGGCGATCGCAGCGGCCCCGTCCGCCGCAAGTTTGGCGATCCGGCGCTGGGATGCTTCGACAAAGGCGTCATAATGCTCGACCAGCATCGGAAATGCTGTGCGATCAATGTCGAGCGCCGCGAACAAGGCGTCGAAGCACTCGAGAAGATAAGCAAGGCCGTCGGTTTGGGTCGAGGTGATGGCGTTCGACGTGCGCAGCAGCGACTTTCGCGAGATAGCGGACGTGGACACGCCGGCCAGATCGAGCGCGGCGATCACCTCGCCTGCCCAGCGGTAGCGTCGGATATAGAGTTGCGGCGACGCCTCGGTTAGGACGATCCGCGATAGCTTGTACCAGAAATTGTCGATGTCACGCGCGAACGGAACCATGCCGGGACCGGCGAAGCTGTATTCCGGGAGTGCGGCCACGAGCTGACGCGTCATGCTGGCGAGCGGAACCCATTGCGGACCGACAATGCAGACCTCGTGCGGTGCAATTCCCTTCGTCACGATGTTGTAGCGGATCAGGCGGACGAGTTCGTTTACCAAGGCCGTGCGGTCGGTCGAGCAGTCGAACGAGATTAGACTAGGGAAATCTTTGAATTTGCCGTCCGCGGTGATCTTCGAGGTCAGCCGATTGAAATTCTCGAAATAGCCGACGATCCGGGCCGACGACCGGTAGTTGCGCGACAGCTCAAGTTCCTTGAACGTCAGTCCGCAGAGCGAGCCAAACTCCTTCGGCGTGATCGCGTAGCCGCCAAGCGACCCGTAGATCGCCTGATTTGGATCGCCCACGATGAAGGCCTTCGCCTTTCCTTGCCCTGCTTTCAGGATCGCGCCGAGGATCGCGTACTGGATTTCTTTGGTGTCCTGATATTCGTCAACCAGCACGGTTGCGAATATCGACCCGAGCAGAACGGAGATTGATGGTACATCGCGGATCAGCTCATAGGCATACCAGAGGATCAGCTCGAAATCGATCTGACGATTGGCGCGCAAGTCCTGCCAATATTGCTTGAGTAACGCTTGGACATGCGGTTGCTTGTGCTCCCAGCAGCTCAGGACACAACCCGACGAAGTAAAGTAGTGACTGCAATCAAACGGGCTCAGTCGGGTTGCGGCTTGCCCGCACAGCTCTTCTTGCGCACGCTCGGTGTCGTGGGCGTTGATCACCCGGAAGCCGTTCTTCAAGTCGGGATGGTATATCGCATAGGGCCGCAAGATCCATTCGATGCAGAAGGCATGGATCGTGCCGATCCAGAGCTGGCCGGTGTCGACGCCCAGCTGCTCGATCCGTTCGTGGATCTCATCGGCAGCGCGGTGCGTGTAGGTGATCGCTACCACGCGCTGCTTGTCGGACGTCAGCAAAGAAAGCTCTCGCGCGATCTTGTAGGTGAGCGTCCTGGTCTTACCGCTACCCGGGCACGCCGCCAGGAACACGCTGCCCGGCGTCTCGATCGCCGTGACCTGTTCGGCGTTGAGATCTTCGGGCGCCCAGACAAACACTAAAAGCTCGCCAGAACAGCGTTGATGCGATCGCTAGGAAACGCGGTGAGCATCTCGGTGCGGATCTTGTTGAAGTCGAGATCGCCTGCGCGATACTGCCGCACCTTAGCGCGCATCGCCTCGACGTCGGTGGGCGGTGTTCCAGAGTCGATTTGCACTCGCAACCGATAGTCAAGGATGCTGGCGAAGATCTCGGGCGACACCGGCCGGTGCGCCTGAAACAGCGCGTCGAGGATGTAGTCCGGCACCTGCACGTCAGGCGCAATCGCCTTGGCGAGGATGATTGCGAACCATCCTTTGCCCTTGTTTTCAGCCATGGTGAGCATGCGGGCGCCGTAGCGCGCGACATCGCCGGATTCGAGGTCATCCTGGGCGGACGCGATCGTCAGAGCATCGCTGTAAACATCTTCGAGGACGGTAACCACAGCGGTAGCATTCCCGGCCTTTATGAAATCGACTTCGAACGTGTGGTCGGCGAAATGCGCACTCAGCCAGCTGTTGCCCGCACAGAAAGCGGTGAGCCGCGCTTCCCGCCCCGCGCCCGAGGTTTGCGAGGCAAGAGCGCGCTTCTTGGCCTTCGCCACTTTCTCACTGTCGAGCGGATCAGTAGTGACGTCTATGAACGCAAGATCGCGATCGGTGATGATCGCGCAATTCTTGCGTATGCGGCGATCGTGGAACAGAATCGCGACATTCTCGAAGCCTGTGCTGCGAATGTTGATCAGGCTGATGCCCAGTTCGTCGAGGCTGAGCCCGAGCAGTTGTTTGATGAGGACCGGGATCAGGATTTCTTCGGCATCGCCTTCGACAAGAAGCACGCTCTTGGCGAACAGGAGATTGCTGCGCACGGCGTCTAGGTAGCGTTGGATAGTGCGGATCTGCGCCGGCTCGAGCTCTGCCGAAGGTTGATAAACCTCGCAAGCGCCGCCGCAACGGCCGAGAATGTTGATGTTCTCGACGTTGCTAACCTCGGAGATGTATGTCGAATGCGTCGAGTAGATGATTTGGGTCTCGTCGTAGTTCAGCCGGTCGAACAAAGTCTTCTGGATGTGAGTGTGGATATGCGCCTCGGGCTCTTCTACCACGAGGAAATTGGCGAACGTCTGCTTGACCTTCTGATATTTGAACTCGAGCAGCTTGAGGGTGAGGTAGATAAGATTGGCGCCGCCGAGGCTCAGCTCGTGGATGCCGCCCTCATAGCCGACCTCCGCTTCGCCGACGAACAACTTGAGCGACTGGAATAGCCGATCTGCCTCATCCGACAGGTCGGAGCGGATCGACAGCGACTTGGGCGAATAGGTCTCGCCGGCCGCGTCGGTGATGGTATCGCGGATATCGGTGCGGATCGCGCGAACGTCATCGAGGTTTTGGATCGCCGAGTTGAGATTGCTCACCAATTCGGTGATCGGCTCGAATGCGGTGGGATCGATCTCTCCGCTCTTGCTCTTTAATAAGGCGAGCAGCGGATTGGTGCGGTTGTTCTGAAACTCGGCAACGACATCGCGCAGCGCCTGGATAAATGTAAAGCCGATCTCGCGTGAGAGCGAGAAGGAGCCGGGGATGATGCCGCCAATTTCCGCCGGCGTCATCTCAATCGGAAAAACCACGAGGTCGAAATCCCCGACAAACCTCTTATAGGTGGTCGGATCGGTGAGATCGGCGCTGCTTTTGCCGGTGAAGATCGTTTCATAGTCGGCGAGCGTGATCTCGCTGCGGATCGCTGCCAGTCCGGCAGTGTCCCCGGTTCCAAGCTCGGCGAGCTTGAGGCGAATCGGAGCCTTGGGGCGGAAAATCAGATTATAGGTCGCACGGTCGATGTGGGAGCCGCTGATGTTGCCGGCCCCATGCAGGAACAACGACTGGATCGTTTCATCCTGCGATACATCGGAGAATTCGAGGCTGATGACAATCCAGTGCCCGCGCCAGTCGTCGAGCCCGCGATGAAAGTCCTTGTCGTCGAGCCGATAGGCCATGCGAAGTAAGGTGTCGTCGAGCAAAAGGCGGATCGCGCGGAAGACATTGGTCTTGCCCGACCCATTCTCGCCGATGATGGTATTGACGCCTTTTTCAAACGCGAGAGTGGCGCGACTGAAGTTGCGGTAATTGACCAAGCGCAGTTTCGAAATGTGCATTCTGTCCCCCGGATTCGGTGCTTCGATACAAAGCTCAGATACAAAGCTCAGATGCGGTCAGAGAACCGATTGAACGCGGTCACTTCGCGCACCGGCAAATCAGCTTCGCGCAGATAGATTTCCTTGCACAGAAAGCCGATTTCCGCCTCCCGCTGGCCGTCATCGACATCGATGTACCAAGCGCGTGGATTAGGATTGTCATCGCCATTCCAGCGATAGCCCCGGGCCTTGAGAACATCCTTCAAGTCAAAGGGCGAGTTCTCCGCCCAAATCCGCCAACTCGGACGCCTCGCCTTATCCAACATCTTTTGCATTGCCGGCACGCCGCTTATAGGCAGCGGCGCGGCGAGTAATTCGATAGCGGCCCGACAGTCGTGAACCGCTCTATGCCGGTCGTAGAAAAAGCCGGCGCCGGCGGCTAGATAGGCAAGCTTTACCCCTTCATGCCCTTCATCGATCCAATCGACCTGCGACATCGAACAGGCCCAAGGCTTGAACACGAACGCATCGCTCAGGCGTTCGAGAAAACGCCGATCGAAACTCGCGTTATGCGCGATCACGAGCGAAGAACGGTCGACAAGTGCTCGGACCGCGTCAACATCAATCCGCTTCCCGGCAACCATCGCGTCGGTGATTCCGGTCAGTCGTGTGATTTCAGGCGGGATCGGCGATGTCGGCTCCTGAAACCGCTCGAACGGTGGACCAATGTCGCAGATGAGTCCGTCTGGTAGATAGCTGAACGGGATCATGCCGAGTTCGATGATCTCGTGTTTCGTCGGGTCGAGCCCGGTCGTCTCAACGTCGACAAATAGACCAAGTTTTGTTGGCGCGCCGTGCGCATTGTTGATGCGGAGCCGCGGTTCTAAACGGCGTTGTACGCGGTATTGCCCACTTGCCTTTAAGGCCGCCGCCATTGCTTCAAAATCGTTCATTCGGCTCCCTGCCCCGTCTAAAGTCATAGCCGATTTTACGAGCACGACTACGACTTTACTACCGTTCTTCAATGGCTAAATCTGTGTTGACCTGCGTGGTGATTTTGAGGCTGTAACGGCAGGAATTAGGAATCAAACGTAGGCGATCCAACGGCTGAATTGAGGGCGCAGAGCCGCCATTGATCTCGGTCCGAATGCATGGTCATTGCTCCCTGCCGCAAGCAGGGTCACCTGATTGTTTCCGCTTGCGCTCGACCAGCGATCTCAGACTCTCGATCAGCACGAGCGTTGAACTCCCCAGCTTGATGATCTCGATCTCGCCTTCGCCGATCAGCACATAGAGCGTGCTCCGCCCGATCCCGAGATAGCGGCAGGCATCCGGCACGCGCATCGCAATGGGCTCGATCACTCTGCGCTCGTGTTGCTCGCGTAGATGCTCTGTCGTTCCTGCAGATGGCATGCTGGCCGGTCCTTTCATCTGTCGGGTGATGACGAACCGGCCTGGGGGACATGGAGGGGAGCAGACCGGCCCGCCATCGCCGTCATTATCCAGTGGAAGTGGCCCCGCTAGCTACATGACGATTGTTCGCCAGAGCCGCAGATTGTGCGATGCTTTCCCGTTGAGCGGCCAAAGGTGCCAGCGTTGGACGGCCATGGGTCGTCTTGCATGCTAACGGATGGCGTCTTGCGCACCGCTGGGCCTGTAAAGCGCGTCCGGATTGCCGACCGCCGTCGCCTTTGGCGTTGAAAGGAAACAACAATTTGAGGAAAGCGGCGGCACTGTGATTTCCAAGCTGTCGGTCAAAGTTCAACAAAACCAACCACCTGCACCCCGACCGACGGCGGTGCTTTTATCTCGCCATCCTAATATCACTCGTAATCGTCCGGTTCTGGCACCTGATTTCCGGGGTGCAATTTTCGTCCATTGGGTGTTGTCCTTGTGGCTGGAGGTTGCATGGCTGTTCGATCTCATTTTGATAATCCGGCGCGGCGCGAGGGGTGGTCGGTGCATGTTGAGGCGTGGCAGCGCAGCGGGTTGTCGCAGCGCAAATACTGCCGTGCGCACAAGCTGACAGTGAAGACCTTCGCGCGCTGGATCGGCGTATTGACCGACGCAAGAATGGCCAAAATCCGTGTCGAACGCGCAGCTGCCGAGCGGCGCGCGAAGCGCAGTCGCAAGGGCGGCAAGCTGACAACCGACCGCCGTAACAAGGTCGTGCAGGCGTATTGGGCGATGCATGTCGAGGCGCTTGAATGGAGCGGGATGACGGTGCGCGAGTATGCTGCGGCGCTGTCGATCTCGCGGCACAGCCTCGCGCGCTGGCGCGATTTGCTTGCCGAACGGGACGCGCCGGTCGACTGGCGGGCGCGGCTTCACCCGAGCGCGCGGCCGCAAATAAGCAGCGCTGCTAGTTGCGCAACAAGCAGCGGTTCTGGAACAGGAATGAGTGTTGGCGGCTTGACAGGTGCGCCAGATCATCGCGCGGGGGCGCAGGTCCGGCGCAGCTTCACGACCGAAGAAAGGCGCGAGATCGTGCGCGAGGCTGAGGCACCAGGCGTGACGGCAGCGAGGGTCTGTCGGCGTCATGGGATCGCCACCAGCATGCTGTTCCGCTGGCGCGCGCAACTTGCCTCTGACGGCACCGAGCAAGCCCGCTTTGTGACAGTGCGGGTGCAAGGGGAACTGCAATGTTGATGCTTCCGGCCGGCACGAAGGTGCATCTGGCGCTGGGTCATACCGATATGCGCAAGGGTATCGATGGGCTCGCAACCATGGTGCAGGAAGTGCTCAGGGAAGACAGCTTCTCTGGCCATCTGTTCGCGTTCCGGGGGCGCAATGCGCGCATCATCAAGGTCCTGTTCTGGGACGGGAGCGGGTTGTGCCTGTTCACTAAAAGGATGGAACATGGCGGCTTCGTATGGCCGAGCGTGCACCAGGTGGGTGAGAGCATAGTGCTGTCTTCGGCGCAGCTGGCAATGCTGATTGAGGGGATCGACTGGCGGCGTCCCGAGCAGCAGTGGAAGCCCAGAAAAGCGGGCTGAAAACCGCCCCGAACACTGCTCGGAAAGCTTAGAAATGCTTGAGAAAATACTGTTCTTGTGGTAGCAGAATCCATGCGGCTCGAACTCGACAATCTGCCGTCCGATGTCGGTCTTCTGCACCAGCTGGTGCGCGA
>NZOF01000084.1 GCA_002695185.1 Erythrobacter sp.
CGCCTCCACTGGTTTCGGGATGTAGCGCAGCCTGGTAGCGCACCATACTGGGGGTGTGGGGGTCGCTGGTTCGAATCCAGTCATCCCGACCAGTGGTTTACCCCCCTTCTCTCCCACATTCGCGGTTTCACCCGCACTGTTCCGAAAAATCGCCCGAACACCCTCTTGATCGGTGGCCCGCGCGCCGAACGCACGGCCTGCACCTGGCCGACGACGCGCAAAATAGGATTCGCCCCTTCGCGAACCCGCCCCCGACACATTTTTTTCGGCCCTCAAAGAGCTAATTCAGCGCCAATTTGCGCCGTTCTGGCAAGTCGCCGCACGGCCAGCGGCACCTCGTGAGCAAAACCCCTTTCCTACACGAACCCATCTGGTTACTTTTTCGAGCAAGGAGAAACCACATGGCATTTATCGAATCGCTCATCGGCCCCCTCGCCTCGATCATCGACAAGATCATCCCCGACAAGCAGGCCCGCGCCGAGGCCAAGCTCGAACTGCTCAAGCTGGAGGGCACCCAGGAACTGCGCCAGATCGAGGCCCGCCTGTCCGCCATCGTCACCGAAGCGCGCAGCCCCGACCCCTGGACCAGCCGCGCCCGCCCCAGCTTCCTTTATGTGATGTACGCGATGATCCTCTTCGCCCTGCCCATGGGCGTGCTCAGCGCCTTCTCCCCCGCCGCCGCGCAAGGCGTGGGCGCGGGCATCACCGGCTATCTGAGCGGCCTGCCCGAAGAACTCTACGCCCTCTTCGGCACCGGCTACCTCGGCTACCCCGCCGCCCGCCAATGGGGCAAGGTCAGGGGGATTGAGGGGTGAGGTTCGGGAGGGACTGGCCTTGGGATGCGGCACATCCTCCTCTTTCAAGGGGAGGGGCCCTCTATGGTCCATCATGTCTGCTTATGGGTGGCTAGCGGACACGCCCCTTTAACGTTCGGGAGTCTCGTAACGCAGGTTGCCGACCGTCGTGAGAGAAGTTTCCCCAGTGGCATAAAGAGCGTCTAGCACGCAGCCTGTAACCGCCAAGTCACGCGACTTTTTGATAGTCAGGAGACCATCTTCAATGCGGCCCATTTGGGAGCGCCGCCGCATTGCGCTACAATAGCATCAACCTTTGTTTGCGTGAGGTTGCCCGCTTCCGTTTCAATGGGCGCATTGGGGTCAATGCACCCTGAAACCGAAAAGAGACCACCGAGGAAAGAGATAACCCGCCCATTCATCAGGGGGATTTGCAGAAAAATGCGAAATTCCGCAATCGGGTCGTTAGCGGCCCTTCCGCTTCTGACACATTCCTAGCACGGAAAGCGGACGGCCTGATTTAGGGTCAAAAGAGCTGACCTTCGACTTGCACCGTCGAACTTTTGGCCCGGTCAGCTCACGGCAATATTGGCTGCTCACACGATTCCCGTAGATCGTTGTATGTGCAGGACATCTACTCGTCGTTCTGAGACAACCTATCAAGCAAAGTCTCAATCCTTTCGATGTGCTCACGCTGGCGTTGGAGACAAGTTAGTTTGGCTGGCGCCACTTCTTCGGCAGCGAGCTCTGGACGCACTCGCGGGTCATAAACGATGCGCGAAGGTTGCACTTCGAAAATGAGGCCACTTCGCTCTGCGCGCCTGCGCAACTCGCTCATCTTCTTGCGGTATTCGTCATCGAGATTGCGATAAATGGTCACTTCGGGGAAATCGGTGCAAATGTGGTCGCAACCATAATCGCAATATGAATATCGGCGTGCATATGGATGGCGCGCCTCGTCGAGAGCGTTGGTCAAATCGACCCTATCCTCGTAATCGCGAACGATAAATGGATCGAGCCACTCAACTCCGGTTCGGTCGTGGCACCCTGCCACGGAAACTAGCGTGATTGCAGCAACGAAGCTCTTGAAATGCACTATAATGACCCAAGCATATCAGGCGAAGCTATCTATTTTCTGCATAGTGCCCATTTCCCAAATGGCCTATCGGTGATCTAGCCTCCCACTGCGTATCGTTCAGGAGGTCGGCGGCATCGGTCACCCATCCAGCCAGTTCGACTGCGGGCGCACCGGCCTGGGCTTGAGGCTCCTGATCGAGAGTGGTGTCCGTCGGCTCTCCGAAACAGCCCGTCAGAGAGAGGCAGAATAGAACCAGCAGGCAATGTACGGATCGCATGGCACCGGGATGCCGCCACGGTGTCTCTTGGTCAACGCCGCTCCTCGGTTCGGGAAAATTATCTCAAGCCGTGACCGCCACATAGCCGCCGATGACGATCACCAGCGCTGCGAAGCCGCGTTCCAGCACGCCTTCGCGCGCACCCAGCTTCTTGCCGAGGGCGATACCGACCATAGCTCCGACCAGTCCGCCGGCCACCAACAACCCCGTGATGCCCCAATCGACCAGCCCCGACAGCGCATAGGATGTGGCAGTGGTCAGGCCGAGCGCGCTGACGACCACGAGCGAGGTCCCGATGGCGAATTCCAGCGGCATGGCTGTCGCCAGGATCAGGCCGGGGACGATGAGGAAGCCGCCACCGATGCCGAAAAAGCCCGCTGCCAGCCCGGTGCCCAGCCCGATCGGAACCAGACGCGGGAGCAGCGTCCGCGCGCTCTGGCGGTTCAGCCGCACGTCGGGCGCCCAGGCGGCGGTGCGCTTGCGCAGCATCGTCAGCCCCACGCCGATCATCAGCAGGCCGAACAGGACGAGCAGCCTGTCCCCATCGACCGCCTTGCCCAGCTCTGCTCCCCCAGCCGCGCCCGCCATCCCCGCGAGCGCGAAGACTGACGCACAGCGCCATTTCACCCGCCCCGCCCGAGCGTGGCCCGCCAGGCTCGTCAGCGCATTGATGCTCACCGCCACGGCCGCGGTGCCGATGGCGGCATGGGTGGACTGGACCCCGACCACATAGATCAGCAGCGGCACGGCGAGGATCGAGCCGCCCCCGCCCACCAGGCCGAGAATCGACCCGATCGCCGCGCCTGCGGCCAGGCCGGCAAGGATCGTGGCGGGGTCCATGCCCGCTTCAGCCAGCCGCCCTGCGGTTCCACGGCATCGCGCCCAGCAAATGGGCCATGCCGCACCATCCGGTCGATCCGGCCATCAGCAACCCTGCGCCGACGAAACCCGCCAGGCCGAAGAATGCCGGGCTCCACAGGAAGCCGAGCATCACGCCCGTCAGGATCAGGATGCCGGCCACGATCTGGACCTGCCGCATGATTTCGAGCGGCTGGCTCTTGTCGGCCAGCACGGGCTGTCCTTCGCGGCGCCAGCCGTCGATCCCGCCGCCGATGAGATAGGCCGGTGCGCCCGCTGCGGCGGCGGAAAGCCGCGCAGCATTGGCATCGGTGCGCATGCCGGATTTGCAGTGGAAGATCACCGGCGACTGGTCGCACGGCAAGTCCTCGATCCGGTCGAGCGGCAGGTTGGTTGCGCCCGGAATGCGTTCGCGCGCATACTCGTCGGCCGCGCGAATATCGACCAGCCTTGCCCCGGCATCGATCATGCGCGCGGCTTCGGCGGGGGTAAGGGAAACACAGGTCATTCGATCAGTCCTTGCAATAAAGCTGGTACAGCAGCGCAAGCAGCGTTTCGACGCGTGGATCGGCAATCGTGTACCACAGCATCTGGCTCTCGCGCCTGTAGGAGACGAGGCCCTCGTCGCGCATCCTTGCCAGATGCTGCGAACAGGCCGGTTGCGACAGGCCGACTTCCTTGGCCAGATCGCTCGCCGTCATCTCGCCATGCTCGACGAGCTTGCACAGCAGCATCAGCCGCCGGCCATTGCCCATCGCCTTCAGCGTATCGGCCACCTTGCCAGCCTTGGCTTCGAATGTTCTGAGATCCATCGAGTGCAACATGGGCACGCCTCCTTAAGTACTTGCTTATTTAGCATACCCTTATATATTAGCAAGGCCTAACGGAGCGAAAAGATGACCAACCCCGTAATTGAAGCCTTCTTCGACGAACCGACGAACACGATCAGCTATCTGGTCGGCGATCCCGCAACGCGCATTGCCGCCGTGATCGACCCTGTGCTCGATTTCGATCTGGCCAGCGGAGAGGCCGACACCCGCTCGGCAGAGCGCATCCTTGCCTTTGCCGAAGACGGTGACTGGACCATCGCGATGGTGCTGGAGACGCATGCCCATGCGGACCATCTGTCCGCCGCCCCCTTCATCAAGGCGCGCACCGGCGCGTGGATCGGCATCGGTGCGCGGATCAAGGATGTGCAGAAGATCTTCCGCCCGGTCTTCGCAATGGACGACCTGGCCACCGACGGTTCCGACTTCGACCGCCTGTTCGAAGACGGGGACCGGTTCTCCATCGGCGAGCTTGAAGTCAGTGTGCTCCATGTGCCCGGCCATACGCCTGCCGATGTCGCCTATCTGATCGGCGATGCCGCATTCGTCGGCGATACGCTGTTCATGCCCGATTTCGGCACTGCTCGCGCCGATTTCCCGGGCGGCGACGCGCGCACGCTCTACCGCTCGATCCGCCGTCTGCTTGCCCTGCCGGAAGAGACCCGGCTGTTCCTGTGCCACGATTACAAGGCGCCGGGGCGCGACGAATATCGCTGGGAAACCACGGTAGGCGAACAATTGCGCACCAATGTCCATGTCGGCGAAGGCAAGGACGAGGACGCCTTCGTGGCGCTGCGCGAAACGCGCGACGCAGGGCTCGCCGTACCCAAGCTTCTGCTCCCCTCCATCCAGGTCAACATCCGCGCCGGCCGGTTCGAGGAAGCGCAGGATAATGGCGTCACCTATCTGCGCATCCCGGTGAAGTGGAGTGGCGGGCAGACATCGCAGCCAGACGCGGATGAAAGCGCGCAGCAGAGCTGAGCAAAATACCGCGTTCACGCAATTGTGAACGATCACAACTCTTCCTTTGCGTAAGGTGCGCCCTTCGCTACACCGCCGCGCAATAAGAACAGGGCGAGCGGCGTAGACATGAAACGCCGCCGATCGTCCCTGCGGAGGAGAGAGATTGTGCGCCGACTGATTTTGCCCGCCCTGCCCCTGGCTCTGGCCGCCTGCGCCGCCACTGGCACTGCTCCTCCCCCGCAAAGCGCGGCCACGGCGCAAACCGCCTCGCTGGAGATCGACCGCGCCGCCTATGCCCGCCGGATGGAAGGCTTCTGGCTCGGGCAGAGCATTGCGAACTGGACCGGTCTCGTCACCGAGATGGACAAGATCGGCGGCGATGGGCCGCATGGCGAATTCTACACGCGTGAGGATTGGGGCCAGCCCGACCAGCCGAGCATCTTCGATCCGGGCAAGCCCAGCCCCATCTCGCCGACCATCGATTTCGTCCTGCGCACGCCCGGCGAGAGCTGGGGCGCGGATGACGATACCGACATCGAATACATCTATCAGGACGCGCTGCTGAAGCACCGGACCAGCATCCTCACGCCCGAGCAGATCCGCCAGGCATGGATCGACCATATCTATGACGAGACCAAGCCCACGCCCTATGGCACGGACGAGACCAGCTATCAGAACTATCTGTGGGTCTCCAACCAGCGCGCGCACGACCTGATGCTGGCAGGGACGCTGCCGCCCGAAACATCCGACCCCGAACTCAACGAGCATTGGGAAATGATCGACGCCCAGCTTTCGACCGAGATCTTCGGGCTGTTCGCGCCCGGTCGCCCCGATGTCGCGCTGCGCATGGCCGACCTGCCCATTCGCACCGCCGCGCGCGGAGAGGCGGCGGATATCGCCCGCTTCCATGTCGCGCTGCACGCCCTGTCTGCCAAGGTCGATCCGCAGCGCCCGCTCGGCCCGCAATTGCGCGCCATTGCCGAAGAGGCCGCCGCGCTTCTGCCCGAAGGCGAATATCCGCGGGCGATGTACAGCTTCGCGCTCGCCCAGTACGAGAGCGGCGCCACGTGGGAGCAGGCGCGCGATGCGGTCTACCAGCGCTATCAGGTCGACATGCAGGACGGCTACGACATCTCTTCGCGCGGGCTTTACTGCAACGGCTGCTTTGCCGGCGGCATCAACTTCGCGGCGGGACTGGTCAGCTATTTCTACGGCGAGGGCGACCTGCGCGACACCATCCGCATTGGCACGCTGGCCGGCTGGGACTCGGACAACCCCACCGCCACCTGGGGCGGGCTGATCGGCTCGATCATGGGCCGCGCGGCGATCGAGGAAGCCTTCGGCACGCCGCTGTCGGGCAGCTTCCATATCCACCGCACGCGCAAGGGCTTCCCGAACGACGGCTATGACGATTTCGCCGCCATGGGCGAACGCAGCCTCTCCATCGTCGACCGCGCGGTGACCGGGGAAGCGGGCGGCAGTATCGACCGCGCGAACGGCAGGTGGATCATTCCGATAGCTGCAAACGACTGGAACCCGTCGCCGAATGGCGTGCGGTAGTGCGTCAGCAGGCGAGTTGCATGACAATTTCGCTGTTGCGTTTCACGCACCACACACCGGATTTTTTGCACTTGCGAAAGGAAATGCTGCGATGCACAATCAGGGTGTAAGTCTTGGGAGGCCGCTCACATCAATCACTCTTCAGGAGAACGATTATGCGCCGCCTGATTATCCCTGCCATGGCTTCGGTCCTGTGCATTTCCGCCGTACCCTTGGCCGCCAAGCAAAACCCGGTCGAAGTCCGTATCTCCCACGCGGATCTGGACCTGTCGAACCCGGCCCATTTCGAACAAATGCAGCTGCGGATAGCTGCCGCCGCCAAGCGTGCGTGCGAAGTGCCGACCTCGGTCACGACCTCGGGACGCATCCTCGACAAGGAGTGCCTCGCCGACGTCACTGAAAAGGCACACGCCCAGCTCGAAAAGCGGCGTGCCCGCCAGATCGCCTACAACGCGCGTTAATCACATGGCCGCTCCAGGGGACCGGGCTGCGTGTCCGGTCCCTCAAGTTTGCGCGTGAAGGCGGCCGGTTGGATTCGCTCCGGCAAATGACTTTCTCTGCGTTCGCAGACCTCTGCTCACTTCGAACAATCCTCGCCGGGTGACACCGACAGGGGGTGAATAGAAAACTCCCCCTCCCCCACCAAGCCCGCTGTCCTCGGGTTTTTGGCAAGTTCTGGCGTGGGCGCTTGTCAACTTCCGCTCGATGCAGTGCCGGGGTTCTCCGGCCCACCATCAGCGCCCACACCATTGCCCCTTCTCACTGACCGCCGTCACCCGGATGTTGTCTCAGAAATGTTCGATGTAGGAAAATCGAATGTACGGTCCAAGCCAGGATCCTTCGAACAAATGCTTGTTCAGCTTAGCGACAGGTTCGGATTGATCTGTTCATCATCCCAGGCATGGAAAGGATCTTGCGATGAATAGAATGGTATTGGCAGCATGTGCGCTATCCGGGATGATCGCAGCCGGGGTAAGCGCAAATCCTGGCGCTCCCGATCCGACGCTTGCCCCTCTCACATACGCCGCACCCGAGTTCCGTGCGCTTTCGCCTCAGGGCACTGCAGGCGTCCCGAAGGGTTCTATCGACACAGCACGGGAGTACCGCGTCGAGCGCACGCGACTGCTGCAAAAGTACCTTTCACTCGAGGAGGAAAGCGGCGGCGCGCTCTCGCCGGAAGATCGCGCTGAGATGCGGTCTGACATCGCCGAACTGAAGGCGCGATACTTCGGTTCGTAAATCTTCGCGCAACCAGCACACTTTGCTTCCTTAGAGACAAGGCCCGTCAGGCTCTGGCGGGCCCCCGTATGCGATATCGATCAAAGCAGGGGCGAACTCGTTCCGCCTCTTCGCTGCAACGAAACAATCCTCAGAGCTCCGCTAGAATTACTCTGGGCAGCTAGTCATCAACGCACCGATCAGCAGTATAAGTGCCATGTAACGGCTTGCATGAGGCGCAAAGTCGGCACTGGCGCTACACCCGCACTCCGGTCTCTAGCTGAGCAATAGACACCGACTGCGAAGGCGTCTCAATAGGACCGGCGTCGCCTAGCCACAGGTGCCATAGTCGGTATCCGGACGCATGCGCGCGACATCTTCATCGAAAACCGCAGCGGTGTCCACCACGTCGGCAACTTCGCATACGCTGGAATAGTCCAGTTCGATCAGGCGACTGATAGCGGCAGATTTGTTTGGCGCGGCTTCGACGTAGGAGCGAGCAATCGCATAGCCGACGAAATATCCGAGATCGCGCGTGGCGAATGGATTGTCCGCATCGTTCCAGATCCAGTCACCCCAATCCGACAGAGCGATATCCCGTTCGAACGCGGCCAGCACGGCGGCGCGATTTTCTGTCCCATAGGCGATTGCCGGCTGCCGGGACGGACGACCGATCGCGGCTGTGGAGAGATATTCCGCAACGCCTTCGAACAGAGCCTGCGACAGCAAATCAACGCCACCTGTCGAGCGCTGCTGCGTATGCACATATTCATGCACGTTCAGGTCGATGAGATTATCGATAGGGCCGCTCTGTATGTAGGCGGGAAGGTGGGCCAGCTTTTCGCCAAACTGGTGCGTCGGGGTGTTGCTCGATGCCATCGCCAGCTCCGCACCGATCAGAAGCTTACCGTCGTTTGCGGTGCCGCCGGCCCGGAACGCGCCGATCACGAAATAAACAGGTACATCGCGTGCATCCGGATAGATAGCCCTGAATTTCTCAAGAGCATCGGAAATCTGTCGGCTATATCTGCTTGCTTCCAGCGTATTTGCCCGAACGGCGTCGAGATACTGGGTGTAGTTCTGCATCGCGTAGAGATATTCAGAACTCCGATACGATCGCGCTCTGTTCATCGCATGCAAACCGGGACTGCCGCGATCCAGATACAGCTCGGATACCAATTCCTGCTGGCGGTGTTCGTCGGTTTCCGCGCGCACCGCGTCATAGGCTTCCCAGAACCTGTCGATATCCTCCGTGATAACCAGGTCTCGCCCTCGGTCGGAGTGCACCGGTTGGGTAGTGGAACAGGAACACAAGAACAGGGCCGCCGAAAAAACGCCGGACCATCTTATGTGTCGGCTGTGAGTCATTGGTGCCCCCTTTTCTAAATGTCTCGCACAGGTATCATGGGATTGAACATCCGCAACAGCTCGCGATCTACCACCTCTGCATGCCCATTCTCTGGACCTTCCCTCGGCTTCTCGAGCCCGGCCCTCCACCCCGCCAGCCCCCCGTCCAAACCGAAACATGTTGAAGCCGCCGCGCCCTGCTTTCATAGCGCGGGCATGACCGACACCGTATTCGTTCTCAACGGGCCCAACCTCAACCTGCTCGGCCAGCGCGAGCCGGAGATTTACGGGCATCAGACGCTGGCCGATATCGAGGATATGCTGGCCAGACAGGCCGAGGAGCTGGGGCTGGCGATCAGTTTTCACCAGACCAATCACGAAGGCCAGCTGATCGACTGGCTGCATGACGCCAATCGACAGAAGGCCAGGGCGGTGCTGCTGAACGCTGCGGCCTATACCCATACCTCGATCGCCCTGCTCGATGCGATCAAGGCGATCGCGGTGCCGGTGATCGAGGTTCATCTGTCCGATCCCGAGACGCGCGAGGAATTTCGCCACCTGTCCTATGTCGGGATGGCTGCCGCGGATTGCGTAAAAGGCCTGGGCGCGCGCAGCTATTCCGTAGCGTTGGAGAAGGCTGCGGCTCTCTAAAACCCCGCCCTGCCCCTTGTCTTGCGCGGCGAGGGGTAGCATAGGCGCGAGCGAAAACTAACAAGGGACCATTTCATGGCCGATCGCAAAGGCGCCGGTAACTCCGGCATGAATGTCGACACCTCGCTCGTACGCGAACTGGCAGAGATGCTGGGCGAAACCGGGCTCACCGAAATCGAAGTGGAAGATGGCGACCGCAAGATCCGCGTATCGCGCGGCGGCGGTGTGGCCATGGCTGCGGCAGCCCCTGCCCCCATGGCAGCGGCGGCGCCCGCGGCCCCGGCAGCACCCGCGGCCGATGCTGCGCCCGAAGCGGCCGATACGGCCGGTGCGATCAAATCGCCCATGGTCGGCACGGTCTATCTCGCTGCGGAGCCGGGCGCGCCCGACTTCGTGAAGGTCGGCGACAGTGTGAAGGAAGGCCAGACCCTCCTCATCGTGGAAGCCATGAAGGTCATGAACCCCATCACTGCCGACAAGGCGGGCACGGTCAAATCGATCCTCGTCGAAAACGCGCAGCCGGTGGAATTCGACCAGCCGCTCGTCGTCGTCGGATAAGGTAAAGATCGTGGGCATTTCACGCATATTGATCGCCAATCGCGGCGAAATCGCGCTGCGCATCCACCGCGCCGCACATGAAATGGGTATCGAGACGGTTGCGGTGCATTCCACCGCCGATGCCGATGCCATGCATGTGCGCCTGGCCGATCATGCCGTATGCATCGGCCCGCCGGCGGCTAGCGACAGCTATCTCAACGTCGCCAACATCATTTCGGCCGCCGAAATCGCGCAGGCCGATGCGATTCACCCGGGCTATGGCTTCCTGTCGGAAAACGCCAAGTTCGCCGAAATCGTGGAAGCGCACGACATTGCCTGGATCGGGCCCAAGCCCGAACATATCCGCACCATGGGCGACAAGGTCGAAGCCAAGCGCACTGCGGGCAAGCTCGGACTCCCGCTGGTGCCGGGGAGCGATGGCGCCGTGTCGGATTACGACGAGGCGCGCCGGATCTGCGCGGACATCGGCTATCCCGTCATCATCAAGGCGGCATCGGGCGGCGGCGGCCGCGGGATGAAGGTCTGCGAAAGCGAAGACCAGCTCGAAACGCTTATGCAGCAGGCCGGTAGCGAGGCGAAGGCCGCGTTTGGCGATGCCACCGTCTATATCGAGAAATATCTCGGCAATCCGCGCCACATCGAATTCCAGGTCTTCGGCGATGGGCGCGGCAATGCCGTGCATCTGGGCGAGCGTGACTGTTCGCTGCAGCGCCGCCACCAGAAGGTGCTGGAAGAAGCGCCCTCGCCCGTGATCACCCAGGAAGAGCGGATGCGGATGGGCGAAGTCTGCGCCTCTGCCATGCGCGACATGGCCTATCGCGGCGCGGGCACGATCGAATTCCTGTGGGAAAACGGCGAGTTCTATTTCATCGAAATGAACACCCGCCTGCAGGTCGAACATCCGGTGACCGAGATGATCACCGGCATCGATCTGGTGCGCGAACAGATCCGCGTGGCCGATGGCAAGGACCTGTCCTGCAAGCAGGAGGACATCACCTTCACCGGTCATGCGATCGAATGCCGCATCAATGCGGAAGACCCGTTCACCTTCGCGCCCAGCCCCGGCAAGATCACCTATTACCATGCGGCAGGCGGCATGCATGTGCGCGTGGATAGCGGCATCTACGCCGGCTATTCGATCCCGCCCTATTACGACAGCATGATCGCCAAGCTCATCGTCTACGGCCGCGACCGCGAACGGTGCATGATGCGCCTGAAGCGCGCGCTGGAAGAAATGGTGATCGAAGGCGTGAAGACCAGCGTGCCCCTGCACCAGGCCCTGCTCGAACAGGACGACGTGAAGAGCGGCGACTATTCGATCAAATGGCTGGAAGAATGGCTGAAGGAACGCGAGGTCTGAGAAGGCCTCGCGAGCAGGCGAGCATCGCTCAAAAGCCCTTTTCGGGCGCGAAGATCGTCTTATGCTGCAACAATCAACTGGTCGCTTATCTCCGCGACCAGAAGCCCGACATCCCCTTCCCCGGCCTGTGGGATTTGCCGGGTGGAGGGCGAGAGGCAGATGAAACACCCGCCGAATGTGCGATGCGCGAGGTCGAAGAAGAGTTCGGCTTGCGACTGTCTGTCGAGAGAATTGTCTGGAGCCGCCGGTATGAGAGCCAAAAAGCTGGCGCGCCGGACAGTTATTTTCTCGTCGCTCCGCTGCTGAATAGCGAGGTGGATGAGATCGTGTTCGGAGATGAGGGGCAGCGCTGGCGCTTGATGCGCCTCGAGGAATTCCTCGCGAAAGATGATGCCGTGCCGGACTTGCAGGAGCGGCTGCAAGACTACCTAGAAGATGCGGCGAGCGAGCCGATCGTTTAGGGTTCTTCTTCCGCTCAATAAGGCGGTCGGCAGCCCGATCTAATCGAAGGTGAACCCAGCGGCCTTGGCTTCGGCGATGATCTCGTCGCCTGTCATGCGGCGGTGTTCGCCCTCGATCCGGCACCAGTCGGCGCGTTCGTCGACGAAGATCTCTTTTTCGACCGGCAGTTGCGCGGCATCTTCGAACAGCCCGGCAGAAAAGCTGCGGTTGCCCGTGGGCAGGAAGCGGAACCACAAGCTGCTGCCGCAGGTGCCGCACGAGGCGCGCTCGGCCCAGGCGCTGGACTTGTAGACGGTGACGCTATCCTCGCCCGTAACCGCCGCTTTTTCGGCGGTCAGCGCGGCATAGAAAGCGCCGCCCCAGCGGCGGCACATGGTGCATTGGCATATCTCGAGCGTGCTGTTGGCGCCGGTCAGGTCGACCGTCACGGCGCCGCACAGGCACTGGCCCGAGACCGCATCGATCAAAGCGGAACGCCCGGATCGTTCTTGCTGGTGCGGATGGTCAGCGAGGTCTTCACGCTGGCGACATTGGGCGCGGGCGTCAGCTTGCTGGTCAGGAATTCCTGGAAGCTCTGCAGATCGCGGCTGACGATCTTGATGATGAAATCGATCTCGCCATTGAGCATGTGCACTTCGCGGACTTCGGGCAGATCCTTCATCGCCACTTCGAATTCGCGCAGCGAATCTTCGGCCTGGCTCTTCAGGCTGACCATGGCGAAAACGGTGATCGAGAAACCGAGCTTCGAAGGGTCGAGTTCGGCGTGATAGCCGCGGATGACGCCCTCTTCCTCCAGCGCACGCACACGGCGCAGGCAGGGCGGCGCGGTCAGGCCGACGCGATGCGCCAGCTCGACATTGGTTATTCTTCCCTCGTCCTGTAATTCGGCGAGCAAACGACGATCAATATCGTCCATATTGGCCATGCCAGTCTTTCCTCAAGCCAGAGATACGCCTATCGAAAGATAAGCCGCACACGAAATGTTGGTGGGGCGTAATGATCCGAATGGCTAACATTATTTTGTTTGCCAGCAATTGAATGCTTTTGCAACGGCGACCGGGACGGTTTTGCGTAAACGACCGTTTACCAATTGCTGCTAAGAGCACTGGGCCGATTGTGCACTGCGGAATTAACCGGCCGGTTCGGCGATCATGGAGAAAGAATGCATTTCGACGACCGCCTTGCCACTGTGCTGCGCCTGCGCGCATCCGGCGAGCGTGCGGCGAAGACGCAGTTTCGGCAGCTGATCGACCTGCTCGGCGAGCGGGCAGAGGGCGGGGATTCCGCGCTCGAAGCGGCAGCCTATCTCCGTCTGATCGCGTTGGCTGACGAGATCCCTTTGCAGGAGCGGGTAGCACTGGTCGGGGAACACGGCTGGCGCTTCCGCAATCCCGACCTGGTGAAATGGTTCGGCGAAGAGCATCCGCATATCGCGGCGGCGGCACTCTCGCGCGCGCAGCTGACACCCGGCGAATGGGTCGAACTCATCCCCGCGCTTCCAATCCGATCGCGCGGCTTTCTGCGTTATCGCAAGGATTTGCCGCTGGAGGCGATGAGGGTGCTCGACCAGCTAGGCGTATCGGACAGGGCGCTGCCCATTCCCGAGCCAGTGCAGGATGTGCCCAAGCGCGAAGCGCCCGCCGCACCAGCGCCAGCCGCGTCGGCCCAGCCCGCCAAGGATCCGGCCAAGACCCTTCCCGGCAAGGATGACGTAAAAGCCCTTCTCGCCCGTATCGAAGCGTTTTCGCAGGAACGCACGCCGCCTTCGCAACCCGGGGTGCCGGCAAAGCCTCGCACGCGGCGCGAGAGACCCAGGCCGCCGGAATATCTCGACCACTTTTTCTTCGAAGCCAATTCGGAAGGCCGCATCGAATGGGCTGAAGCGGCCATCCTCCCCATGGTCTTCGGAATTGACCTCAAGAAGCTCGGCGCCGGAAGAACCGTCGAGGCGATCGCCCGGCGCAAGCAGATGCGCGACACGCTCGTGGCTTTGCGCGGTGCCCCGCTGATCGAAGGAGACTGGGTGGTCGACGCCAATCCCCGATTCGACACGGGCAACGGGCGGTTTCTTGGCTATGAGGGGCTATTCCGCCGGCCAGTGGATGCCGGGGATCCGAGCGGCGAGCAGGCGGATCGTCTCAGGCAATTGCTTCACGAGCTGCGCACACCGGTGAACGCGATGCAGGGTTATGCGGAAATGATCCAGCAGCAGGTCATCGGCCCGGTGCCACACGAATATCGTTCCATTGCCGCAACCATCGCGGGCGACGCGGCTCATATCCTTGCAGGTCTCGAGGAACTGGAACGCCTTGCGAGACTGGAAGCAGGCACGATCGAGCTCGAACCGGGCACGTGCGATTTTGCGCAGGTCGCGCGCACTCAGCTGACTCAGTTGCAGACCGTGCTGCGCCCGAAGGTTGCGCGAATCGAAGCCGACCTCGGCGATCTTCGCGCATCGGTGAGTTTGGCCGAAACCGAAGTCGAACGGCTGGCATGGCGAATGCTGGCGACACTGGCCGGGTCTGTCGCCGCAGGTGAAACGATCAAAATCGATCTGGCGACCGAAGGCAGCCAACTCGAACTGGCCGCAGACATACCGGCCATTTTGCGCGATCCTGTCGATATCTTTGCAGTCGAGGCCCGGAGCGGCAGCGGCGCGTTGAGCGCGGGAATCTTCGGAATCGGCTTTTCTCTCCGCCTAGCCCGGGCCGAGGCGCGATCGGCAGGCGGCGATCTCGTGCGCCATGACGATTGCCTGGTGCTTTCGCTGCCGCTGCGCGTTGCGGCGAACCGTGTTTCCATACCGCAAAATGCAGAAGGATGATAAAAGCGTGTTTTCGCGGCTTGCCCTTCACGGCGCACGCGGCTAGGCGGCGGTTCGAGCCTTCACGGACGGTTCCTTGGGGGCCCGTAGCTCAGTTGGTTAGAGCTGGCCGCTCATAACGGCTAGGTCGCGGGTTCGAGTCCTGCCGGGCCTACCAACCGTCCGGCTTGAAGATCGACGTAATGTCGGGGAGTGGCGCAGCCTGGTAGCGCACCTGTTTTGGGTACAGGGGGTCGCAAGTTCGAATCTTGTCTCCCCGACCACACGTCGATCGATCGCAAGGAGCCTGACCTGACCGCCGGCCCCGCCCCCCTATCTTCCGAAACGCGGCTCGATACGCGGGCCATCTGGGCGATCGCCCTGCCCGCCATGGTGACCAATGTGGCCACGGCGCTGATCGGCATCGGCGATATGTGGATCGTCGGCCAGCTCGGCGATGCGCCCACGCAAGGAGCGGTCGACGTCGGCGCGCGGCTGTTTGCCGTGCTCTTCACTGTCATGAACTTCCTCAAGACCGGCACCACCGGGCTGGTGGCGCAGGAAGGCACACGCTCGGGCGCGCAGGCGCAGGCAATGGTGCTGCTGCGCGGCTTGCTGGTCGGGCTGTCGATCGCGCTGCTGCTCCTGCTGGCAAAACCGCTCGTACTCCCACTCGCGCTCGATGCTCTTGGCGCGACTGGCCCGGTGCGCGAGGCAGCCAACGTTTACGCGGATATCCGCTACTGGAGCGCCCCGGCAGTCATGGCGAATTTCGCCGCGATCGGCTTTCTCGTTGGCCAGCGGCGCATGAAGACCGTGCTGGCAGTCGAAGTGTTCTATAATCTGCTCAATGTCGGGCTCGGCCTGTGGTTCGTCCTCGGGCTGGAATGGGGAATCGCCGGTATCGGCTGGTCGAGCTTCATTGCCGAATTCGCCAAGCTGGCGCTGCTGACGACCATATTGCTGGGCGGCGCTTCGGCCAAATCGCTTCTGGAAAGCGCGCGCCGGGGCGGAATTGCGAGCCTGTCCGGCCTCCGGCCCTTCCTCTCCGTCAATCGCGACCTTTTCCTGCGCACGCTGGTGCTGGTGGTCGCCATGGCCGGGCTGACCCGCCTTTCGGCAGAACGCGGCGCGGTGGTACTGGCCGCCAATGGCATTCTCTACCAGCTGTTCGTCTTCACCGCATTATTGCTCGACGGGTTCGAGAATGCCGCGCAGGTCCTCAACGGCGAACGCGCCGGTGCCGCCGATCGCAAGGGCTTCACCGGCTATATCCGCGCGATCCTGTGGCGCGGCATGGCGGCAGCGGCGCTTCTTGCAGGTTGTTTCGCGCTGCTGGCGGACCCGATCCTTGCCAGCTTCGCCGCGACCGAAGCGGTACGCGAGCAGGCGCAGGACCTAGCCCCGTGGCTGATCGTGATACCGTTTGCGGGCCTTGCGGGCTTCGTGCTGGACGGCATCTATGTGGGTGCCAGCTGGACGCGGTCCCTCCTGCTGACGATGATCGGCGCGGGCGTGGTTTACGCAGTGGCGCTGTGGCTAAGCTGGCCGCTTGGCAGCCATGGCCTGTGGCTGTCGTTCAGCCTGTTCCTGCTGGCGCGCGCGGCATTTCAGCTGGCGCTACTGCCGCGCCTGATAAACCGGGAATTTTCCGCCTGAAACTGTGCCGAGGGCTAGGAGCTTACTGCTCGCTCGCCTCTTCGCGGCGGATCGGCTGTGCGTGGTTGGCCATCAACCCGACCACTGCCGTCCACACCGCAACATTCTGCCGCAACTGCACCGGATCGATCTTGTCCAGCGTGTCATCGGCCGTATGGTGCAAGTCGAAATAACGGGTCCCGTCCTGCTGCAGATCGATCAGCGCGCCATTCTGTTCGCGAACCACGTTGAGATCGGCACCGCCAGTCGCCATGCCGCCCGCAGGCGCTACACCGAAGCGCTGCACCGAACCGGCCAGCTGGCCGAAAAGTTCGGGATCGGTGCGGGTGAAGTTGGTTTCCAGCCGCCAGATCCGGTCCGCCCCGAAATCGCTTTCCAGTCCGACGAAGATCGGTTCGCCCGCGTGGGCAGCCGCATAGGCGCTCGATCCCCATAGCCCGGTCTCTTCGGCACCGGCGAACAGTACGCGGATGGTGCGCAGCGGCCGGCCTTGCTCTGCGACATGCTTGGCCGCAGCAGCTGCGATACCGCAGCCGGCACCATCGTCGATCGCGCCGGTACCGAGGTCCCAGCTGTCGAGATGGCAGGCGAGCAGGACCGGCGGCAGCGAGGGATCGCGGCCCACGATTTCGCCGACCACATTGCCGCTTTTCGTAATGCCCAGATCGCGCGGCGTCATTACCAGCTTCATGCGGATCGGTTCGCCATCTGCGCGGGCGAACATGCGCTCCAGATTATCAGCATCGGGATTGGACAGCGCGCCTGCGGGCGTGGGGCTGACACCTTCGGCAAAGGTCGTTGTCCCAGTGTGCGGAACACGGTGATTGTCGGTGCCGACCGAGCGGATGACAGTTGCGATTGCGCCCTTGCTCGCTGCGAGCGACGGCGCCGTCCAACGCGCAGGTCCGGCGAAGCCATAGTGCGATCCATCCTGCGCCGCACGCATCCGGTGGCTGACGAAAGCGATCTTGCCTTTCAGGCTATTCGGGGCAGCAGCCTGCAGATCGGCATAGGAGGGGAAGTAAACCACCTCCGCCTCGATCCCCTGCGGACCGGTGGAAGCCGTGGTCGACAGCGCAGTAATCGCCATCGGCTGCGCGTAAGGGGCAACCACCTCTGCCATCTCTGTGCCGCGCACCCAGGTTTCCATGTCGAACGGTTCGTCCGCGACATTGGCGAACCCATTGGCGCGCAGCCAGTCCATCGCCCAGACGCGTGCCCTCGCCTCCTGCTCGGTACCCGGCATGCGCGGGCCAATTTCCGTTGTCAGCCCTTCGACGAAATCCCAGGCGATCGTATCGCTTTCCAGCGCGTGGTCGGCACGGTCGGCAGCTGCGGGAACGGAGAGCGAAAGTGCGGCAAGCGCGATGAGCGATCTGGTCATGGGGCGGCTTGCTATCATTCCCAGCGGCAAAGCCAAGCCCTGTCTTATCGACCCTGAACCTTGCCCATTGGGGCTGACGCGACTATCTGCGCCACCAACTTTCCCATTCTTTCAGATCAATTCCAAGGATTCGCCCGATGGCCGCGCAATACGCCTTTGTCATGAAGGACATGACCAAGACTTTCCCCGGTGCTCCGAAGCCGGTGCTCAGCAACATCAACCTGCAGTTCTATCAGGGCGCGAAGATCGGCATCGTGGGTCCCAACGGCGCGGGTAAATCCACGCTGATCAAGATCATGGCCGGCATCGACAAGGATTTCACCGGCGAAGCATGGCCGGGCGAAAACATCACTGTCGGCTATCTCGAGCAGGAGCCCGAGCTCGACGAAAGCAAGACCGTGCTCGAAAACGTCAAGGACGGTGCGCGCGAAACCGCCGACATGGTCGAACGCTTCAATGCGATCGGTATGGAAATGGGCGAGGAGGGCGCCGATTTCGACGCGCTCAGCACCGAGATGGCGGAACTGCAGGACAAGATCGACGCGGTCGACGGCTGGACGCTGGACAACCAGCTCGAAGTCGCAATGGAAGCGCTGCGCTGCCCTCCGGGCGACTGGCCGGTGACCGACCTTTCGGGTGGTGAGAAGCGCCGCGTCGCCCTCACCCGCCTGCTGATCCAGAAGCCTTCCATCCTGCTGCTGGACGAACCGACCAACCACCTCGACGCAGAGTCGGTCCAGTGGCTCGAAAACCACCTCAAG
>NZOF01000085.1 GCA_002695185.1 Erythrobacter sp.
GACCGTTGGTGATACTCCCACGGGGTGAGCCCGTCGAGGCTCGTGTGGGGGCGGGGGTGGTTGTAGTCGGCGCGCCATTCGGCGATCAGCTCCCGGGCGTGGCGCAGGTTGGCGAACAGGTGCTCGTTGAGGCACTCGTCGCGCAGGCGGCCATTGAAGCTCTCGACGGAAACGAACATTAGAGTTGCCATAATGAGTGCAACGAACGGCCAGTAAAGTCCGTCGCCGGCTGAGCTACCCCGAATGTCCGGTTCGGTGGTCTACGCTCAAGGATCCCTGCGGTGCCGATCAGGCACAGCCCCGCTCAGGTAAAATCCCAGCCGTCTGGCTACTGACCTTCACCAGACAAGTGAGGCGGCGATTCAGACGCCGCCATAAGTAGCATAGGCGCGACCCGTAAAAGCGATGTCGACCTGCGTGCGCAGCCAGCCGAACGCAACAAGGCTTGCAAGTCCCGGTAATAACCAAAGGTTTGAGGCACGACGCAACCACGCCCAGACTGCGAAGCAGCCGGCAATCTCGGCGAGTGCAGCGAGCGGATAGATGCGACCGCCGCTGAAGCTGGTAGATCGTTTGAGTTTGGTGATATTGGTATTCGCCCTTGAACCTACAGTGGCTGAAGGTCGTATATCGACGTCCAATCAGGGACTCACGACGGAGAAGCATCATGGCGGCCGAGAGCGCAGCACAACGTGAATGGCGGGTGACCGGCATGGATTGCGGGTCCTGCGCCGCGAAGGTGCGCGGCGCGGTCGAGCGTCTGCCCGGCGTCGCCGATGTCGATGTCGCGCTGATGGCCGAGCGGTTGCGGCTGACCCTCGATGAGACACGGACATCGCCCGAGAAGATCGAGACGGCCGTGCGTGGCGTCGGATTCGGCATCGCGCCCAAGGGCGCACGGCCGGAAAAGCCCAAGGGCGGCTTCGTCCTGCCGGATGGGGCGTTTCCCGCTGCGGCGGAGACCCCGGAAAGCGACAGTGACCCGGACATAGACGACGGCCCGGCCGAGGATGCGCCGACCTCCTGGATGACCACCGCCAAGGGCCGGCTGGTGCTCGGCACCGGCGCACTCCTAGCGGCGGCCTGGGCGTCCCGGCTCGTCCTGCCGGCCGAGATCGCGCACTGGGTCTTCGTTCTGGCGACGCTTGTCGGGATCGTGCCGGTGGCGCAACGCGCCTTCGCGATGGTTCGGGCCGGCATGCCCTTCACCATCGAGATGCTGATGACCATCGCTGCCTGCGGTGCGCTGGTGATCGGAGAGCCGGAAGAGGCCGCGCTGGTCGTCTTCCTCTTCGCCGTGGGCGAGCTTCTGGAAGGCGTGTCGGCCGGCAAGGCGCGTGACAGCATCCGGGCGCTCTCGAAGCTCGTGCCGAAGACGGCGCGGCTCGAAGTGGGCGGCAAGACGCGGGATGTCTCGGCCGAGACCCTCCAGGTCGGCCAGGTCGTGCAGGTCCGTCCCGGCGACCGCGTGCCCTGCGACGGCGAGGTGATCGACGGCACCTCGGGCGTAGACGAAAGCCCTGTGACGGGCGAGAGCGTCCCCAGCCTCAAGGAGCCCGGTGCAGATGTCTTCGCCGGGTCGATCAACGCTGAGGCGCTCCTGCGCGTGCGGGTCACGAAGGCGGCCGAGGACAACACCATCGCCCGCATCGTCCGCCTCGTCGAAGAGGCCGAGAGCGCCCGCGCGCCGACCGAACGCTTCATTGATCGGTTCAGCCGGATCTATATGCCTGCCGTAGTGGGCGTCGCACTGCTGGTGGCGGTCGTCCCTCCGCTGGCCTTTGGCCTGGCCTGGGGCGAATGGGTCTACCGGGCGCTGGCGCTGCTGCTGATCGGGTGCCCATGTGCGTTGGTCATCTCGGTGCCCGCGTCGATTACCTCGGCCCTATCGACAGGAGCGCGCAACGGCCTTCTGATGAAGGGCGGCGCGGTGATCGAGGCGGCGGCCCGCACGACTCATGTCGCCTTCGATAAGACCGGGACGCTCACGCATGGCAAGCCGCGCGTAACAGATGTCTGGGTGCTCAGCGGGAGCGAGAACGACCTCATGGCCCTCGCGGCCGGCGTCGAGAGCGGCGCCAGCCACCCGCTCGGCCAGGCGATCTGTGCCGAGGCCGAACGGCGGGGTGTGGGCGCGGCGTCAGCCACGGGGGGCCGCGCGCTCCCCGGCAAGGGGGCGGAAGCGTCCATCGACGACGTGACGGTCTGCGTGGGGTCTCCCCGGCTGGCGGAGGAGCGCTGCGCGCTCACGGAAGACCTACGCACGCGCGTGGCGGCCCTGGAAGCCGACGGTAAGACGGTGGTCATGGTGTTGCGCGATGACGTTCCCCAAGGCCTCATCGCGCTGCGGGACGAGCCGCGCGCCGATGCGGCGGATGCTGTTACAGAGTTGCGCAACCTCGGCATCTCTTCGATCATGCTGACCGGGGACAACCCGCGCACGGCCCAGGCCATCGCCGACGGGCTCGGGATCGAGCATCGCTCCGAACTGATGCCGGAAGACAAGGTGACGGCCATCCGCGACCTGACGGCGGACGCCCGGGTGATGATGATCGGCGACGGGATCAACGACGCGCCCGCGCTCGCGGCCGCGCATGTGGGCGTGGCCATGGGATCGGGCACCGATGTCGCGCTGGAGACGGCCGACGCGGCGATTCTGCGCAACCGCGTGACCGATGTGGCGGGCAAGGTCCGCCTCGCCCGGGCCACCATGTCGAACATTCGCCAGAACATCGCGATTGCGCTCGGGCTCAAGGCGGTCTTCCTCGTGACCACCGTTCTCGGGCTCACCGGCCTCTGGATCGCGATCCTCGCCGATACCGGCGCCACGGTGCTTGTCACGATGAACGCCCTCCGACTGCTGTTCTTCCGGCCCGCCGGCACGCCTGAACCCCCGGAACGCATCGGTCCGACCGCCGATGAGGCACGCTCCGATCACGCAGCGGCAACGACCTGAAAGGAGATAGCGATGATCCTCACCCGCCGTGCCATGATGGCCTACGGAGAAGTGATCGCCCGTCGATTTACCTTCTAGCACTGGAAGCCCCATTTTCGCCTCCGATGATGCGTTCCCTGATTCTCCTCTTGGTGCTGTCCCTGACGGTTAGTCTCCTTGGGCCGCTTGGCCCAGGTGGCGCGGCCGCGGCTGTGCCGTCGGAGACGATGCAGGCTATGTCCGGCTGCGACGACTGTGTCGACGCTCCGGTGACGGAGTGTCAGTTCACTTGTCTTGCGCCGTGCGCGGCGGGTGGTCTGATGGCCTTGGCCAGCAGCCCGATGGTTCTTGTGGAAAGTGAACAGGCACGCGGGTTGCTTTTCGGAGTCGACCGGCCGTTGTTGTCGGGCAGCAGCGCTCCCCCCGAGCCGTCACCGCCCAAACTGTCTCTCTGAAGTTTCCGTCATCGGTCAGACCGTTCCTGGCTGATCGGTACAGTGCGTTCGCGTGTGGTCAGCGCGATGCTCCCTCTTCAGATACAGGCGGATCTTATGTCCTCTTCTGTCCTTTTTACCCGGCGCGGCCTGCTGCGTCTCGGCGGCGCTGCGTTTGCAGCCGCAACCATGCCGATGCCCGGGACCTCCCAACCGGCTTCGGAGCCCTTGCGTCTACGAGCTGCTCTGTCGCGGGTTCATCTGGCCGGCGTGCCTGAAAATTCCAGTGCAGTCTGGGCCTATAACGGCGGCGTGCCGGGCCCCGAGATCCGGGTGCGCCAGGGCGAGCCCATTCGTGTGCGTGCGGAAAACGGCCTCGCCGAGGAAACAACCGTGCATTGGCACGGCATTCGCACACCGAACGCGATGGACGGCGTCCCACACCTGACCCAGGCGCCGATCCCGGCTGGCGGCGAGTTCCTCTACGAGTTCGACGCCGTCGACGCCGGGACGTTCTGGTATCATCCCCACCAGCGCTCATCCGAGCAGGTGGGGCGGGGCCTCTACGGTCCGCTCATCATCGAAGAGCACGATCCGATCCGGGTCGATCGGGACTTGATCTGGATGCTCGACGACTGGCGGATGACCGACGCGGGCGAGATCTCCGACGACTTCGGCAACCGCCATGATGCGGCGCACAATGGGCGCGTCGGCAACACGGTGACGATCAACGGCACTTCCCCGGAGCCCGTCGCGGTGCGTCGCGGCGAGCGCGTCCGCCTGCGGCTCATCAACGCGGCCAACGCTCGCATCTTCGCGCTGGACTTCGGCGACCTCGATCCGGTCATCGTCGCGCTGGACGGCCAGCCAGTCACGCCGCACGCACCGGCAGAGGGTATCGTCGTCATTGGCCCGGCAATGCGCATCGACCTTGTGCTGGACATGGCCGGCCACCCTGGAAGCCGCACAACGGTGCGCGACGTCGCCTACCAAGGCCTCGAGTATGACCTCGTCGAGGTCCGCTACGACGAAGCGCCTCTTCGGAAAACCGTTCCGGACTGGTCGCTCGACCTTCCGGCGAACCCGCTTCGAGAGCCGGATATCGCCGCCGCCACGCGCCACAAAGTGGTCTTCAATGGCGGCATGATGGGTCAGATGATGATGGGCGACGACGCGGCCTCCATGATGCAGCAGATGCGCGACGGGGCGATGTGGTTCATCAACGGCCAAGCCGCCGATGGCCACGTGATGGACCCGCTCGTGTCGATGGCTCTTGGCACGAGCCATGTCTTCGCGATGGATAACCGCACCACCTGGCACCATCCGATCCATCTCCACGGACATTCCTTCCGGGTCATCGCCCGGAACGGAGAACCGACCCGGTATCGGGAATGGCAAGACACGGTGCTCGTCGCGCCGGAAGAGACGGTCGAGATCGCCTTCGTCGCCGACAATCCCGGCGACTGGATGTTCCATTGTCACATCCTCGAACACCAGGCCGCCGGAATGATGGCTGTCGTCCGCGTGGGCGACGGCGCCACCGGACACCGCGCAAATCTCTGAAACCAGCAGTCCACGAAAGGACGAAAGACATGAAGAAGGCCCTGTTTGGACTGGGCGGCCTCGCTGCCCTCGTCTCCGCCGCCACCTTTGCCCTCGGCCTCGGCGCGGCCCCCGTCGCCGCTGGCGAAGAAGTGGTTCTCTATAAGAACCCTCAATGCGGCTGCTGCGAGAATTACGCCGACTACCTTCGCGACAACGGTTTCGAGGTCGAGGTGAAGCCGACCCACGAGCTGTCGAAGATCAGCACCGAAGCCAGCATTCCGGAAGACCTCATGGGTTGCCATACCGCCTTTCTCGACGACTACGTGGTCAGTGGACACGTTCCGATCGAGGTGGTCGACAGGCTCCTCGAGGAGAAGCCGGAGCTTATCGGTGTCACCATGCCGGGAATGCCGCTTGGCTCTCCCGGCATGGGCGGCCAGAAACAGGAGCCGTTCACGATCTATGGCATCGCGAACGGTGAAGCACCCTCCGTCTACGCCGTGAAATGACCATGCGGGCAGCTCCGGCAGTCATGCTGGAGCTGCCGGCTCTTTAAGGAAAGTCGAGCAAGGATGAATTGCATGATGATGAACGGGGAAATGATGGGCCCGGGCATGATGCTCGGAATGGGCGTGATCTGGATCTTGGTCCTGGCGGTGCTGGTGCTCGGGGTTGTGGCCCTGATCAAGTATCTGCGTAGCTGAGGAGATCCGGATCATGTTGACCAGCCTTCTCGTCTCCGACGGGGCACGGCAAGGGGACTCGATTCTGCGACTCGGACTGTTCTGGGCTGGCTGCCTCCTGATGATCCTGGTGCTGCTTGTCGTGTTGGCAGTGTGCTGCATGCGATTACGCCCGCCCAGCTCTGCGCGGCGGCAGCCCCGCGGCGCAGACAGGGAAACACACCAATGACCGATGTTCCGAAATCCTCACGTCTGCCGCGTCTGCCTTTACTGATCGTCGTGCCGCTCTTGGCGACGCTACTGTTCGCAGTCTTCGCCTGGGGCCTGTTCAACAGCTCCGAAGACCTGCCATCAGCCCTCCTCGACAGGCCGGTGCCGGAGTTCGACCTGCCGCCGGTCCAGGGACGCGAGGCGGGGCTATCCACGTCCGACCTCGCGGGTCATGTCTCGCTGGTCAATGTCTTCGCCTCCTGGTGCGTGCCCTGCCGGCAGGAGCACCCGCTCTTCATGAGCCTGAGCCGGAGCAACGAGGTGCCGATCTATGGCATCAACTACAAGGACCCGCCCGACCAGGCCGCCGCTTGGCTCGACGACCTTGGCGATCCCTACACTCGCATCGGGGCCGACCACGACGGACGCGCCGGGATCGAATGGGGCGTCTATGGCATCCCTGAAACCTACGTGATCGCCGCCAACGGGACCATCGCCTACCGGCACGTCGGGCCCCTCACGCAATCCGACATCGACAACACGCTGCTGCCTCTGGTCCGAGAGCTGCAACAGCGGCACGGGACTGAGTAAAATGAGACATCTGCTTCTGGCGGCCGCGACCGCCTTCTTCTCCGCGACGGCGGCGCTGGCCGGTGGACCTCAGGGCTTCACCGTCCACGATTCTCCCCAGGAGGTGCCGAACTTCCGCTTCGTCACGGAGGATGGCACGCGGCACTATCTCGAGGAGTTTCGGGGCCGCACGATCCTGCTCAACGTCTGGGCCACCTGGTGCCCGCCCTGCGTCGAGGAGATGTCGACGCTCGACGCGCTCGAGGGCGCGCTCGGCGGACCGGAGTTCGAGGTCGTCGCCGTGTCGATCGACCGGGCGGGCATCCCCGTAGTGCGACGGTTCTTCGACGAGATCGCCGTCGAGAATCTCGACATCTACGTGGACTCGACCGGGTTGACCGCGACAGCCCTTAGGGCCTTCGGCCTGCCTGCCACGATCCTCATCAGCGCCGACGGTAAGGAGGTGGGGCGCCTCATGGGCCCCGCCGAATGGGACACCGCGGAGATGATCTCATTTATCGAGAGTCACATCGACTGACGGCGCCAGCGCGCCACTAGATACGGACGATATCATGCTGAAACAGATCACGCGCCGCCTTGTCCTTGCCGGCGTCATGACCATGGCCGGACTGCCGGCTCTCGCCAATCATCCCGGCGAAAATCTCGACGAGCGCATGCTGGAGATGGAGAAATATTTCCAGCCGATCGAGGGCGAACAGGCGCCCGGCTTTAAGCTTCAAGATGCCGAGGGACGGCCGGTCGCCCTGTCCAATCTCGAAGACAAGGTCGTGGTGCTGCATTTCATCTATGCGAGTTGCCCGGACGTCTGCCCGCTCCATGCCGACAAGATCGCGGCGATCCAGGAGTCGATCAACGCCTCGCCGATGGGGGACATGGTCGAGTTCGTCTCGATCACCACAGACCCGGCGAACGATACCCCGGACATTCTGCGCGACTACGCCGGCTGGCACGACCTCGACACGGCAAACTGGACCTTTCTGACCACACGTCCGGACCAGCCCGAGGATACGACCCGGGAACTGGCCAGCGATTACGGCGTCGAGTTCACTATGTCGGCCGAGAGCGACGCGATGATGCACGCGCCGGTGACCTTCGTGATCGACCGCGGCGGGCGCCTCGCGGCCAAGTTCCACGGCATGGAGTTCCAGCACGCCAATCTCGTGCTCTACGTGAACGGGCTGATCAACAACGCGCAGCACAGGCACGAGGAGGAAGGCTGGTGGCATACGCTGACGAACGTCTTCCGATAAGCCAGACACGCGGCTCCGGCGCAGAGCGACCGATGCTGTCTCTCGACGCATTGCGGCGGTATCTCGCGATCGTGATCCCGGCCCATCTGGCATGGGAGTTCGCTCACATGCCCCTCTACACGATCTGGCATGAGGGAACAGTGGGCGAGATCCTGTTCGCGGGGCTGCACTGCACCGGAGGAGATATCCTGATCGCTCTCAGCACCCTGGTCGGTTCGCTGCTGTTGGTTGGAGGGAATTGGCCGGTGGATCGTGCTGCGGCACGATGGGTCGCCATCGTCACGCTCCTGGCGGGCATTGGCTACACGATCTTCAGCGAGTGGCTGAACGTGGAGGTGCGCGAAGCCTGGGCCTACACCGCGCGCATGCCGATCCTGCCGTTGGTGGGCACCGGTCTTTCGCCTGTGCTGCAATGGCTGATCATCCCGCTCCTTGGCTTCTGGTGGGCCATCAAGCCATTTCGCAAGGAGGCATAGATGTTGGAAATTTCGGGCATCGGCGTCTTCGCGGCCTTCCTCGCCGGCGCCATCTCATTCCTGTCGCCTTGCGTCCTGCCGCTGGTGCCAGGCTACGTCTCCTTTATCGCCGGCCAACCCGGACTCCGGACCGCGTGGCATGTCGGCATGGTGGCTCGAAGCCGCGCCCTGGGCTTGAGCGCCTGTTTTGTCCTCGGCTTCTCGACGGTCTTTGTAGCCTTGGGCGCCGGGGCCAGTGCGCTTGGATCGCTGCTTCTGACATGGAGGACAGAACTCAACCTTGTCGGCGGGGCGATCATCGTCCTGTTCGGACTGGTGATGCTCGGGGTTCTTCGGTTCGGTGGTCTCGCGCGCGACACCCGGTTCCATCTCGACGTGCCCGGCGGGCGCCCGGTCGGAGCCTATGTCCTTGGTCTTGCTTTCGCCTTCGGCTGGACGCCTTGCATCGGTCCGATCCTCGGGGCGATCCTGACAGTGAGCGCGAATTCGGGCAGCCTCTCGAACGGCATCTGGCTGCTGGCGATCTATTCGGCCGGGCTCGGTGTGCCTTTCCTTCTGGCCGCGCTCTTCACGGACGCCATAGCTGCCCGCGTCAAGCGGATCGGAGAGGCGGGACGGTGGCTCTACAAGGGCGCAGGAGGGGTGATGGTCCTGATGGGGTTGGCGATCATGACCGGCCAGCTTTCGCGCTTTGCCTATTGGCTGCTGGCAACCTTTCCGTCCCTTAGTCGCATTGGTTGAGAGGCCGCACCCAATCGTGTCCATCCACAGAGGAACAATGGCGCTGCCAGTGCAAGAAAGTTGTCGAAATAGCGGGCTGCGGCACGGCATTCCTGCGGCGAAGAAGGCCACTTCCCGCTCAATGCAGTATAAGTGATGGGGACTGAGTACTTGCAACGAAGGGCGGCTTTGTCCCGGCGCTGCGCCGCGGCGCAGAACCCCGGTCGCTGCGGCTGCGAGCGTCTCCATCGTCATGCTACAATTGCATTGATTGGCCGCCGAAGGACCGAAAAGTCGCGCACACCGGACACAAACCTCCTGCCAGAAGGTTTGCGCCAAAAACGGTCGTTTTTGACCGGTCCGCCCTACCCTGCCGGATTTCAACAGGTTGACCGGGACAAAAACCCATGACAAAACCAGTCATGTTTTGGGAGGGTTTTGTCCATGATCTTAGGATACGCGCGCATCTCGACCCGGGACCAGAACCTCGACGGCCAGCGTGACGCTCTCACCGCCGCCGGCGCCGAACGGATTTTCGCAGACACGATCACGGGGACCGCCCGGACCCGGCCCGAACTGGACCGGCTCATGTCGGAGCTCCGGTCCGGGGACGTGGTCGTCGTCACAAAGTATGACCGCCTCGCCCGAAGCCTGAAGGACCTGCTGGAGATCGTCGACCTGATCCAGGCTCGGGGTGCCGGGTTCCGGTCCCTAGGGGAGGACATCGACACGACCAGCCCGGCTGGCCGGCTGGTGTTTCACGTTTTCGCATCGATCGCCCAGTTCGAGCGGGAGCGGATCGTGGAGCGGACGAAGGAGGGGCTTGAGGCGGCCCGGAAACGGGGCCGTGTCGGGGGCAGGCCCCCTGCCCTCTCACCCGCTCAGAGGGTTGAGGTGAAGCGGATGCGGGATGTGGAGATGCGCCCGATCCCCGAAGTTGCCGCCCTATTCAAGGTCAGCGAGAAGACGATCCGGAGGGTGACATGATCGGCGATGAGATCACCAGTCGTGGTTGTTTTGTTCGGAGGGAAGGATAGAAAGGGTATCATGAATGCGGTGAGCTCCCAAACCGAGTTCGTCGGTGTTGGTCTCTACACGATCAGCGAAGCGGCGAAGCTCCTGAGATCCAATCCCCGGACGATCCGGCGGTGGGTGGAGGGATATGACTACCGCCGGAACGGCGAGAAGGCCCATTCAGCACCCCTCTGGCGGCCGGACTTGTCTATCGATGACGGCGTTGAACTCAGCTTCCGAGACCTGATCGAGCTGAGGTTCATCAACGCCTTCACGGAGCTAGGTCTGTCCATCCGAACCATCCGATCCTGTTTGGACGCCGCGCGGGAATGTATCGACTCTGACCGGCCCTTCTCTTCAGGAAAATTCAAGACAGACGGTCGTCGCATCTTCCTCCAGGGAACGGATCACCTGAACGACCCGGTTCTGATCGACCTGAAGCGCCGCCAATACGTGTTCAGCGGCGTCATCGAGCGCACCTTCAAAGACCTCGATCTAGAAGATGACATCGTGACCCGGTGGCGACCCTACCGTGGGAAGGACAGTATCGTGATCGATCCGAAACGCTCCTTCGGTCAGCCAGTTTCCAGCGAGTTCGGCGTCCCCACCATCGTTCTGGCGGAAGCGGTTCAAGCAGAGGGCTCGGTGGCGCGGGTCGCAGCGCTCTATGAGGTCGAGCGGGCGGTGGTGGCGGACGCGGTCCGGTATCATGAGGAGCTCGCGGCCGCTTGAGGGTCATGGTGGATGAAAACCTTCCTCCTCCCCTAGCCCGCGCGCTTGCAGCTTTGTTCGTCGGACAACACGAGGTCGTTCATCTTCGGGAGAGGTTCGGACCGAAGGTTCAGGATGTTGACTGGCTGACCGCGTTGAACCGTGAGGACAGCTGGGTCATCCTGTCAGCGGACCGGCGGATCACGAAGAACAAGGCTGAACAGCGGGTATTCCGCAGCTCGAAGCATATCGGTTTCTTCTTCGCGCCGGGGCTCCAGAGAGCCTCTGTGCTGAAGAAGATGGAGCGCCTCATGGTGGTGTGGGACACGATCGAAAAGCAGGTCCCGCTCGTCAAAGGGGGATCGATGTTCGAGATCCAGGTGAAGGGTAATCAGCTGAAGCCCATCTAAACCGTAGCCGTCCGCTGCCCTGGCTCCTCTGGTCCAGGCCCTGTACGCACGAAGGGTGTATTTTCGGCAAGGTTTTCTACGACATTGAAATAAAACGATTTATTTTTCGGCTTTTGAATGAGGTTTGTGGCGCGCGCGCTCGGAAACGTGCTGGAAAATCATTATATATCAACATCTTGAAAAAGGTGGCCGTTTTTACCCCGCTTCGTGCGTACAGGGCCTATTTGACGAACCGTTCTGGGGAGACGATCATAGAATTAACTCTAAAGCTAAAGTTAATTCTATAGTTAGAAACAGCTCTAACGTTAAATATAAATACAATGATATTGTTGACACTAGAGTTTTCTTGGGCATTCTTGGCGCATGTACGTAATCACCTTCGCAAACCCGAAAGGCGGGTCCGGCAAAACCACCTCCGCCATGTTGCTGGCCGAACAGATCGCCTTGTCGGGCGGTCGTGTCGCCATTCTCGATCTCGATCCGAACGCCAATATCCTGGCCTGGTCGCAGGCGCGGACCGAAGAGGGGCGCGAGGTTCCCTTCACCGTTCATACCCGCCCGCAGGCCGAAGAGACGGTCGAGCTGATCGACGGACTGTCCGAGAGTACCGACTACCTGATCATCGACCTGGAAGGCTCGAAGGACCAGATCGTGACTTTCGCCCTTTCGCGTACCGATCTTTGCGTCATTCCGCTCGACGGGTCGCCGATGGAAGCCCGGCAGGCCGCGACCGCTGTGCGCCTTGTCCAAACCACATCAAACATGATCCGCACGCCCATCGACTATACGTTGCTCTTCACCCGCACCAATGCGGCCTTCCAGACGACCGATGAACGCGATGTCCGGCAGGAGATGGAGCTCAACGCCATCCCGACCTTGCCGGTGCGCATCGCCAAGCGTGCGCCCTACACGCGCATTTTCCGCGACGGGGTCTTGCTGGCAGAGCTTCCTGACCTCGTTGAAGCGGAGCATGGGGGGAAGACTGCGTCTGTGAAGGACAAAGCCCTGAAACAGGTGGCAAGTGCGATCGACAATGCCCGCGACTACGCTCAGGCCGTGATCCATACCCTCACGAAAGAGAGGGCGGCATGAGCAAGTACGGATTTGGAAGTGGTGGCATCGAGCTTCCCAAGACCAGTGCGCCAGCCAGGCCTCGCCCGAAGGTGGCAGCTGAGAACGTCGAGAAGGCCGTACAAGCAGGCTCAGAGCTCGGCTTTGTCTCTCGGGAACCCTCCACCCGACTGAAACCCGGCCCCAAGCGTACAGAGCCGCAGGACAAGGTCTCGATCCCTGGTCCGAAGCGTATCGTCGATGAGTTCCGGAATTTCTGCCGGACGCGCAACCTAACGCTCTGGCAGGGGCTCGAATATCTTCTTGAGCGCGAGCAGGGCAGGGGAGGGGGATCGCCCTTACGGACGCCCGCGACGCTCAAAGACCTTGCGACAAAAGCCGATGAACGCCGCATCAGGGTTGCGCGGGGCTTCCGTCATCCAATCCCGCCATTCCTGTTCCAATACGTAGACATCCCATCCCGGAGCGGCTTCCCGCGCCTTGATGTAGGTGTCGCCATGAAGGCGGATCGACGCGACGGCGGGGTCCGGTTGCGCCTCGATCACGGCAGGCATAGAGCCGCGATTGAGGAAGATCACATGATCGCCTTCTTCCTCGAAGGTAACGCTGTAGTCCGGCAGGTGGTCATGGCGTGCCAAATCACGGATCACATGGCGGAACCGCTTCAACGGCATCCGAGCGCCGGTCTTCTTCAGGAGATTTTCCAGGCCGACCTTGTGCGAGGCTTGCGCCCCACAGAACTTGCGCGCGATCTCATAGACGCGCCGTTCGATCGGCTTCCTGAGACGAAAATAATCCCGATGCAGCGTGAGTACCTTGTTGCGCCGGATGCTGTTGAACACCCACTCTGAAATCTGGATTTCAGCCCAGAGGATGCGACCGTCCGGATCGTTGTTCTTGCGGCGCACATAGGCGTTCTCGACCAGGTGGAAGAGGCCGATCCCTTCCTCTTCGCCAAGCGCGATGGCCGAGTCCTCGCTATGGGTCGTGATGTTGGTCTTGATCACAGTGCCCATGAGTCGTTCGAGGGCTTCAACGAAGGCTTCATAGTCCTTGCCGCCGGTGCCCCGGTTCACGAAGATCAGCAGCTCACGCGGGCTGAAGCGCAGACGGCGATCAACCGCTTCACCTTGGTTCAGTTTGTGCATGATCTGGGACACCGCGTAGATCAGGATGTCCTTGTCGTAGATCGTCGCCTGACCCTTCACGCTCGGCACGACTTCGAGCCAGTGCCCGTTATGCTCGTAGCGGCGCACCTCCTTCTCGGGCTTTTTCGAGAGCGCATAGAAGGGATGCTCCATCGCAGGCATCAAATCCTTCAGCACCGCATCCGCGACATCACAGATGAAGAAGTCCGGTTGCGGGTGGCGATCCGGCAGGAGCTTATCGATGACATTCGGGGTATCAGGAACCATGAACCCATATTCGGGGTATTAGGAACCGCTTGTCAAGATTCGGGGTATCAGGAACCACCAAGCCTGTGGATAACTTTTCCCGCAAACGCGGAGAACAGGAACCGAGATTCGGGGTATTAGGAACCCAAGTTCGGGGTATTAGGAACCAAGCATTCCGTATTATATCAAAAATTCAATATCTTGTGGTAGATTTTCCACGGCGTAACACAGATTCTAACCCATATATAACACACTCATCGGCACCAGCTCTCACAGGAATAGTCGAAGGCTCCAGCTTCAGACTCACCAAAGATCAGCCGGAGGAGGGTGATGTCAGAGCTTCGATACGCCACTTAGCCTTATCTGATACCCTGGAGTGCTTCGAGAACCTGGCACAAGCATCGATGTGGAAAGCTCAACCTTAGCCAATGACAAAAGATCAAGCCCAGTATATCTTGAAATGGCGTTGTTGCAAAAGTCTGACGACGAAGGATTCACTTCGCGAATCCATGGCGTTAGACGCGGAGCATGAGCAAGCCATCTCCCGCCCGCTATCGCACGACGAACTGGTCCAGCTACAACGCGTCGCTCAGGAAGCGGGGGTCTCTGCTCATCTGGATCGACAAGGACATGACCTGGCGCGCGCCGCGTGACGGTCGACCAGGACGTCCGGCGGTGTTTTCCGATGCGGCCATACAGTTCAGCTTGTCGATCAAAGTCCTGTTCAAGTTGCCGTTGCGCCAGACCGCCGGAATGGTGGCCAGCCTGCTGCGACTGGCCGGCCTGGACTGGCCCGTGCCGGACTTTTCCACGCTGTGCCGCAGGCAAAAGACCTTGGCCGTCCAAGTCCCGTATCGCCGTGCGGACGGCCCGCTGAACCTGCTGGTCGACAGCACCGGGATCAAGTTCCTCGGCGATGGCGAATGGCAGGCTCGCAAGCACGGCGTGCAAGGTCGGCGCCAATGGCGCAAGGTCCATCTGGCCATGGACCCGGCCACATCCGACATCCGAGCGGTGGAATTCACCCCCAGCCGCGACGGTGACAGCCCCGTGCTGCCCGACCTGCTCGGCCAGATCCCGGCAGGTGAGCAGATAGGCACGGTCACCGCCGACGGCGCCTACGATACACGCCGCTGCCACAAGGCCATCATCGAACGCGACGCCGTTCCAATCATCCCGATACGAAAGAACGGACGTCTCTGGAAAGAAGACTGCCCGGCTGCACGCGCCCGCAACGACACCCTGCGCGCGACGCGATACTACGGGCGGGCGTTCTGGAAACGCTGGACCGGATACCACGCCCGCAGCCGGATCGAGGCGAAGATGCGCTGCCTGAAATCCTTCGGCGAGCGTATCATGGCAAGAGACCCCGACCGACAAACCGCCGAAATCCACATCCGCATCGCCCTCATGAACCGCTTCAACGCCCTCGGCACCGCCGAGATCGTCCGCGTGGCATGACGTCCGTGGGGTAAGGGGACGTCACGCCTCAGGCCGGGGTAATGCAACAACGCCCCTCCAAGGCATCGATGGAGAACAGTTCTATTTTGCCGCGTGTCAGATCGGAGACGCGGAGCTGGGTGACGCCCAGCCGCTTGGCTGCCTCGGTCTGGGACCAGCCCTCGGCCTTGATGCGGTTTTCGATGGCCTGCATCAGGGCAGACCGAACCTTCATGTTCTCGGCCTCTTCCGGGGTGTTTTCGATGGCGTCCCAGACGCTGGAGAACTGTTCGTTGCTCATTCCGTGGCCCCTCCACATTTATTCGTCGTGGTCATCAAAGTCGCGCGGATCGCCCCGGCTTGTGTGCGGTAGATTAGGCTCCATGCCCGGGAAGCCGGGCTGAGAGATTGGTGGCAATCCGCTACCCGATGGTATTTGCATCTCTCCAATCCGGGGCAAGTGGTGCAGGGCAGCCTTGTCTGTTTCAATAGGTTCGGGTTGTTCGTCTTCGGCCAGCAGAACTTCCGCTTGTAGGCGAGCATAGCGCAGGCGGTCTCTGGCTTCAGTCCAAACCACACGGCTGTTGAGGACATAAGCGTTGACCGTGCCACTTGCGCCAATCTGCTGGATCTCGATCCAGTTTCCAGCTTCGAGGGTTTTTAGTGCGCGCTTCACGGTAGAGGCTGATGAACCCATCAGCTTGGCCAACACTTTGTGCGAGGCAACTACCGCATTCTGGTCACCGACGTTGGCTGCCAGAACATGGAGTAGCGCAGAGGCTGCAGGATGCTTCGTACCTAACCGCGCCCAAGCTTCATGTGCGGCGCGGTCAGTCTGCACGAAGTGCCCGCGTTGTTTTTTTGTGGGCAGCATTGCCCGCTCTACTGACCCCGGTTCATCCATGACCTACCCCTAGCTCATCCATGATCAAATTTGGTCTAATCTAGCTCGATTATTAGACCTATGTGCTCCAATTTCACTCAAATAGTACCGTTAAAATCCGATCATGTCTGCACTAATATCGACCATACCCAGGTCATAGCTGTGACCTGGGGGTAGGTCATAGCTATGACCTACCCCACCCTTGTAAGATACTGATAAATAATATTAAAAATATAGCGCTTTCTTATGATCTATAGGAGGGCAAAAAATCCACGCCCGTTCGATCGGGAGCGCGCCCCATAGCGCTGGCCGAGCGATCGAACGGGGGTGGAGTTTTTGAACGACGCAGGCGACGAAGGAGCCTGCATCACAGCTATCGACTGGTTCGAACGTCTGAGCAAAGTTTATCATCACCGATAGCGCAACGCGCAGGGATGGGGTGGGTCAGGCAGGGAGGGGAAGGGATATCCACAAGCCTGAGTGCCGACGCAGATTGAAAACCTCCGCAGGATGATGTATATGTTAGTGCATATACAAAGCAACAGGAGGGGCGATCATGCCGCATCCGCAGCCAGTTTCAGAGCCTCGTGAAGCCAAGCTCTTCCGTAACAACAAGAGCCAAGCCGTCCGCATTCCCGCAGACTTCGAGATGCCGGGGGATCGGGTGAACATCTATCGTGACGGGAACCGGCTTATCATCGAGCCGGTGCGCCGCAAGAGCCTGCTTGAAGTGCTGGCTGGGCTGGACCCGCTCGGGCCAGAGGATCAGTTTCCTGATGTGGACGAGACGCTTCTCCCGGCCAAGGAAATCGACCTTTGACCCGCTACATGCTCGACACCAATATTGTCTCCGATCTGCTACGACATCCTGACGGCAATGCGGCAAAGCGGATTGGCGAGGTCGGGCCGGATGCGATCTGCGTGAGCATTATCACGGCGGCTGAGCTACGCTATGGCTGTGCCAAGAAAGGGTCCGTGAAGCTCACAGCGCATATCGAAGCGATACTGGAAAGCGTACAGGTTATGGCGCTCGATGCGCCTGCTGACGCAGAATATGGCGGTATTCGTGCCGAGCTTGAAGCCTCTGGCAAGCCCATTGGTCCGAACGATCTGTTGATCGCGGCCCATGCCTCCGCCGCTGGCGCAATCCTCGTGACGGACAACACGGGCGAGTTTTCCCGCGTTCGCGGCCTGCGGGTTGAAAACTGGATCAGGTAGCCATGGCCATCGAAACCAAACCATTCGACGCTGCTGAGCATCTCCGTGATCCAGAGAGTCGCGCGGAGTATTTGCGCGCTGCGATGGAAACTGGTGACGCCGACTTCATCGCCAACGCTCGCGAGATCGTCGCGCGAGCAGCCGCTGCTGGC
>NZOF01000086.1 GCA_002695185.1 Erythrobacter sp.
CTACACCTCAATCGATACCGGATGGGGTCCTATTCATTGTCGGCACCCAGCAGTTAGATCTCCCAGAGATTGCTACAGCAGTTCGGCAGCAAGCTGGTCAAACTGGCCGAAGGATCGAAGTGGCACGACTTTCGCCGTTCGCCGTCTCCGCCATGACAGAAGCATTCGAGTTGGGCAGCGAGGTCGATGCGTCCGAAATTTTCGAACTCGGCGGAGGCCACCCACTAGCCACACGATATCTGCTTGAACAGTTAGCTGGCGCGCCAAAGGAAGATCGAAGAAGCCTTCTCGAAGGCGCAATCCCCTTTGGTGGCGATCTAGAAGCCGTCTATGAATCCGCTTGGCGCGGCGTAGGCGCGCAAAGCAGCAGCGGTTCACTTCACCAGGTTCTTGCGTTGTTGGCTCAAGTCGAAGGTCGGATCGCGCCTGAAGCGCTAGCCAAAGCTACTTCGGACGAGGCTGTAGAATTGACACTGCGGCATGTCCGCCATTTGCTAGATCTTTCTGAGGATGGATGGCGAATCTTTCACAACAGCTTTAGACTTTTTGTCAGAAGGAAGCCGGTTCTAAGATTTGGCTCCCCAGATCAGCGCTTCGAACGTACCGAGGTCTTTCGCACGTTGGCAAAATTGGTCGACGAAGCACCGATCCGAAGTGATCAGAGTTGGCTGAGATTCCGCTATCTGTATTTGGCGGGCGATCTTGATGAGGCTACCACGCTCGCAAGTCGCTCCTATTTCGTTGATCAGTACTGCGACGGCAGACCTGCTAACGCTGTTCGAGCTGATATCTCTGACGCATTGCGCGCGTTGGAACACAAAGTTGATGCTACAAAACTGTTTGACCTCTTGCTCGCCGATGACGAAGTCACTCGACGCGCATCGGTCATGGAAAGTGCGCATTCACTCATCGATGCACAATTAGCGATTGGAGATACTCGTGCAGCGGCTGCCAGCCTCAGCGAGAGCTATCAAGACGGTAAGCAATGGCTAGTGATAGATGCGCTCATGAGCTCTGGTCACGTCGAAGCATCTCGAAGGATCTTCGAGGACCAGAATCCATTTGCTTTCATCTCAGAGCGCGCACCGCCATTTAGAGGTTCCAACGCGAACAAGGCCTTTCCTTGGGCGCAAAGAGCTATCGCGCTACTCAGCGAAGAACAGATCGAAAGGCGGCTCCAAAATCGCCTCGTCAAGCAAGCTTCTTTGGACGCGGATGGGGAAGAAGTTGGCGAGATCGTTAGTGCATTTAGATTCCAAGTTGCTCGCGCGATGATCCGCTCTGATCCTACGCTTCCAATGTCAGACTTAGTGAGGAAGTGGCAGGTAAACAGAGAGCGCCAATGCTTGTTGGAGCTAGAGGGCGCGAACTCAGCGGCACAAACTGGACAAACGTCGTTAGCTAAGTCGTTACTCCAAGGCGCACTAAAATCGGACTGTCTTGGCGATTTGCATCATTCATGGGCAATGGCTGGCGCCAAGACTGCTATCGCAATTTCGGAGAAGGCGATCGCAATTAAGTTCCTTGACCAGTGCCCCCTAGAAGATGTCAGCGAAGCAGAGAGGCAGTATCAATCTGAGCGTCTATTGTCTGCTTCCCGTGCTCTCTTAGCTGGGGTGACTGCCAGGGCGTGTCTGCAAGTCCCGATCCCAAATCTTGAAGTGCCTCAGAATCGACTGTGGCGAGGAATACAACACCACATCGTAGCGATAGGTACAGCAATCGGTGACTTGCGGTCTGGAAAGAGTGCGACTGATGTTCCAATCCGGTCGCTGACAGAAAGCGCGATAAAATTCTTGGCAACCGCACGCAGTGCGCCGGATGAGGATGCTTTTGCCGGATATGGGGTCCCGGCGGCAGCAGAGACTATTCTGAATGCCTTATTCGATCTGGCTAAGCTTGATCCCCAGCGAGACCCTCGCTCGCTTAAGTTGATTGACCAGCTAGTCGCAAAAGATGCTGCGGTCTTCCGGTGGTGGCATAGCTTCCGCCGCAGGTTCGCTGTTGGCATGTTCAATATTGATCGAGATGTGCAGTCGGCTAGGTCGAGACTGAATGCCGGACTCGCGGATGTACAAGAGTATAATCCGCAAGAGGAAGTCGAAGAGAAAGCGGCATATGCAGTCGCTCTTGGGCGAATTGGTGCGACCGATGCTGCAAGGGCTGAGATAGAAAATCTGAGGCGCTCATCGTTGGGCTGTTATCTCCCTGCAAAGAAGGACGGGCAGTACCAGCTTTGGACGTCTGTTCTGTCTTTGGCCAACCTCGATGAGCCTAGTGCCCGCGCAGATCGGGCGAAGGTTGCTTTGCGTTTGCTTGACGGAATGGGATCGACTGAAGGGGACGACTCGGCGGTTCGTGCCGGTAGGCAGATCTTGTTCGAGGCATGTGCAGCGAGCCCGAAGCTCACCCAAGATGCATTGCGTTGGGCATCTGGCACGGGGGTCTTCAGTTGGGATGGTATCGTTGATGCGGGGTTGCGAGGTGCATTGCATCGGTACCCGGAACTCGCTTCACATTTACTCGTGGCTTGGTCTCATCTCGCTCTTCCTTGGTATTCGGAGCCTCATGGAAGCACGACGAGGTTCGGGCAGTTCTTGACGGACTTAATGTCGACGTGCGGCGATGACTCTGTTGCCGCGCTGGAAGAAAGAGCGGCTTCCTTTATCGAGTCACTCGCCCGCCCTGAAGCGAAGCACCGACTGCTCAAGACACTTGAAGAAGGTGCAAGAAATCGGGGTCACGGCAACAAAGCATCAACAGCTGCAAGTCGCTGGAAACCAGCAGGCGGCGACGAATCTAGCGATCCGGAACACCGTTCTTATGGGCACCTTGCGAACCTCTCGGACATATCAAAGGCACTCGCCTCTGAGTTCAGCTATTTCGATAAGAAGGGCGAAAACGCAGAGCAGCCGAATAGACGCATAACGTACAATCTGCGCCGCGCTGCCATACGGGTGATCAACGAGACAGGCTGGCAGGATGTCTCGTGCTTTGTTGACGAGTTCCCAGACGTCATGGCTCATGAAGAGGTGAGACTTGCTGTTGCGCGAAGGGTGGTTGCCGCCGGCCAGGTCGATGAGGCTAGATCGATATTAGCATCGTTTGACGATGACGAGGAAGGCGGCTGGGCATGGCCCAGCAATCAAAGACGACGTTCATTTCACGAGATACGGCATCTACTCGGCGAAGAGGACTGCTATGAACTGGCACGACGTGCATTCACATCAGATATGGCGAATGCGCGTTACGGTTTCGGATCGACATTGTGGGACATTGAATCAATCTTCCCGCTGCTATTCGAAGAGGTGCCTTGGCCTCAGATCTGGGATCGACTTTCGGAGCACTTGCAAGCCACTAAGGATTACCGGATTGGCAGTGCGCTCTCGGAAAAATCGTCAATAGAAGGGGAACTCCAGAATTTGGCGGCCATGTTCTCATGGGCGCTTACGCTTGGAGTGCCCCTATTGAATGTTGAGGCAGAGCGAGGAGCGTTGATGCTCCTAGAAGAAGGTCAGGAAGATGTCTTCGTCGCGATCGTCAATCAGTTGCTTTCGAAGGACGGCGAAGCGCAGATGATGGCCGTGGACCTGCTGGCCAAGACGACTGAGTTCGCCGATCTGTCCCCGAAGTTTCGCGATAAGGTTCCAACTTGGATGGGGCACCCAGATAGTGGGGTCGTCGCAGCCGCATCATTCCTGGCTCAAGATTGGGAGGTTCCGATACAATTTACAGAGGCGGACTTGTCGCCGATCTATACCCTCGATCTGCCAACCTATTCCTCGAGTTCCGGCAGTTCTGCGTCTGACGAGCACACTCGAGGTCTGGTCTTAGACGATATCTTCGGTTGGACCGACCCCTGGACAGACTTGGTCGAGGAAATGGCTGGTGATTGCGGTTTGGAGGTTGCGAATCTGCGCTGGCGGGTTGGGCAACTCATTCAGTCTTGGGGCGGCGTTGCGTCATATGGACATGCTGGTTCAAAAAGACTTGAGGAGGATCTCGACAAGATTTCCATGAAGCTGGCGTATCGTCGTCCGCAAGCGGAAGTCACGCTGCGTGCCCTTCGACATGTCGTTGAAGAGCTAAGGAGTAGTGGCCGGTTGGATATCCATAACTGGCGAATTTTGTTGCACAAGCTGCACGTTTATCCGGGGCCGTCACTCTTGATGGTTCCCTCCGCAAGGCCGTCTGATCTCGACCTGCCTAATGTTCCTCGAATGCTGTGGGGAGAGGATCGAGATGAATGGGCGGGGCAAGTGACCGAAGATGTTCGAATACTACCTCACCGTCAGAGAGACGTGATCTTGGCCTACTGGCATTCTACTAGAGCTCGAGACACACGGGTCACCTACGACTGCGAGAGATGGAGCTTCCGTTCTTCGGCATCTCGAGGGCACAGCTCGTTGGAAGAGCGATTGTACGGCACTTCCAGAGTGATCCGGCTAGGAGCGATTGTCCCGCTCTATGAAGAGCCCAATGATAGCTTCGTCGCTGGCTTTCGGCCTTACTCACTCCAGGGGCATCCTGACGTACTCTTAATCTTTTGTCCCCGTGCGGCCGAGCAATTGGGATGGAAGCAGAACGAGACCAGCATTCACGAGTTCTTCTCTCAGGACGGCATCCTGATGGCCAGCACAACCTGGTGGCGTGACGGCTTGCCTCAGTCAGTCGACTATGATGCGAAATCTGCCGAGGGCCAACACGTCGTATTGTCAGAAGCTGGTCGCGCATCGTTCGAGAATAAATTTGGCGCCATTGAGCTTTCAAACTTTGCCGTACGTCGGGTTACGGCAGGAGCAGGTGACGGCAAATCAGTAGAGCGATACGCGGAGTACTAGCCGCACCGCGCGGGGCAAGCGACCTTTCCTGCTGGCCACAATGCGGCACTCGCGCTCAGACCTGAAATGAAGGTAATGAGCAATGAGTGAAGGGCTATGACAGACCGGTACCTAGTTGACGGCGAATCCTTTGGGACTTGGAGTCACGATCCCATATCCCGACTTGAGTGGATGCGCCTCTTGTCCACGATGCTTCTCAAACTCTCGGTCAGAACGAGTGTTGAACTTCCCAGCTTGATGACCTCGATCTCGCCCCGTCCGATAAGCACGTAGAGAGTGCTGCGACCGATCCCGAGATAGCGGCAAGCTTCGGGAACCCGCATAGTGATCGGTTCGACTTCGGTCTGACGTTTCTGGCTGGCCCGCTGATCGTTTGCGCCTGATATGGACATGCCGGTCGGTCCTTTCATCTATGGGGTGATGACGGACCGACCTGGGGGGCATGGAGGGGGGAGCAGGTCAGGCCCGCCATCGAGACTGATTATCGGACAAATTGGCCTGATGGCGCCACATGACGGTTCTACGCTGTGGTTGCCGTTGCAACGCCACTGCGCCGATGCGGGAGAGCGCCTGGGCAGACTGCATCTGCAAGCATCCTTGCGGACACGCGCGGATCGTTTCTCTGTGACATGTCCTGTTCGCTGGGGGAGCTATTCGAGCAAGCGCCATCGCCATTTCGATTGAAAAGAAAGGCAAATTTAGGGGGGGCGCCGCAAAGGCTTACTGGGTGCCGTCGCCATTTGCTCAACAAAACCAACCACCTGCAGCCCGCGCGACGGCGCTGCTTTTATCTCGCCATATCCCCAGCGCTCAAATTCTGTGGTGCCAGCGATCGGAACTGCACCACGTTTGCGCCCCAAGACTCCAAGTTGGCCTGGATGAACTCACGTGCTGGAGCGTCGGACTGAGCCCAGACGCGCTGCGAGGCGGAGGCGAGGCTTGTCCGATTGGCTCTGGCGATAAGATCTGCCGGTTCGACGTTGGACAGAATTTGCTCGGTCTTTTCTGATCGTGTGCCGAAGAAGAGGCGGCGCGGGCCAATAGGAAGTTGGATGAAAAACTCCGGGTTCTTGAAACCGCCTTCCCAGTGCAGCGGCATGTCGGACAAGAGCAGTGGCGGGTCTGTTTCGGCGAACTCTCGAAACCACCATTTCAGGCCACCGAATTTCTCGGTGATTTCGTCATGGGTGATCATTCGCGGAATTATGTTTGTCAGCCGAACTGCATCGATCGCGCCAGGTAAGTTCTCACCGAACCATTGCTCGGAACTCATTCCGCCCGGTCTTAGCGTCTTAGCATCGGCTTCTGCAAGGAACTGCCTCACCAGTTGGCCGCCCTCATTGCGGAGATAGTCGAGTACGTCCGGCTGGCGTATCCGGAGCGAACTCATAAAGAACGTCCATGCAATATGGTCGTCCTCAGTCAGCGCCTCGTGGCGTTCGAGTTTTTCAAGGGCCTTGGCTGCGTTGTTGTCGAGAGGAGAGAATATCTTTCGTTCAAGTACATCGTTGGCAAGGCCGACTGCGTTGGCAACGATAGCATAAAGGTCGTTTTCAAAGCCGGTCCATTTCGGTGCGCGTTTGGAACAAACGAGCTTGTCCTTTTTGATTGTGAAAACGTGGACCTTGCCGGAGCTATCCTGCCAGCGTTTGAGCAAGAACTGCGGAACGTAGTGATGTCTCATGCTCAGCCTGAGTTAGCAGCCTCCGCTTTCAGTTTCGCGAGCCTCTCCGAACATACCTCGTCGACCACTCGGCCAAGCGCCTCGACCTGCTCGCCAAGCCATTCGAGTTCCTCTTTGCTAATGCGATAGTGCTTGGAGTAGCGCGCTTTGACGTAGGCTTCCTTGAGTTTCTCGAAGCGCGCGCGATTTCGCTTGGTTTCGCGCGGCCAGACATAGGTCAAGCGGCGATCAATGCGCTCGGCCTGGGTACGCAGAAACGCAAGGTTGTGGTTGTGGGGCGTGTAGAAAGTGCAGACGAGAAGAACAGCGTGGTAGAGCCGCTCTGCTGCTTGGTGCAGTTCGAATGCAGCCTTCTTGAATCGAGCGCGGTCAACGTTTGAGCGATAATCGTCGAAAAATTCACCGGCGCTGGGATACCATTCCTCGAAGTATTCGGTCGCCATCGCCAGCGCCTGCGTTGGCGTTTTCGGCTTGGGCGTGTGCAGCTCGGTGTCGTCAGACTGGTAGAGCGCGATCCCGTCCTCCTTCACGTCCATGAAGAAGTAACGCCCATGCGCGAGGCCGTCGTTCACTTCCTGGAGTGTGTGAACGATGAAATTGACCGGCGTCTTGAGCGCCTTCGTGACGCCATATTCGCGCATCAGCCGATCATCGAGCTTGGACCAGTATTTCACGCGGTCGACCAGCCGCTTGTCGTTCACGATGATGAGTAGATCATAGTCTGACTGGTAACCCTTCGCCGTATGCGGCTCATCAACCCAGGTCCCGCGCGCATAGCTACCGTAAAGGATGACCTTGAGGATCCGCCCCGCCTTCTTCCATTCGTGCCTAGCGAGCGCGAAGGCGTCTTCGAACTCTTCGAAGATCAGCTGCACCACGCGTTCAATCTCGCGCTGCTTTTGCGGTGGCAGGTGATCGAGGTCGGTCTTCATTATCCGACACCTAGCAAGATGCTGGAATGGTTGCACCTGTCGATCAAATTTCGTCCGCAGTGTCTTCTCATCGGACTCGTTGAGTCAGTGTGAGCTTCGTACGTCAATACCAAGAACTGGGGAGGGGGCTAAATTGAGTTCTCGGGTCAAACTTGCAGCCAGGAGCTCGACGGTTGGGAGCAGTGCCTGTAGGTGGAGTTCGGTAGGTCTCGACCGCCCTCGGAAATCGCATGTGAGTGCATCTCGAAAGCCTAAAATATTCAGTTTAATTGCCGAAAAGCTGAATCGAACAAGGCTTATATGAACAAAAATGTGGGGGAGAGTGTGGGGGAGCGTTTACGCCGCCTCTGAGTATTAGATTGATTTCAAAACGTTATTTGCGAAGTTCGATTCAAGCCCTGCCACCATTTCTTCTCAACCCCTTGAGAAGCTTGAAAACCGCGGAAATTCAGTGGCTTTGGTCCTACCGGGTGCTACAATCGTAGCATGAAGGACGATCCCTTGTACCTGACGAGAAACAGCCACGGGGTGTACTACTACCGCCGTCCGATAATCGCTGACGACCAAGCCTTTTGGCTTGGGCCTTCGGGAAAGCCGAAGAAGGAGTGGGTTCGGTCGCTCCGTACGAAGGATCGTCGTGAGGCAATCGAAAAAATGTTGGACGCTGCCGATATGTACGAGGCAGAGCGCACCGAAAATCTACGGCGTCATATGGCTCTAGCGAGCCGAGAGGGTGCCCATGAGAGCGCGAGGGATCGAGAAGAGCGCGAGGCTGCGGAACGCTTGCTGGCAGAGCAGAGCGCCCGCAGAGAGGCCCGTAGAGAGCTGCGCGTCGAGCGGCGGAGGCGTGCCGCAATGACAACGGCGGAGTTGAGCCCGGAAGATGCCGCTTGGCATGATCTTCTCCGGGAGAGGGATGCAGAACTTGCTACGCTGCGAAAGGCCGTGGGAAACGCGCGCGAGAGTAACGCGGCGCTCGCGATTGAGACGGGCCGCATTACGGTGGGCGAGGGGCCCACAGTTGAGAAGCTCATCGCGGCCTACGAGGCGGACAAAGCCCCTAGGTGGAGCGGATCGAGCAAGAAGGCCATCCAGCCCGTTTTTAGGCTGTTGCGGGAGATGTTCCCCGGTCGAGCGATCGACGAAATCAGCCGAGCCGACGCTCGACGCTTAGTTGTTACGCTAGAGGCGCTTCCTGCCAATCTCGGTAAGCGGAAGGAGCTACGCGGTCTTACCGTGCCCGAGGCAATCGAGAAGGGCCGGGAGCTTGGACTGCCGACCATCGGCCCCAAAACGATCAATGACGGGTATCTCCTGCACATCGCCTCGATGTGGAATTGGGCTGTAAAGGAGCAGTGGACCGCCGCGCACCCCTTCAAGGGCCTTTCCGTCCACGATCCGGTGGATGACGCGGAGCGGCGCGCCCCGTTTAAGCCAGAGCAGCTCACCACGCTATTCTCCAGCTCGCCTTGGACGGGTCCGTGGGAACGCGGGGGCGCAATGCCCGGCGCGTTCTGGGTTCCTCTCCTGTGCTTATTTCAGGGGTTGCGGAACGCCGAAGCGGCGGGATTGCGTGTTCAAGACGTAGGTGAGCAGGATGGTTTGCCCGTGCTGCATATCGTCCCTTACGAAGGCCGCCCGATCAAGACAGCGGGTTCGCGTGGCGACCTGCCTTTGCATCGCGAGCTATTGCAAATCGGGTTCTTAGAGTACGTTGCAGAGCGGCGAGAGGCCGGAGAGTATCTGTTGTTTCCTGAAGGTACGCCGAATGGCCGGGGGCAGGTCGCCGCGAAGTTGGCGGAACGGTTCAGCACCAAGGTGAAGCGCTTGGGCCTTGTCGGGCGCAAATTGGGTATGCACTCTTTCCGGCATAACTTCGAGGACCGGCTACGCGCGGCGGAGATACCTGAACGGACGGCGTTGGCGCTATCACGCCGGGCGGAGATTGGGTCTAGCAGGCTGTACGGGGAAGGCGTCTCGATCCGGCAGAAGAGCGAGGCTCTTGGCAAAGTGTCCTATCGCGGCTTGGACCTTTCGCATCTCGTTCCGACCTAGTGTCGGTTGTGTTTGTTCTCTTAATGTTCTAGCGGTGATGGGAAGGGAAGCCTATGAGCCGCAGGACACGCGCACAGCATAAATCGGATGATCTCGCCTTCCCGGTTCGCGTGAAGTTTGCGGTACCGCGAGATGGCTTGGGTGCAATCTCGGGCCGGATGTACTTTTGGCTTCGTGAGGAGCTTGGGCCGGGCCGCTATGCCGTCCACAACGCCTTGGCGATCTCGACCCAGGCGATC
>NZOF01000011.1 GCA_002695185.1 Erythrobacter sp.
CCCCCCCCCCGCGACAACCTTCTCTTCATAGCACCTTCAATCGTTGCACTGCCTTCCGACAGGGGGGAGGCAGCTTCGACGTCAAGGCACAGAGGAAAGTCAAAGTATCACCTCGCCACCCGAAAGGCATCGACGGTCCCGCCTGCTCAATCACTCCCCCAAACTTAGAAACATCACTTTATCAAGTTGATCGACAGCATGCGCGCATTCGCCATATGCTCCTCCTTCGCGCACCACGGTGGTGCCACTCCGCATCATTAAATGCCAAGCGAAGTGAGGCATCTACCACAACAGTTCAACGTTCGACGGCAGGGTCAAATTAACCAAGACCTACTAAACTATCCGAAATCCTTCTTGTAGGTCGCCGAATAGCGTTCGCGCATATGTCCTTCCACCGTGATCGGGGCATATTGGGGCGCTCCGCCGGCGGGCAGGCAGGATGGGATGCACGCGATCCGATGTTCGGGGTTACCAGAAAAGAAGAAGGGCACCGAATAGCGTTCCCGGCCGGACCGGTTGATGACGCGGTGGATGGTGGAGCGATAGCGGCCGTTGGTCCAGCGCGCCATCATGTCGCCCAGGTTGATGATGAAGGATCCGTCCAGCGGCCGGGCCGCCAGCCAGCGCGCGCCGTCATGGTCCCACACTTCCAGCCCGCCGACCCCGTCCTGCATCAGCACCGTGATGGCGCCGAAATCGGTATGCGCGCCGCAGCCCTTTTCATCGGGATGCGGATTGGCTTCCTGCGCGGGATAATGGAGCAGCCGCAGCGTCGCGATGGGTGAGGTCTGGAAATCCGCGAAATAGTCCGCATCCAGCCCCAGCGACAGCGCCAGCCCTTCCAGCAGCACCGCTATCAGGCTGCGCATCGCCGCATAATATTCCTCCATCGTGGCGCGGAAGTCGGGCAGGTCTTCGGGCCAGACATTGGGGCCGGTGTTGAAGAATTTCTGCGCCCGTTCATCGTCCGCCGCCACTTCCGCGCCGATATAATAGCCTTCCTTGAGGTCGGGCGGCGAATCCGGTTCCAGCGTCTGGCCGCGCAGCGGCTCATAGCCGCGATTGGCCTTCGAAAGCGCCATCGCCCGTTCCATCTTGCGGTCCATCGGCTGGGCAAAGAAGGCCGCGCTCTGCGCGAAGACCCGCGCCAGCAGCGCCGGGTCGATGCCATGGCCGACGCAATAGAAGAAGCCCTTGTCCAAACAGGCGGTGCGGATCGCCTGTACCACGGCGGCGCGGGCGCCTTCGTCCGAACCGGGCAGGCTGGAAATATCGACCGTCGGCAGGGTCAGCGCATCGCCCCGTTCAATCGTATCCCCTGTTGCTGTCAGCGTCATTTCATATCCTCGCTCGGCCTCTATATCGGCGCCCATTCTTCCTGTCTGCCCGCTCGAAAAAAAGCATCGATTATAGCCCACCCCGATGCCGAAAAGAGGACGTTGACCGAATCGGGATTATGGCCCAGGAGCGGCTATGTCCAACCGCGCCCACCGTTTCCATGCCCCCATGATCATCTATTTCGACGCCATCCGCCGGGCGGGTTCGGTGCGGGAGGCGGCACGGCGGCTGAACGTCGCATCCTCCGCCGTGAACCGGCAATTGCTGAAGCTGGAGGAGGAACTGGGCACGCCGCTGTTCGACCGGTTGCCCGGCGGGCTGAAGCTGACCCATGCCGGGGCGACATTCGCCCGCCATGCGATAGAGGTGTTGCAGGACGCCGAACGGGTGCGGTCGGAGCTGGAGGCGATGCAGGGCCTGCGGTCGGGCCATGTCGAGATCGCGGCGGTGGAGGCGCTGACGTCGGGTCTGCTGCCCGATGTGCTGGCGCAACTGCGCGAACGCCACCCCCGCATCACCGTGGGCGTCAGCGTGCTGGGATCGGCCGCCATTTCCGCCGCGGTCATCGGCGGCGACGCGGACATGGGCATCGCCTTCGGTGTCGAGCGGACGTCCGACCTGCGCCAGCTGTCCCACAGCCGGCATCCGCTGGGCGCGACGATGCGGCCCGACCATCCGCTGGCGCGCAGCAGCAGCCTGACGCTGGCGACCTGCCTGTCCCATTCGCTGATCCTGCCCAAGGCGGATCTGTCCATCCGCCAGCAATTGCAGCGCGCGCTGGGCAAGCTGCCCCAGGGCGCGGTAGAGACCAGCTCGGTCGAACTGGCCAAGCAGCTGACGATGCGCGGGCTGGGCATTTCCTTTCAGACGCGGATCGGCATAGAGGATGAGATCGAGCGGGGCGAACTGGTCCATATTCCCATCGCCCGGCCCGCCTATCTTCAGGCCGACCTGGGCATCTATGTCCGGTCCGCGCGCAATCCGCCCATTGCGGTCCATGCGCTGGTGGACCTGCTGAACGCGGCGCTCGCCCGATGCGCGACCGTCGCGGGCGAGGCCGAACCGGCCGCACCCCCATCATCCACCTGAAGGCCCATCATGACGCAGACGCAAGATATCCAGTTTTCCGAAATGTCCTACGACCGGTTTCTGGCCGATGTCGAAACCATCGCCAGCGCGGTCGAACGGGATCCGTGGGTGCCCGACTATATCGTCGGCATCGGCCGGGGCGGGCTGGTGCCCGCGACCTTCCTGTCGCACCGCATGGGTATCGCCATGCTGTCCATCGATCATAGTTCGAAGGTGCACGCCTTTTCGGATTCGCTGCTGGTCCATCTGGCCGCCTGCACCCAGCTGGGCGAGAAATATCTGTTCTTCGACGACATCAACGACAGCGGCAAGACCATCGCCCGCTTTCGGTCGCTGCTGATCGACAATGGCGGGGTGGCCGACAATGTGCGTTTTGCCGTGCTGATCAACAATGTCCGTTCGCGCGAGACGGTGGACCATGCGTCGCGCAATATCGACCGGCAGGTCGACAAGCGGTGGTTCATCTTCCCCTGGGGGTCGGTGGCGACCCGCGCCATGCAGGAACAGGATGCGCGCGAGGATCCCGAACGGCTGAGCCTGTAGGGCGCGCGCGACTGGCCGGCTATGCGCCGGCCAGTGCCTCCTGCCCGGTGTCGGCGGCGGCATAGCGGCGGGCCAGCACGGCGCAGACCATCAGCTGGATCTGGTGGAAGAACATCAGCGGCAGGATGATCGCGCCCACCTGCGACGCGGAAAACAGCACGCCGGCCATCGGCACGCCCGACGCCAGGCTCTTTTTCGAGCCGCAAAATTGCAGCACGATACTGTCTTCCCGGTTGAAGCCCAGCCATTTGCCCAGCGCATGACTGAGCAGCAGCACGACCGACAGCAACAGCACGGAAAGCCCCGCAATCCGGGCAAGATCGTCCGGCGTGACGCGGTTCCACAGCCCCTCCACCACCGCCGCGCTGAAGGCGGTATAGACCACCAGCAGGATCGATCCGCGATCCACCATGGTCAGCAGCTTCTTTTGCCGGGCGATCCAGGCGCCGATCCACGGCCGCAGGAAATGGCCCGCCAGAAAGGGCAGCAGCAACTGGACCGCGATGGTCACGACCGCGTCGCCGGAAAAGCCGCCCTGCCGCCCGGTGATGAGGAAGGCGACCAGCAGCGGGGTGATGAAAATGCCCGCCAGGTTGGAAAAGGAGGCGCTGCACACCGCCGCCGCGACATTGCCCCGCGCCATGGCGGTGAAGGCGATGGACGATTGCACGGTGGAGGGCAGCAGGGTGAGGAACAGCATACCCGTGCCCAGCGCGGGATCGATGCCGGGGATCGCCCGGACGGCCAGGCCCAGCAGCGGGAACACCGCAAAGGTCATCAGCGCCACCGTCAGGTGCAGCCGCCAGTGGCGCGCGCCGTCGATCACCGCCTGCCGCGACAGGCGCGCGCCATGCATGAAGAAGAGGATGACGATGCCGATGTCGGCGCAGCCCCCCGCGACCGTCGCCGCCATCCCGCGCACCGGCAGGAAGGACGCCAGCAGCACCATGCCGACCAGCAGCAGGATATAGCTGTCGATGTTCAGCCGTGCCAGCAGCGCCTTCACGAGGCGCTGCCTTCGATGGAGACATGGGCGGACACGATCTTCCACCCGTCGGGGAAGCGGATCCAGGTCTGGCTCTGGCGGCCGCGCCGGTCGGACCCTTCGCGGAAAAATTCGATATTGGCGGTGGCGGCGTCGGGGCCGAAGGCAGCGACCGCGATCCGGCCGACGCGGCGCTGGGGGGAACCGCCGCGCCCTTTGCGAAAGTCGCGAATTTCTTCCATGCCGTACAGCACCTCGCCCACGCCATAGCGCACGGTGGTCGGCGCGTCGTGGAACAGCGCGTCCATCTCTGCCAGATCGTCCGCCATCAGCGCGCGTTCATAGCGTTCCAGCTGCGCCGTCACTTCGGCCACAACCCCTGCATCGTTCACGGTCATCGTCCTTCCCCTTTTGCCGCTATCAGGCCCCTGCCCTCCAGCATGGTCGCATAATCGATCAGGGCGCTGTCGCGACCCTTCGCCGCGATCAGCTGCACCCCCATGGGCAGCCCCGCCACCGGCAGGGGTGCGGCCACCACGGGCAGGCCCAGAAAGCTGATCGGCTGGGTGTAGAGGCCCAGATTGGCGCGGGCCGGTTGCGGCGCGCCATCGATGGGGATGGTGGGATCGTCGATGCGCGGCGCCGGGCCGAAGGTGGCCGGCGCGATCAGCACGTCATGGTCGGCCAGCGCGCGCTCCACATGGGCGGCAAAGACGCTGCGAAAGGCCATGGCCTGCGCATATATGGCATCCGGCAGCGCCGCTCCCGCGATCAGCCGGTCGCGGGTCGCCGGATCGTAGGACAGCGGATCGGCCGCCAGCGCGTCGCGATGCAGCCGCCCGCCCTCATAGGCGGTGAGCAGAAAGGCGGCCGATCGCGCCCTCGCCACATCGGGCAGGTCGACCACCGGCAGCCCGCCCAGCCCGGCGGAAAGGCGGTCCAGCGCCGCCGCCATGTCCGGCGCCAGATTGGCCGCGAACCAGCCGCCCAGCAAAGCGGGCCGGCCGAGCGGCGCGGCTTCGCCCGCGCCGCCGCGCAGCACCGCGTCGACCAGCGCCAGATCGCCGGCGCTGCGCGTGAAGGCGCCGATATCGTCCAGCGTGTGGACAAAGGGATAGGTCCCCGCCAGCGGCAGCGAGCCATGGGTCGGCTTCGTCCCGTAAATGCCGCAAAGGCTGGCCGGAATGCGGATCGATCCATTGGTGTCGGACCCAAGGGCAAAGGGCAGCATGCCCGCCGCCACCGCCGCCGCCGACCCTCCCGACGATCCACCCGCGAACCGCGCCGGATCGTGCGGGTTGCGGGTGATGCCCCAATGCGCATTGTCGGTGACGAAGCCATAGGCGAACTCGTCCATGTTGAGCGTCGCCACCAGCACCGCGCCCGCCGCGCGCAGTCGCGCGATCGCTTCGGCGTCGGCGGTCGCGGGCGGCGCATCCTTCAGCCGTGCGGCGCCCGCCGTGGTCGGCAGGCCGGCGACGTCGAACAGGTCCTTGACGCCATAGGGCACGCCGGCGAGCGGGCCGGGATCCTGCCCGGCGGCCAGTTGCGCATCGACCGCTGCCGCCTGCGCCAGCGCCCGGTCGCGCAGGGTGCGCGTCACCGCGACGATCGCCGGGTTGCGGGCGGCGATGCGGTCCAGCGCCGCCGTCGCCAGCGCCACCGCCGACAGCCGCCCGGACCGGACCGCATCGGCGCAAGCGACGACGCCCCATGTCGACAGGTCGGTCATGCCTGTCCCCCGCGCAGCAGGTCGGCATGGCGTTGCAACAGGCGGGCATTGGCCGCCACGCCCGCCACGCAGGCATCGGGCAGGTCCATGCCGATCCGCGCTGCGATTTCGGCGGCCAGATCCGCGTCGGCCGTTTGCGTGAAGAGGGGGACGAAGAGGGGGGTGTCAGCTTCCATGGGCCTTCAGCTTCCGCGATAGGTGGAATAGGAAAAGGGCGAGGCGAGCAGCGGGACATGATAATGGCCCCCTTCGCCCATGCCGAAATCGATGGGCACGATGTCAAGGAAGGGCGGCTGCGGCAGGTCGACGCCCAGCCAGCGGAAATAATCCGCCACCGCAAAGGTCAGCCGGTAGTTTCCGGCCGCCAGTTCCAGATCGCGCAGCGCCGGGCAGCGGCCGTCCGCATCGGTCAGCCCTGCGAACAGCAGCCGGTCGCCCGACAGCAGGCGGATCGCCATGCCAGCGGCGGGGCGGCCGTGCATGGTGTCGAGGACATGGGTGGACAGGCTCATGCCGCGGCCTCCGTCGGCGTGGCGCGGGGCGTGGGCAGCTGCGCGGAAAATTCAGGTTCGGCATAGGCGAAATAATCGGCCAGTATCGCCCCCTGATCGTCCAGAAACAGCTGGTCCGCGACCCCCTGCACCAGCCGGGGCAGCGCATGTTTCAGTCCCGAAATCGCCGATGCCGACAGACCGAAATTGATGAGGCCCGAATAGTTGAAGGCGAACAGCCCGTGCAGCGCGTCTTCATCCTGCGGCGTGCGCGGCAGCAGCTGGAACCCCGTGCCCAGATAGGGGTGCGCATCCAGCACCGCGTCGCGATCCTGCGGTGCGAAGCGGTCCGACCAGCGGGCGATGCCCGCCGCGACCGGGCGCAGTTCGGGGCGCAGCGCGGGATCGGTGGCAAGGCCGGTGGACAGGATCAGGAAATCGAAGCGCTGCCGCCCCTGCGGCGTGATGACATCCACCCCGTCGCCTGCTTCCGCCACATCCAGCCAGGGCGATCCCAGATGCAGATGGAAGCCCGGATGGCTGGCCGCACGCGCGAATGTGTCGTTGGTGGGCGGCTGGTTGCGTTCGAAAAAATTCTTCATCATCCGATATTTGGCCTCATCCGCCAAAGCGGGGAAGCGCGGGATGACGCCGTTCGCCTCCAGAAAACGGATCGGGTTAACGGTGGGCAATTGCTGGCGGCGGACAAAGACATGCACCTCCCCCGCGCCCAGCGACAGCGCATGTTGCGCATTGTCGAAGGCCGACGCGCCGCCGCCCAGTATCGCGATCCGCCTGCCCGCCAGCGCATCGAAATCGATGGCCTGAGAGGTGTGGGCATAAAGATGGCCGGGCAGCTTCGTCACCATGGCGGGCATCTGCCACTGGCCGCCGCCCTGTATGCCGGTGGCCATGACGACCTTGCGCGCCAGCAGCGTTTCGCCATCGGCCAGCGACAGGCGGAACAGGCCGCGCCGCACCGGTTCCACCAGCGTGACCCGGCTGTCGTTGCGCACCGGCAGGCGCAGCACGCGGCGATACCAGCGCAGATAGTCCATCCAGTCGCGCCGGGGGATCTTGTCAATGGCGGCCCAGCCCTGCGGCCCGTGCATCGCCTCCCAATAAGCGCGGAAGGTGAGCGCGGGGATGCCATAGTCGATGGCGGTCAGATGCTTGGGCGTGCGCAGCGTCATCATCCGCGCATAGCTGTCCCACGGCCCTTCCTGCCCCGCCGGATTTTCGTCGAGCACAAGGATGTTGGAAATCCGTTCGCGCAGCAGGCCGAAGGCCGCGCCCAGCCCGCTCTGCCCGCCGCCGACGATCACCACGTCGTGGATGTGCTGGTCATCTGGCGCATCGGTGCGGGTCCAGTCCGCCCCGCCAAAGCCGAGACAGTCCAGATCATGCGCCAGCCGGGCCTCATGCTGTGCCAATGTCATGCCAGATCCTCCAGACGCAGGGCCACGATCCTGCCGATTTCGGCAAGGGCGGTGGCGATTTCGCTTTGTTCGTCATGGGCCAGCCGCTGTTCCATGGCCGCCAATATGCCCGCCTTGTTCGTCAGCCGGACGCAGATGATGAAGGGAAAACCGAAACGCGCGCCATAGCGGGCGTTCAGGTCGTGAAAGGCGCGATATTCCTCGGGCGACAGCCGGTCCAGCCCGGCCGATGCCTGTTCGGCGGCAGATGCATCGGTCAGCGACCCGTCGATGGCGGCCTTCCCCGCCAGTTCGGGATGGGCGCGAATCAGCGCCAGTTGTTCGTCCCGGGTGGCGTCGTGCACCGTCTGCATCAGCCCGGCATGCAGATCGTCGAAGGGCAGGCGTTCGGCGGCGCGCTCCACCACCCAAGGGGAATGTTCGAACAATGCGCCATAGCGGGCGATGAAATCGGCTTTTTCTTCAGTCATGGGGGTGCAGCTCCAGCCAGTGGCGGGCAATGTCGATGCGGCGGGCGACCCAGGCATCGTCATGGGCCAGGACATGATCCAGGAAACGGGCAAGCGCATGGGCGCGGGCGGGCCGTCCGGCGATGCGGCCATGCAGACCAACCGACATCATCCGCCCGCCTTCCGCCCGCAGCTGGTCGAACGTGTCGCGCAGATAGCGGAAGAACTGGTCCCCCTCCGTAAAGCCGTTCAGCGCCACCATCTTCATATCGTTGGCGTCCAGCGCATAGGGCACGATCAGCTGCGCCCGGCCGAAACGCCGGTCATAATAGGGCAGGTCGTCGGCGTAGGAATCCGCGTCGTAAAGAAACCCTCCCTCCTGCGCGACCAGCCGGGCGGTGTTGGGCGAGGTGCGGCCCTGATACCAGCCGAGCGGCCTTTGCCCGGTCAGGCGGGTGTGGACCTCTATGGCGCGGGCGATATGTTCCGCCTCCCGATCCGCCAGCATATGCTGATAATCGATCCAGCGATAGCCGTGGCTGGCCACTTCCCAGTCCGCTTTCAGCATCGCGTCGACGGCGGCGGGGTTGGCGGCCATCGCGGCGGCCACGCCAAAAACGGTGACGGGCAGGCCGCGATCCGTGAACAGCCGGTGCAGGCGCCAGAAACCGGCGCGGCTGCCATATTCATACAGGCTTTCCATCGCCATCGCCCGGTCGGCATGGCTGACCGCGCCGACCATGTCGGACAGAAAGGCTTCGGATCCCCGGTCGCCGTTCAGGACGCTGTTTTCCGCGCCTTCCTCATAATTGATGACGAACTGCACCGCGATCCGCGCGCCGCCGGGCCAGTGCGCGGCGGGCGGGGTCTGGCCATAGCCGATCAGGTCGCGCGCGCTCATCGTGCGTTCCATGCGCTGAGCGCGGCGTCGACCGCCTCGCCCGGGGGACAGCCATGCCCCTCCGCCCGCAGCACCGCCTCCAGCGCGCCCAATGTTATCAGTATCTTGTGCTTGCGCGCATTATATCCCATCGCGCCGAACCGCCACACCTTGCCCGCCAGCGGGCCGAAGGCGGTGCCGATCTCTATTTCGAAATCCTCGCGCATGCGGCGGCGCACCCGCTCTCCATCCACGCCTTCGGGAATATAGGCCGCGGTCACATTGGTCATGCGATAGCGGTCGTCGCCGAACAGCGTCAGCCCCAGCGCGCGCAGCCCGGTCGCCATGGCGCGGCCTGCCGCCGCATGGCGGGCATAGCGCTGCTCCAGCCCCTCTTCCAGCATGATACGGGCGCATTCGCGCGCGCCATACAGCATGGTGGTCGCCTCTGTATGGTGGTTCAGGCGCTTTTCGGACCAATAGTCCATCACCATGCCCAGATCGAAATAGTTGGACCCGATGACGATGCCCCCGCCCTCATCCTCGCCCTCTTCCATGTCCCCGCTGCGCAGGCCCAGCTCGACGCGGCGGCGGCCGTAAATATGCGTCGCCGCGCGATCGGAAATGGTGATGGGGGCCGAACCGGACGATCCGCCCAGACATTTCTGCAACCCGCCGGTGACGATATCCGCGCCCCAGCGGTCCGCCGCCAGTTCCATGCCGCCGATGGTCGCGGTGGCGTCGACATAGAGCAGCGCGCCCGCATCGCGGCACAGCGCGCCCAGCCCGTCCAGCGGCTGCGCCATGGTGGTGGATGTATCGCCATGGATGGTCGCGACGACTTTGGGCCCGGTCCGGGCGATGGCGTCGCCGATCGCGTCCAGCGGCACGACTTCGCCCCAGGGCGCGTCCACCCGCTCCACCCGGGCGCCGACCCGCTCCAATATCTCCGTCAGCAGCAGGCCGAAACGGCCGAAATTCACCACCAGCACCGTGTCGCCGGGGCTGACCATGCTGACCAGCGCCGCCTCTATGCCCGCGCGCGCCGTGCCGTTGACCAGAAAGGTCTGGCGGTTCTGCGTGCCGAAGATCGGGCGGTACAGCGCCATCACCTCATTCATATAGGCGGTCATTTCCGGGTCGAACTGGCCCAGCAGATCGGCCGACATGGCGCGCAGCACACGGGGATGGGCGTTGATCGGGCCGGGGCCCATCAGCAGGCGCTGGGGCGGGTCGATCTCTGCAAAGACATTAGGCACGGTGGATATCCTCCAGGGATTTGATGAAGCGCAGCATCGTGCGGGCGGCCAGATCGGCGTCTTCGGGCAGGACGCTTTCGGCCGGATTGTGGCTGATCCCCTCGCGGCAGCGGATGAACAGCATCGCCGTGGGGCAAAGCGCGGACAGGATCATCGCGTCATGCCCCGCCCCCGACACCAGCCGCCGCACCGGCAGCCCCTCCGCCGCCAGCGCGCCGTCCATCAGCGTCATCAGCTGCGGGTCGCAGGGGCTGGCGGGCAGGCTGTGCAGCGCGTCGACCGACAGGGTGACGCCGCGCACCGCCGCGATGTGCCCGAAACGGTCGACAATGACATCGGCCAGCGCGGCGCAATCGGCATCCCGCGCGGCGCGCACGTCCAGCGTGAACATGGCACTGCCCGGCACCACATTGGCCGCGCCCGGCCCGGCGGTGACGGTGCCGACCGTCGCCACCCGGTCGCCCCCGGCGGCCAGCGCCTCCTGCTCCGCCGTCAGGATCATCGCCGCCGCCGCCGCCAGCGCATCGCGGCGCAGCGTCATGGCGGTGGTCCCGGCATGGCCCGCCCGGCCGCCGACCTTTATGCCAAAGCGCCGTTGCGCGGCGATGCCGGTGACGGTGCCCAGCGCCAGCCCGTCGGCCTCCAGCACCGGGCCCTGTTCGATATGCGCCTCCAGATAGGCGAAGGCGCCGGGGTGGCGTGCCTGCCGATAGGCGTCGAAATCGCGGGGCACCGCGGCGCCCACTGCCTCGCCATAGGCGGCCATCGCCTGAAACAGGGTGACGCCATCGGCATCTGCAGGTTCGGTCAGCTGCGCGTCCAGCGTGCCCGCCACCGCCCGGCTGGTCAGCATCGCCAGCGGAAAGCGCGACCCTTCCTCATCCCCGAAGGCGTAGATCTCGATGGGGAAGCGCAGCCTTTCGCCCGCATCGTGCAGCGCCGCCACGCATTCGATGCCCAGCATGATGCCCAGCGGCCCGTCATAGCGGCCCGCGTCGCGCACGCTGTCCAGATGGCTGCCCACGATCAGCGGCGGGCCGTCGCCTGTCCCCTCATAGCGGCCGATCAGATTGCCCGCCGCGTCGATCCGCACCGCCATGCCTGCCTGCGCCATCCAGCGCGCGACCAGTTGCTGCGACGCGGCATAGGCGGGCGTCAGATAGGCGCGATACAGCCCGTCAGCGCTGTCGCTATAGGGCGGCAGGCCCAGCCGGTCGCACCGTTCGACCGCGCGCGCGCCGCTTACCATGTCGCCACCGCGCCGTCGGACCGGGGGTCGGTCGCGCCCTCGATCAGGCCGTCGGCATGGCGCACGACCGCGCCGGCATGGCCCATGGTGGCGGTAAAGGGGGCCAGCATCTCCACATCATGGCCCGCCGCCGCCAGCGCTGCGATGGTGGCAGGGTCGAAGCGGCTTTCCAGCTTCAGCGTGGTGCTGCTTTCGCCCCAGGTCCGGCCCAGCAGCCAGCGCGGCATCGTCACCGCCTGCTGCAAGGGCACGTCGAACCAGGCATAGCGGCTGAAGATCGCGGCCTGCGTCTGCGGCTGCCCCTCCCCGCCCATGGTGCCATAGGCCATGACCCGCCCGTCATGGAAACGCGCCAGCGCCGGGTTCAGCGTATGGAAGGGCTTGCGTCCCGGCGCCAGCGCGTTCCAGCCCTGCTGCGCCAGACGGAAACTGGCGCCCCGGTTCTGCCAGGTGATGCCGGTCTGCGGCAGGACCAGCCCGGACCCGAATTCGAAATAGGTGGACTGGATGCAGCTGACCACCTGCCCACGCGCATCGGCCGCCCCGAACCAGCAGGTGTCGCCCAGCGCGCTGTCCTGCGGCCAGGGTAGCGCGCGCGCCGGGTCGATGCGCCCGGCCATCGCCGCCAGCGCATCCCGGTCGTCCAGGATCGACTGGGCGGGAACGGGCATATGGGCCGGGTCGCCGACATGGCTGTCGCGCACCAGAAAGGCCTGTTTCGTCGCCTCTATCAGGCCGTGGAGATGGGCGAACCCCTCCCCCTCCGTCACGCCCAGCCGGTCGAACAGGGCCAGAATCAGCAGCGACGCCAGCCCCTGCGTCGGCGGCGCCGTGTTGTACAGGTGCGCGCCCTTGACCGTCAGGGTCAGCGGCCGGGGTTCGATGGCGCGGTGCGCCTCCAGATCGGCAGCCGTGACCGGGCTGCCCAGCGCGACCAGATCCGCCGCGATCGACCGGGCCAGCTTGCCGGTATAGAAATCCTGCAGGCCATTGTCGGCCAGCATCTGCAGCGTGGCGGCCAGCGCGGGCTGGCACAGCCGTTCGCCCTGCTTCAGCGGGCGGCCGCCCGGCGCGAAAATATCGCCATAGGCGCCGCGCTGCGCAATCAGTTCGGCATGTTTGGCGGCCGCGATCTGCGCCCCGCCCTCTGTCACGGCGACGCCCTGCCGCGCCAGATCGATGGCGTCGCGCAGCAGCCGGTCCAGACTGAGCGTGCCGGCATCGCCCGCCAGCGCCTGTTTCCAGCCCGACACCGTGCCCGCAACTGTGTTCGCCGCCAGCGGGCCGCGCCACGGAATGTCCTTCAGCCCGGCATAGAGCGACAGGTCGGCGCGCGCGGCGGCGGCGCCGCAGGCGTCGATGGCATGGACATGGCCGTCGGGATCGTGGATCAGCCAGAAACCGTCGCCGCCGATACCGGTCATATGGGGATAGACCACCGCCAGCGTCGCGGCCATCGCCACGCATGCCTCGACCGCGGTGCCGCCATCCTTGAGCACGCTCAGGCCCGCCTGACTCGCCAGATGATGCGGCGCAGTGGCAAGGCCATTATAGCTGGATGGTGCGTGCATCATGTCATGGGCGTCCCTGTCAGGCTGATGGGAAAAAGTGTGACGGCGGCGGCCGATCTAAAAAAGAACTTATTTTAGGTCATGGCGATGCCAAAATGGGGACAGCAGATAATCCGGCCCCACAGGGAAAGAGGGCGCAAAAAAAGGGCGGGCGGCGATGCCTCGCCGTCCGCCCCCGCAGGTGCCATGGAACGTCTGTTTCAGCAGGTCAGGCCCAGCGCCCGCAACGCCTTGCGATAGGAAACGGAAGATCGGTCGGCCGCGAAATGGGCTTCCTCCTCCAGTTCCAGCGGCAGGTCCTCCGGGCATTGCGCCTCCACAATGGCCTGATCCTCCGCAAAGATCTGCGCGTTGAAGGCGTAGACATCCTCGACCGATCCGGTGCGGTCGAAATTGCGGACCAGCGGCACATAAAGCGTGGTTTCCCGCGCTGACACCGGGGTGGCGATGTTCATGATGCGCAGCACGCCGTCATGGGGGAAATCGACCGTCAGGAAGGCGATATAGGGCGGATAGACGTCGAAGGTCCGGCGCCAGATGAAGCCTTCGGGTTCCAGATGCTGCAACGGTTTGGGGAAGTTGCTGACATCGCTGATATAGATGCTGCGGAACCCATAGTCGGTCTGCCGGGTCTGGTAGAGCGGCACCACGCTGTTCTCGCGGTCGGCAAAGGCCTCATGATGGATCCAGGCGAAATGGGCGACGTCGATAAACCCTTCCACCTGCCGTCCGGGGGCGGCCTGTATCGACACTGGCGGGCAGACGATGGCCTGAAAATCGGACGCGCCGAATTCGGGGAAGTCGGGAATGTCGGCCAGCGCATTGTCCGGATCCAGACAGGTCCACACCAGCCCATAGCGTTCGACCATGGGCAAGGTGGTGGCGCGGAACCGGTCCGACGGCACGACATTGGGCTGGGCCGGGATCTTGACGCAGCGCCCGTCCGCAGCAAAGCGCAGGCCGTGATATGGGCAGACCAGATTGTCGTCCTCCACCCAGCCCATGCTGAGCGGCACGCCGCGATGGGGGCACAGGTCGCGCGCGACGCTGATGCCCGACGTGGTGCGATAGACGACCAGCTTCACGTCCAGCAGCTTTGACTGGACCGGCGCGGTGCCGACATCGTCGACGCGGGCGACGGGAAACCAGTAGCGGGACAATATTTCCCAGTCCCCGTCGGCATAGGTGCAGTTGCGCGGCCGGGTGACGCGGGGGGGCCGGGTCGCGGCCGGCGGCGGCACATCGTCCCGTTCCTGCAGCAGCGATGGCGCCTGCGTCATGCGGGAACTCCCAGATAGTTGATGCGGAAGGCATTCCCGTCAGGATCGCGCAGCACCGACTGATACCAGCCATAATAGGTTTCGAACGGTTCCTTCACCACCTGTGCGCCCAGCACGGCGGCCTGCCGGGTCAGCCGCTGCACCTCTTCGGGCGAATCCACGTTGAAGGTCTGGAACACGCGGTCGCCCGGTTCCGTCTGGGGCGCCATGCCCAGCAGTTCATAAGCGCCCGTGCCGCTGAAGCCCAGCGACGTGCCGCCGGCGGCAAAGCCCCGGAAGATCGGCGAGCGGCTTTCGCGATATTCCTCCAACCCGAACAGGCTGCTGTAGAAATCGGCCAGCCGGTCGATGTCGGCGGTGAAGATGTTGGTATAAGCAAGAACAGCCATTGTTCGATCCTTCACGCCGCGAGGCCATAGGTCTTGCGGTACATTTCGGCGATATGATCCCCCACCGTGGTGTCGGGATAGGTGGGCGGCCCGTCTTCGGGCAGGCAGGTCGGCGCGCAGCTGACCTTGTAGAAATAATTGGGGTCGAAAAAGGTCGGCACCGAAAAGCGATCCCGGCCGCTATGGTTGTTGAGCACCCGGTGCATGTTGGCATGGTACAGGCCGTTGGTCAGCACGCGGACCATTTCGCCCAGGTTGATGACGAAGGTGCCCGGGATCGGCGGCGCAGCGATCCATTCGCCCGCCGCATTTTCCACCTCCAGCCCGCCGACATCGTCCTGCAGCAAAATGGTAATCATGCCCCAGTCGATATGCGCGCCCGCGCCGATCTGGTTATAGGCGGCGTCGGTCGGCTGCGGGCCGTATTTCAGCAGCCGGCTGTTGAACAGCGGCTCCTGCAGCCCGTCGACGAAATAATCCTCCGGCAGGTCGATGGACAGGGCGATCAGGCTCATCAGATGGCGGCCGACGCGGAACATCTCTGCCACATAGGCTTCATAGCGGGCGCGAAAGCCATCGGGCTTTTCCGGCCACAGATTGGCGCCGCAATTGGGCACGCCATCACGCACATAGGGATGGTCGTCGTCCAGATCGACGCCGATCAGAAAGCCTTCCTTGAGGTCCGGCGGTGATCCGTCGTCCAGCGTCTGAAGGCCCGGCGCCTCGTAACCGCGGGTGCAGGTCGAATATCTGGTGTCGACCTTTGCCTTTTCCTCCAGCGGCAGGGCAAAGAAGCGGCGCGCCAGGTCGAGCTGGCCGTCCATCATCGCCTGCGGCACGCCATGGTTGGCGATGTAGAAGAAGCCGGTGTCCCGCGCGGTCTTGTGGATTTCCCACGCAACCGCCTTCTTGGCCTCCAGGTCGCCGGACAGGCTGGGCCCCAGGTCGATCAGGGGGATCGCCTCTGCAGGCTTGGGGGGCGTGTAGACGATCATGTCAGGCGGCCTCCGCTTCCTTGAACTTGGGCGTGTTGTTCATCTGGTCCATCTTCATTTCCAGATGCTCCAGCGACGTGGTGCGCGCATATTTCGGCGCCTTGTCGATGGCGCAGGTCGGGATGCATTCGATGACCGCGTCGTAATTGGGCTGGTGGAAGAAGACGAGCGACTGGCGGCGGCTGCCCACCCCCTTGTCGCGCGGCGGATTGACGACGCGGTGCATGGTCGACACCCATTCGTCATTGGTCCATTGCGCCATCAGGTCGCCCAGGTTGATGATGAACGCGCCCGGCACGATGGGCACCGCTTCCCAGCGGCCGTCGGCGGTCAGCACTTCCAGTCCGCCGGGCTTGTCCTCCGTCTTCAGGATGGTCAGGCCGCCATAATCGGTGTGCGCACCGGCGCGCAGCTGGCCATCCTCCAGCGCTTCGGGCTGGTCGGGATAGTTGCTGATGACCATGTTGGTGATGTGCCGGTCGATCTTGTCCGCGAACCAGTCGGGCGACAGGTTCAGCGCGCGGGCGCACAGTTCCATCAGCAGCGCGGCCAGCTTTTCCATCTCATGATAATAAGTGACGATGGCAGGCTGGAAGGCGGGCACGTCGGCATCGGGCCAGATATTGGGATGGAAGATCCGGCGCGCGGTCGGCGTGGTGAAATAGGGGTCGCTTTCGTCCAGGTCGAAACGGCCGATATTATAATATTCGCGATGGTCGGGCTTGGCATCTTCCTCGCCGATGGTGCTGGCAAGGTTGCCGGTCTCTATCCCGAAATAGCCGCGATAGACGGCCGGGTCGGGCGAGCGATATTTGCCCTTTTCCGGGCCCGACAGGTCGAACAGCGCCCGGCTGGCGGTGGCGGCGGCCTCGATCGCTTCGGCCGGGACACCATGGCCCGACACCACCAGAAAACCGATGCTGCGCGCAGCGGCGCCAACCTGTTCGGCCACGGCCTGTCGGTCCGCTTCGCTGCCCGTGCGCGCGGGGGTCAGGTCGATGATGGGAACCACGCTACCGTCAAACTTCATTTCAGCCTCCTGCGTGGCCGGCATGGGGCGCCGGCATGCGATTGTTGTGGATGTCGGATTCCCCGGCGATGGCGCTGTTCGTTGCGCGCCCGGTGCCAAGGAAGATGTTGAGCAGGATCGCCGTGACAATGCCCAGCAGCACGCCGCTATGGGTGAAGGGCGCCAGCGCAGCCGGGGCCGCGGCAAAGAAACGGTCGGAAAAAGTGGGGATCAGGCCCATGCCCAGGCTGATCGCGACGACCAGCAGATCCTCCCGCGATCGGTCCAGCCCCGCCGCCGCGAGCGAACGGATGCCCGACGCCGCGACCATGCCGAACAGCACCAGCGCGGCCCCGCCCAGCACGCTGGGCGGCACGGCGGCGACCAGCGCGGACAGCCGGGGGAACAGCGCCAGCACCAGCATCATCGCGCCCGCGCCGATGCAGACGAAGCGGCTGCGCACCCCTGTCATGTTCACCAGCGCGATATTCTGGGCATAGGATGTATAGGGAAAGCTGTTGAAAACGCCGCCGATGACCGCGCCCAGGCAATCGGCGCGCAGCCCGCGCGACAGGTCGCGCGTCGTCACCGGACGGTCGACCATGTCGCCCATCATCGTCAGCATGCCGCTGGATTCCACCAGCGTGATCAGCAGCACCACCACCATCGATGCGATGGCCGCCGGGTCGAACAGGGGCAGGCCGAAATGGAAGGGCGTGACCAGTTGCAGCGGGGGTGCGGCGACGGCGCCGGAAAAATCCACCAGCCCCATGGCTGCCGCGACGGCATAGCCCGCCGCCATGCCCATCAGGATCGCGCAATTGGCCAGAAAGCCGGTGCCCAGCCGCGTCACCAGCAGGATCACCGCAATGGTGCCGCCCGCCAGCAGCAGATGGACAGGCGCGCCATAGTCGGCGGCGCCCTGTCCGCCGGCGGCCCAGTCCACCGCCACGCCCATCAGCGACAGGCCGATCAGCAGCATGGCGGTGCCGGTGACGGTGGGGGTCAGCACCCGCCGCAGCCGTCCGACCAGCGGCACCAGCGGCAGGACGATCAGCCCGGCGGCGATGGCCGCGCCATAGACGCCCGGCAGGCCCAGTCCCGGCTGGCTGGCAATGGCGATGGCGGGCATCACGCCGACAAAGGTCACGCCCATGATGATGGGCAGGCGAATGCCCACGCCGCCCCGGCCCAGTCCAAGACATTGCAGCAGCGTGACCAGCCCGCAGGCGAACAGGTCGGCGCTGACCAGATAGGCGGTGTCCTGCGCCGACAGGTGCAGCGCGGAAGCGACCAGCAGGGGCACGGTGATCGCCCCTGCATACATGGTCAGCACATGCTGGAAGGCCAGGGCCCCCAGCGCCCCCGCCGGCGGGACATGGTCCACCGGATGGGGCATGACGCGATCAGAAGTCATATTTCACCGATGCGATGACCTGACGCGGCGGGATGTACATGTCGCTGGTCGTGAAGCTGCCAAAGGGGTTGGAATAGCGCGAGGCGATCCCGTTCTTGTCGAAGATGTTCGACACGGTGACGCCCAGCGTCCAGCCGCTGTCCTGCGGGGTGAAGGCGAAATTGGCGTTCACCTGCGTATAGCCGGGCACCACGTCGCGGGCGCCGTCATTGAAGATGCGATACTGGAACTTGCCGCGATAGATGAGTTCCGCATGCGATTTGAGCGTGCCCAGCGAACCGATGTCCAGCGTGTGGGTCGCGCCGACCGCGCCCTGCCATTTGGGCAGTTTGGGCGGCACATTGCCGTTGGTGTTGCGGGTCTGCTGGGCCCGCAGCGCGATGGTATAGGCATCGAAGGGGCCATAACCCAGCGCGGCGGCGGCCAGCGTGGCGGCATGGGCGCGGGACGGGTCCAGCGTGATATAATCGCCCACCAGTTCGCCATCGAGATAGGTGACATTGCCGTCCAGCTTGAGCTTCCCGGTCAGTTCGACCGTGGCCTCCGCCTCTGCACCCCAGATCCGCGTCTTGGGCACGTTCGACACGCCGCCCTGATAGGGGATCGGATCCTCCATCTGATATTGCAGATTTTTATAGTCATAGAAGAAGGCTGCGGTGTTCAGCGTCACCCGGCCGTCGGCAAAGCGGTTCTTCGCGCCGATCTCATAGGACCAGACATATTCCGGCTGATAGGTCAGCGGCACCAGCAACGGCGTGCTGTTGTTGCTGACGCCGCCGGGCTTATACCCGCGCGAAATGCTGGCATAGACCATGTTGCGCGGAGTCAGTTCGAAATCGACCTCGCCCTTGCCGGTCAGCGCATTTTCACTGGTTTTCGCATGCACGGTCGGCGCGAAAATATCGAACAGCGTGCTGTTGCTGCTGTTGAAATCGTCATGGGCGTAGCGCAGGCCCAGCGTCGCGCTGACCGTGTCGGCCAGCTTGTACTTGGCCTGGGCGAAACCGGCATAGCTATAACGTTTCTGCCGGCTGTTGAGCGCATAATCGAGATTATAGGGATAGTTGGCGAAGGTCAGCGGCAGGGTCAGATCATAGACCGGGTTCGCGTCCGTGCCGCGATATTCCAATATGTCCTGGCCCAGTTTCTGATAGAGGAAATAGGCGCCGACAATGTAGCTGAGCGGCCCTTCCCCGTTCGAGGTCAGGTTGAATTCCTGGCTGAAGGCGTCGACGCTGTTGTTCCAATAGGGCTGGGCGTCATAGGTGCCGGTCTGGGCATAGGTGGACCGGTCGACGTCGATCTGGTTGTGGTTGCGCGTCGTCTGGTAGGAACTGAGCGACTTGAGCGTCGCAAAGCCCATGTCATATTGCAGGTCGGCATAGGTCAGGAAGAAGTCGAGCTTGTATTTGTTCGCATAATCCTGGGAAATGCGGCGCGGATCGGTGTCGATATCGTCGACATTCTTCTGCGCGGCGCCATGTTCGTCGGCATTGAAATATTGCGCCGTCAACTGGGCGGAAAATGTGTCGGTCGGCGTCCACAGCAGCGATATCTTGGCGGAAATACGGTCGGCATCGTCCAGCCCGTAGCGGCCATAGGCCGGGCTGAGCCCGGTCTGGCGCGCGAAGCCCTTGTGATAATAGCGCTGCACGGTGCCGCGCACGGCCAGCGTGTCGCTGATCGGGACGTTCAGCGTCGCGGTGCCGCGCACCAGATCGTAATTGCCCAGTTCCAGCTGGGTCGATCCGCTGAGCGCCTGGGTGTCCGGCCTGGCGGTGATGGCGTTGATGATGCCGCCGGTCGCGCTCTGGCCGAAGACGGTGCCCTGCGGGCCGCGCAACACCTCTACCCGCTGAAGGTCCAGGAAATCCTGTTGCAGCGCATAGGGGCTGACGACATAGACGCCATCGATGTGGAAGGAGGTGCCGGGCTGCGCGCTCAGATTGTCGGACGCTTCATAGCCCACGCCACGGATCGACACGACCCGCACGAAGCTGCCGCTGTTGGCGATGGTCAGTCCCGGCACAAAGCCGTTCATGTCGATCAACTGGGTGATGTTGGACTGGGCCAGCGTATCGGCCGAAATCGCCGTGATCGCCAGCGGCGCGCGCTGAAGCGTGGTCTGCTGCTTTTCGCCGGTGACGATGATCTCACCCTCGGCATAGGCGCTATCCTCGGCCGCGCCCCCGGCGGCGGGTGCCTCTGCTGCATGGGCGGAGACCCCTGCGCCCAACAGGGCGGATATCATGGTGCTGGCCAGAAACGTCGATTTCGACCGCAGATTCAACATTCACATACCCCCTTTTCGACAGGACGACCGGCTGATCGCTCTTTGATTCGCCCTCTCGATTTTGCTGTTGCACAAAATCTGCCATTGAAACCTGTGCTGATCCATCGCAGAATATCGCAAGCACTGTTCGCATAATGAGAACAGTTCAGACGGAGACTTCCTCATGCTTCTCAGCCGGGCCGCCCTGTATTTCGACGAAGTCGCCCGGCGGGGCGGGCTGCGCCGCGCGGCCGACGTGCTGCACATCGCCCCGTCGGCGGTCGACCGCCAGATCATCCAGTTGGAGGAGGAAATGGGCACCCAGCTGTTCGAACGCACCCCCACCGGCATGCGCATGACGGCGGCGGGGGAATTGCTGATCGACGGGGTGCGCCGCTGGCGCCGCGATCTGCAACGCATCCGGTCGGAAATCGACAATCTGGTCGGGCTGCGCAGGGGCAGCGTCGTCATCGGGCTGGTCGAGGGCGCGACGGAATTCATCGCCGGGGCGGTCGCGTCCTTCCAGCAACGCTATCCCGCCATCCAGTTCCGCATGGAGGTGTTTGGCGCGCAGGGGGTGATCGATCAGGTGATGGCAGGCGACATCGATGTCGGCGTGACCTTCAACCCGCCCAATAATCCGGTGATCCGGCTTGACCGGACGATGATCTATCGACTGGGGCTGGTGGTGCATCCCGACCATCCGCTGGCCGGGCGCAAGGAAATATCGCTGGCCGAATGCGCCAGCCATCCGCTGATCGTGCCCAGCGAGACATTGTCGCTGCGCCGCGTGTTCGACATCGCCTGGGGGCGCCATGTCGGCGGCCCGCCCCGCGCCGTGGCGGAAGTCAGCAGCATCGGGCTGATCAAGTCGCTGGCAATCCGCGGCGCGGGGGTGGGGTTGCTGACCGCCTTCGACGCGATCAGCGAGATTCAGGCGGGCAGCCTGATCTTCGTCCCGTTGTCCGACGAACGGATCGACCTGTCCACGCTTTCTATCGTCAGCGCGTCGGGACGGACGCTATCAGTTCCTGCTTCCCTGCTGATTCAGCATCTGGCACAGATAATGGACCAGCAAGGTGTCCCTGTAATCTAGGGTCAGAACCCATTGCTGTAATTAGATTTAGTTGATTCAGGCTCCGTGAGGAGACTGGATCTGAGCGATTGAACGCTCTTGGGAAAATACGGCTCAAGCCGCGCCATCTGCTCGTCCGTCAGCCAATACAGGTCCCTCAAATCCAATCTCCTCGCGGAGCATGAATCAGATCGAGCCGGTTATATCAATGGGTCCTGACCCTAGATCCGCCGATCTGGACCGCAACCTGGGACATGGTGGTTGCAGCATAGCCATTTTCCAGAAAAATCTTCCTCGCATTTTGCAAGATCGCCCGCCGTCGTTCGATTTTCTTCTCTTCGCGGCTGCCCACTAATTTCCTCTTCCTCACCAGAGCCGGTGCTTAGCCCAATAGTATCTCGCTTTCCTGATTGGATTAGCCTGAGCAAATCGCAAACTCCACGATCGAGGCACCGCCATCTGCTTTCAGGTGACATCCTTAAGCATCGTGGACGCGTCAGCCAGTTGCGTCGGATTCAGCACCGCTCCGGACAGCACATGCGCGCGGCCCTGAACATAATCCTTGACCGCATTGACGCAATCGAGCGCGATCAGCTTGCCGTCCTTGAGGTAAAGTACAGAGAAGCTGCGGGTCGCCGGATCGCCGCGCAAAATCGTCTGGTCATGCCCGGTCGACAGTCCGACGGTCTGGAGCTTCAGATCATATTGGTTCGACCAGAACCAGGGCACAGCGTTATAGGCCTCTTCCATGCCCATAATATGGCCTACCGCGGTCTTCGCCTGATCGTTGGCGTTCTGGACCGATTCCAGCCGGATCTGCGCACCACGGGCGAAGCTGTTGGCATGCGCCGCGCAATCGCCCACCGCATAGATGTCGGGCAGGCTGGTGCGGCAATATTCGTCGACATCCACGCCATTGCCGCCGATGGCCCCCGCCGCGATCAGCGGGCCGGTTTCGGGGATGATGCCGATGCCGACGATCACCATGTCGGTTTCGATCCGCTCGCCATCGGCCATCTGCACGGCGGTCGCCTCGCCATCCGTCACCTCGATGCAGTCCATCCGTGCGCCGGTGCGCAGGTCGACGCCATGGGCGCGATGTTCCGCCTCATAAAAGCGCGATAGATCTTCCCCCGCCACGCGCGCCAGCACGCGATCAAGCGCTTCGAGCAGCACGACCTTCTTTCCGAATTTGGACAGCACGGCCGCCGCTTCAAGCCCGATATAGCCGCCGCCGATCACAGTCACATGGTTGATCTGGTCGATCTTCGCCATCATCGCGTCGACATTGTCGCGGCGGCGCACGGCATGGACATTGGGCGCTTCGGCGCCATTGCAGGTCAACATGCGGGGAGAGCCGCCCGTGGCCCAGATCAGCTTGCCATAGCCTATTTCCGTGTCGCCTGCGGTCACAAATTTACCGACAGGATCAACGGCCTTCACGCGGCGGCCGAGCAGCATGTCGATCCCGCGCTCTTCCCAGAAGCTCGCCGGGCGGATCAGGATGCGATCAAAGCTCTTGTCGCCCGCGAAATATTCCTTGGACAGCGGAGGACGTTCATAGGGGGGATCCTTTTCGTCGCCGATCATGGCGACCGAGCCTTCGAAACCCAGTTGCCGCAGCGATATGGCCGCTTGCGCACCGGCATGGCCCGCACCCACGATCAGGACGTCATAACTACTCATTCGAAAATCCCATCAAAAATCGGTTCTGGATAGCTGCTGTCCGCGCATTGCTGGCGGACTGCCGACATTGCCATGGCCCACTCAGCCGTTCGATCGGCGATCAGCAGCGGCACCTGCTGTTCGGGCCAGTGACGGAAGGGAAGAACCGTGCCATCCCGGCGCCACAACTCGACCTGATCGAGCCGGACATCGGCTATCAGCCATTGCGGCCGGTTCAGGTCGCCAAATGCGAACACGCCATTGTCCGGCGTGATGCCGTCAGGCGGCCCGTAAATGCCCGCCGAGCCGTGATTCTCGTCCAGCGAGGGCAACCAAGGCGCCTCACCGACCGTCGGCGCCTGAACCACATAGCATTGATTTTCCAACGCCCGGGCCTGCGCACCGATACGCACGCGCCAAAAGCCCTGCATGCTGTCGGTCGCGGAAGGAACAAGGATGATTTGCGCACCCGCCTCTGCCTGCGCACGCGCGATCAGCGGAAATTCGGCATCATAGCAGATGGTTATCCCCACCCGTCCGACCGGTGTATCGATCACATGGATGGCCTCGCCACCCCCTATGCCCCAGGTTTCCCGCTCGAATCGGGTCATGACGATCTTGTCCTGATGACCGGAACTGCCGTCCGGGCAAAAAAGGCGGGCACGGTTGACGATCAATCCCCGATTATCCCGGCATGGGCGGCTGCCGCCCAGGATCGTCACCTCATAGTGAATGGCAAAATGGCGATGTAGTTCGTCGATCCGCTCCCCGACCGCCATGACATGATGCAGCCAGGCCTGCAAATCCGCCGCAGCGTCAGGATCGCCGCCCGCCAATTCCATCGCAGCATATTCTGGGAAAAGCAGGAGTTGCGCACCCTGTTCCGCCGCTTCCCACACCCAGCGGCTGATCTTAATTTCCCAAGCGCCGTAGGTGAGTAGAAGCTCGATCGGATATTGCGCGGCGGCAATACGGAAATCTGTCATTTGGACGCCTATAGCTGCTTCAACCAGAAGCGCATCAGATGTTCGCTCTCTTTAGCTTGCCCGGCTTCCTTCCAGCGCATGTTCATGGTGAAGCGCGGCGCAAGGCGATAGCCGCGCCTGTGCCAGAAGGGGGTGAGGTCGCGTGCGCTTTCCGGTCGCAAGGGATGGTCCGCATCCCTCGACACCGCGCAAAAGACAGCGCTACTCGCACCGGCCTTGCGCGCCGCCGCCTCGCGCTCGTCGAAGAAGCGATGACCCAGGCCGAGCCCGCGAAACTGGGGCAGCAGCACGGACTCGCCGAAATAGAAGAAGCTATCGACATCGACGCCGGCGGCCAGAAAGGGAGATTTGACGGCATCAGACTGAGTCGCCATGGGCGATGCGGTAGCCATGCCCACGGGAATTTCCCCCAGCCGTGCGACCACCAACACGGCCGCCTCGTCGCTCAGAAACTCGGCCAGATAGCCGGCTTCATAATCGACGCTACCATCATAAAGATAGGGCCAGCTGCGAAACACAGTCATGCGCAAGGTTGCGAGCGCGTGCAGCGACATGTCGTCCTTGCAAATGCACTCGACCCGGATCTGCTCGACGAGGTCCGCCTGCATCAACCCGCCTTCACCTGATCCAGCCAACCGGCCAGATTATAATGATTGCTGACCCGCGCGATCAGGCCATCGCGCAGTTCGAAAAAGGCGCCGACGCGCAGAAGGTAACGCTGGCCCGATGCCGGGGGCAGATCGGTATCGGTTTCCAGATATTCCCCTTTCAGCATGAATTCCCCCGCCGCCCGTTGCCCGTCAGCCGAGGTCAGGAACACCGGATCAATGACCTGTTCCCTGTAGCAGCGGTTCATATGGTCGAGAAACTCGGCAAAGGCTGTCTTCCCCCTCCGCACCGCACCCTGCGAGGGTTCATGCACGACATCATGCGTCAATAAATCGAGCATCGCCGCACTGTCGCCGCGATTGAAGGCCGCATAATAACGGACAAGCAGATCATCGTTCATCGTCTTCAATTTTCCGGCGCTATGGTGACCCGAAGACCGTCCATCTCGGCCGTCAGGGGAATCTGGCAGGAGAGACGCGACCGGTCACTGCGATGATCGCTACTGTCGAGCAGGTCGTTTTCATCCTCGCTCATCGCGGGCATCGCCGCGTCCGGCTCGATAAAGACATGGCAGGTCGCGCAGGAACAACATCCGCCGCACAGCGCCAGCAATTCATCCAGGCCGCTGTCGCGGATCGCTTCCATGAGCGACAGGCCGGCTTCTGCTTCGATCGGCCGTTCCGATCCATTCCGGTCGGCAATGATGATCTGGACCATTAGTTCGTCCCTTTCATTAGCCGTTCCGCATGCCAGCGCAAATGATCGGCCATGAAGGAGGAAATGAAATAATAGCTGTGATCGTAGCCGGACTGCATCCGCAGCGTCAGCGGCTGGCCCGCGCTTTTGCAGGCCGCCTCCAGCAATTCGGGACGAAGCTGTTCGGCCAGAAACTGGTCGGCATCGCCTTGATCGACCAGCAGATCAGGCAACCGGGCGCCATCCTCGATCAGCGCGACGGCATCATGTCTGCGCCAAACGGCGCTGTCCTCTCCCAGATAGCCCATCAGCGCCTTCTTTCCCCAGGGCACCTGCGAAGGGGCAACGATCGGAGAGAAAGCCGACACCGCCTTGTACCGATCGGGATGGTTGAGGCCGATGGTCAGAGCGCCGTGGCCACCCATGCTGTGGCCCATGATCGACTGGCGTTCCATATCGGCGGGGAAGTTCGCCGCGATCAATGCGGGCAACTCCTCCGTCACATAGGACCACATGCGATAATGGAGCGCAAAGGGCGCCTCGGTTGCGTCGACATAGAAGCCCGCGCCAAGGCCGAAATCATAGGCTCCGGCCGGATCGTAGGCGACGCCCTCTCCGCGCGGGCTGGTGTCCGGCGCGACGAGGATCAGCCCCAGCTCCGCGCAGGCTGAACGGAACTCGCCCTTTTCCGTCACATTGGCATGGGTGCAGGTAAGTCCGGACAGATACCAGACCACTGGCAGCTTCACGCCTTCCGCATGGGGCGGCACGAAGACGGAGAAGGTCATCTCCGTCCCCGTCACGCTGGAAGCATGTTTATGGACGCCCTGGACCCCGCCATGGCTTTTGTTGGTTGAAACGGTTTCCAGGGCCATCATTCACTCGCTGAAGAAATAGGCGCAGACCTTGTTCCCGGCCGGATCGCGCAGATAGGCGGCATAGGCGCCGGGCAAGTGACCGCGAGGGCCAGCTGCGCCTTCACACGCACCACCCGCCGAAACGCCAGCGGCGTGGAATGCATCGACGTCAGCTTGACTGGAGGTCGCAAAGCCGATGGTCACACCGTTGCCGGATGGCGCTTCACCGTTGCCCGGACGCAGGACCGGAAAGGCCGGCTTGTCCTTGCCATACAGAATGGCGCTGTCACCAAAGGGCCCCAAATTCTTCACGCCCAAAGGCGCCAGTGCGGCGTCGTAAAACGCCGTGGAAACTGCCAGATCGCTTGCGCCGACGCAGGCGTGCGAAAACACGCCATCACCCGAAATCACTGCCATATTTATTCTCCGACTCTATCAAAAATGAATGTCAGAACACAACCACGCTGCGAATGCTCTTGCCGGCGTGCATCAGGTCGAAGGCGGTGTTGATCTCCTCCAGACCCATGACATGGGTGATCATCGGGTCGATCTCGATCTTGCCGGCCATGTACATGTCGACAATCTTGGGCACGTCGGTTCGGCCCTTGGCGCCGCCGAAGGCCGTGCCGCGCCAGTTGCGGCCTGTGACGAGCTGGAAGGGACGCGTCCCGATTTCTTTACCCGCTTCGGCTACGCCGATGATGATCGATGTGCCCCAGCCGCGATGGCAGGCTTCCAGCGCGGTACGCATAACTTCGGTATTGCCGGTCGCATCGAACGTATAGTCGGCGCCGCCGTCGGTCAGTTCCACGACCTTCGCCACCGTCTCTTCCCGGCTCAGCCCCTTTGAATTGAGGAAGTCGGTCATGCCGAACTTGCGGCCCCATTCCTCACGGTCGGGATTGATGTCGACGCCGATGATCTTGTTCGCACCGACAAGGCGCGCGCCCTGGATCACGTTGAGACCGATGCCGCCCAGGCCGAAGATAACGACATTGTCGCCCACCTGCACCTTGGCCGTGTTGATGACCGCGCCCACGCCGGTCGTCACGCCGCAACCGATATAGCAGCTCGACTGGAAGGGCGCGTCCTCGCGGATCTTCGCCACCGCGATCTCCGGCAACACGGTGAAGTTCGAAAAAGTCGAGCAGCCCATATAGTGGAAGATCGGCTGGCCCTTGTAGGAAAAGCGCGTCGTGCCGTCGGGCATCAGACCCTTGCCTTGCGTCGCGCGGATCGCGGTGCACAGGTTGGTCTTGCCGCTGAGGCAGCTTTTGCACTGGCGGCATTCCGGCGTGTAGAGCGGAATCACGTGATCACCCGGCTTGACCGAAGTGACGCCCGCGCCGACCTCACGCACGATGCCCGCGCCTTCATGACCCAGGATCGAGGGGAAGATACCCTCGCTGTCGAAGCCGTCGAGCGTATAGGCATCGGTATGGCAGATGCCGGTCGCCATGATCTCGACCAGCACTTCACCAGCTCGGGGCCCTTCCAGGTCTACCTCGACGATTTCCAGGGGCTTCTTCGCTTCAAAGGCGACGGCGGCGCGGGTCTTCATGTCTCACTCCTGCTCGTGATCAAGGTCGGAAATGAGCTGATGTGGCTCGGCGCAACCGGCAAAATTCTCGCACCACCATGCGAAGATGCTCGTTAGCCAAACCACAGGCCCCTCCGATATTCTTTTCGTGCTCAGGTTCTAGCAATTCGCTCGCGCTGTGATAATATAGTCATTCAGCAAATAATTATTTCCTATTAGGGATAATAAATGTCGAGTTGGGACGGGATCGACGAATTTGTTAGCGTTGCGACGACAGGCTCTTTCACGCGCGGGGCGCAATCGTTAGGCGTCTCGACGACCCATGTCAGCCGATCGATCATGGCGCTGGAGCAACGAGTACAGGCGCAACTGTTCCACCGCACCACACGCACCGTCCGCCTAACCGACACCGGGCGCGTTTTTTTCGAGCGCTGTGAACGGATAGCCCAGGAACGAGACGAAGCCATTGCGCTGATCGGAGACCGAAGCGAGCCCCAAGGCGAGTTACGGGTCACCTGCTCCACAGCCATGGGGGAGCGTTTTATCTCGCCAATCATTCGTCGCTTTGCCATGCGACATTCCAGACTTAATGTGTCCATCGAACTCACCAATCGGGTGACCGATCTGATTGCCGAGGGCTTCGATTTGGCTGTGCGAACAGGCACAATCACTGACTCGCGCCTGATCGCGACGAGAGTTGCCTCACGCACACTTTATACCTGTGCTGCGCCCAGTTACCTTGCCACGACTGGACGACCGACAATGGTGGAGGCGCTGGATCAGCATGAATGTATCGCGGGCTCTGCGGCCACGTGGCATTTCAAGGTGGACGGCCAGGAAGTCATTCACAGGCCCCAGGGGCGGTTCCGCTGCAATAGCGGCCAGGCAGTGATGGAAGCGTGCGTTGCCGGCCTGGGCATCTGCCAGCTACCCGATTTCTACATCCTGCCGTACCTGAAGCATGGCATGGTCGAACTGCTGCTGGAAGACATGCAACCCGACGATGAACCGATCTGGGCGGTCTATCCCCAGCGGCGCCATTTGCTCCCAAAGGTGCAGCAGGTCGTCGATTGCCTGCTGCATGAGTTAGGGCCGGCGATGAACAGGCCACGAAACGAAAGAACCTCAGGATAAGTCTCGACTTCCATTTATCCCACCAGCTACAGCAGTACGATCGGCTGGCGCCCTTCATCCATCTCAGGCAGCAAGATCCACAAGGGGCACGACCGCTCGAGCCACCAAATCATCCAGACCATCGACGATCCACCGGGAATAATGCCGCTCGATCATCACGACGGAGGTGTCGTGCAGCGCGGCCACGAGGCGAATCGGCAGTCCCATGCGGAGGCCCCGAACGATCGAGCTGTGCCGTAATGCATAAGGGATGGTTGCGGCTGGGAGCCCTGCCTCTTTCACAACCTGATTCCAGCTTCGGGTCATTTCCGAGGGCGATTTCCATGGCCCTCGTTCGTAACGCTCCCACTTGACCGCCGAGACCTGCCGGACACGCCAACGTTCCAACAACGGCGCACTCGACGACCGATCCTCCACGATCGGCTTCAGCAGTTCGACGATATCGTCGCCGATCGCCACGCGGATATGCTCGTTGTTCTTCTTATTCCCCTTGTAGGATTGCGGGATCATGAGCCGGTTCCGCTCCAGCAACGCATCCGCGACCTGCATCCGCCGCAACTGGGCGAATCGGGCACCGGTCGCCGCCATGACCGCGACCAGACGCCCCAGATCCTCGTCCATGGCGCAGGCGGCCGCGACGATCCGGCGCACCTCGGCATCGGCCAAAATCTGGTTCTCACGGGCCTTCGACTCGGTCACCGCCGGGGCTTCGAGGGACAAGCCATATTTGATGGTCAGCGGCAGATCGACCGGAAGAACCTTGCGATGCTCTGCCCAGGCCGCATTGAGGGCCGCCTTGAAATCGTTGAGCAGCCGCTGCGTGCTGGTGAACTTCTGTCGGGCCAGTCGCTTCTGCCAGGCGCGCAGATCCGCCTCCGACAAATCCTTGAGTGCCAACCCTGCCATCCGCTTGTCGCCGAGGACATGCTTGTTGAGCTTGTAATGGGCATCCGACCGGACATCCCTTCCCGCCTGTGCCGCGCGCCGCGCGTCGCGTCGCACGACATAGGCCGAGATCGCCGTCCCGACGGTGATGTTGGGGTCAAGCGCTGCCGGCGCACCGCTCGTCTGCCGCTCGACCCATTCGAGCGCTTTTGCCAGCGCCTGCTTCCAGCTGAGGATCGTATCATCGTCAGCGTCACGGACGTCGTCTGGCTCGCCCAACGTGGCGTTCAAATAGGCATTGGGCACATCGGTGCGCCGGAAACGGACCACCCAGCTGACCTTCCGCGCGCCCTTGTAATAGCCGATATGGAAGCCCTCGGAGACGAGCCGCCAATAGGCCTTGGTCTTGACCGGCAGGCGCAGGCGCACGGCCCGATCCTGGATACGAATGTCGGCAACTATGCGAGCCATAAGCGAAAGGGACCATCCGATTTCTTGTCCTTTTGCTATAGCAGGACTGCCTTGGATTCGCAAGGATGCCACAATGCTAAGTATATGAAATTAAATGCATCCCAGAGTGTCCCCAGACGTCTTGGCGGCTCTCTCTCACGGCTGAAACACGGGTTCGATTCCCGTAGGGGTCACCAGCTTTCCACATCATTCCAGCCGCGCCGGGGCCGTCTCCGGCAGCCGCAGCAGCACGGGCAGCACGGCCAGGGCGACGATCGCGATCATCGCGCC